>JBOEHD010000171.1:2756-12565 GCA_050633745.1 Acidimicrobiales bacterium
TCGGCGGTGATGTCGAAGCCCCACAGCGTCGGGGTAGACGAGATCGTGTCCCTGGTGAACTTGATCGAGTTCTGCGCCGCCCAATAGAACGGCACCGAAGTGATGATGACCGTGACAAACAGGGTGGCGTGGATGCCGAACGTCTTTGCGTAGTTACGGAGCATGGTTATCGCTCGGCAATCTGTTCTTTGTAGGACTTGCGGAGGAATGGGATCAGTACGACGAAGATGCCGATCACGGTGATCACCGCAACTGCGTTGCCCTTACCGACCCGGCCGAATTGGGCGCTGAGCGCAACTTCGAAGTTGTAGACCTGCAGGGTGTGGGCGGCCTGCCCAACACTCTGGCCGAAGACGAACGACGAGTCGAAGACTCGGTAGGCGTCCATGATGGTGATCAGCAGCACGAAGGTGATCAGCGAACGCAGGTGGGGGATCACCACAAATCGCTGCTTTGCCCAGAAACCGGCGCCGTCCATGTCTGCTGCTTCGATGCGCTCTTCCGGCATTGTCTGTAGACCGGCGAAGAAGGTGATGACAGCGAACGGGGTGATGGCCCACAAGCCGTGAAGGATGATCACCCACCTGACGTTGCCGGTGGTGATCACGAACGGATCGTCGGTGATCATCTCCCACAGCCAGGCGATCAGCCCGCCGCGGTCGAAGAGATCTCGGACCATGAGGGTTCCGACGACCGGGGTAACGACGAACGGCAGAAGCATTGCGGCCATGTAGATACCACGGCCCCGCTTAACTCGGTCGAGCAGGTTGGCCAGGCCGAGGCCGAGCACGATGTGAACCGGCACCACGATGGCCACGTAGAGAATGGTCAGCCGGAAGGCGGCCCAGAAGTCGGGATCGGTGAGAACGTCGGTGTAGTTCTCGAGTCCGATCCACTCTCTAGTTCCAAGGTCTCGGAGGAAGATCCGGTTGAAGGAAAGGTAGATGGTGGTCAGCAGCGGGAACACCATGAGCGCCGCCATGATGAACACGCTGGGGATCGTGAACCACCAGAACGTCTTCTTATTCACTCATGCCCCCCAATGGTTGTGACGTGCTGTGATCGTTCGGATTGATGCGGGGGTCGACACCGCTTAGCGACGTCGACCCCCATTACCTTGCGGTATTACTAGCCGAGGAACCCGGCTGCAGTGGCTTCTTCGATGTATGCCGCTTCGGCATCGGCTAGCGCCGTCGCCGCGTCGGCTCCGCTACCGGTGATCTCAAGCAGAGCAGAACCGAGCACACCCTGAGCGATAGGGAGAGCGGGGTTCTTGATCCGGGCGCCAACACCTTCGGCGACGCTCGTGACCGAAGCCTGGCCGTTGCGAGGAGCATCGGCGTTTGAGGCGCTCAGCCTGGCAGGAGCGGCGTGAGCCGCGGCGGCGTTCTGTGACTCGAGGTCGATGGCGGCCATGATGACCTTGAACACCAACTCAGCGTCGACGCTGCCACCGGCGGGGATGGAGTAGTAGTCAACAAAAGCAGGACCGTTCCGCAGCGAATCAGCTGAGGTACGGATAGCCGGAGCGAAACCGATCTTGTCTACGACAAGAGAGTTCTCGGGATCGTCCATCTGCGCGGCCCGAGAAGCCCAGATTGTGGCCATCGGGAGCTCACCGGCCCGAAGGGCGGCTTCGGCGTCGTCGATGCCAAAGGCCCGTCCGGCGTCGCTCATGCAGGCATCGGAAACTTCGACGAGCTTCTCGACCGCTGCAAGACCTTCAGGGGTGTTCCAACCGGCGGTGTTGTCGTCGTTGACGACATTGCCACCGACCGACTTCAGCAGGTTGCTGAACTCGATCTCCCAGGCCCAGCCTGCGCTGAGGTTGATGTTGAACGGATCATCGAAGCCGGCGTCCTTGAGTGTTCCGCATGCGGCGATCACGTCGTCGTACGTGTCGGGAACATCGAGGCCGTTGTCAGCGAGGATCTCCGTGTTGTAGAAGAAGTGCATCGTGTTGCTGAACAGCGGAACACCGAGGACCCTGCCGTCAACCGTTGCGCCGTCCCACATGGCCTGCGGGATGTCGTCGAGGTCGAACTCATCGCGGTACTGCTCGATGAACGGGGAGAGGTCGACGAGACTGTCGGCCCAGGTTCCGACCAGCGAGTCGGTTGCGTGAACGATCTCAAACTCGGGTGCACCGGTTGCAAAGTCCAGGTTGATTTGGTCCTGGGCAGCGGTGTTGTCGAGCAGCTGCACGTTGATCGACAGGTTGTCGGTCGAGCAGTCGCCGAATTCGTCGCCGATGGCCTCGGTTACCGGGAACTCCCAGCCCATCAGGTCGATAGTGGTCGACTCGGCTGGGTCGGCGATCGGGCAGTCGTCGGAGATCATGGACATGGCGTCTTCGCCTTCGTCCATTGCCTCATCCGATTCTTCTTCCATCGCCGATTCTGAGTCGGAATCGGAATCGGATTCTTCGGCTGCCTCGGTTGAGTCGCCGGAACCCTCTACCTCGTCACTGTCATCGCTACCGCAAGCGGCGGCGAACATGCTCATTGCGAGGAGCATGGCGACAAGCTGCCACCACCTCCGTTTGTTTGTATTCATTTCTGTTTCCTCTCCTCTTGAGTGGTTTGTATTGCAAGGTCGGTTGTCTGGCTCGAACGGCCGAGCAGAGTAAGTGGTGCCAGGTAGCCGCTGGCATCGCGACCCCAGCCGCTGCGCCCAGCCTGGTCGACTATGGCCTGATCCCATGTGAGACGAGCCGGGGCGTCGCCGTTGCAGACGACGAGAGCGAGGGCGTCGGTGTCGCCAACATTGGTTAGGTTTCGCCAGCAGCCTGCTGGCACAGAAACGACCGACCCGCAGGCGGGCGTTGCCGAGAGCTGTTGGCCAGGTTGGTTGTAGCTGATCTCCCACTGCCCCTCGTCTGGAAGCACAACCTGTGGTTGGTCGAGGCGGTGTAGACCCATCGACGCTCCGGGTGCGAGCCGCAGCCATTCGATGCTGAAGCCGTGATAGTTGGTGATCGCCGCTCGGTGACGCCGGTCTTCGCTGATGCCGAAGCCAATGACCGGGGCCACCGCGGCCTCATGGCCAGGGATGACACTGCTCAGCAACGAGCGCTCGGACCAGGTCAGCTGATCCTGCCTCACGGCATGGGCCGCCAGCTCCGAGTCGGAATAGCTGTCGAGTTCCTTCAGCAGGTCTTCGTCGATGGGGGCGATGGAGTTGTCTGCCGACTGGCCAGCGGTGGTATCGATCACTTCGAAATCGGGCGAAAGGTAGAGCCCGGTCTCGGCGGCCGCGGTCAGCACCTGCGGTGCCCACAGGATGCCGCCGGTGTCGTCGTCGCCTAGCACGGTGAACAGCCAGCCGTCGTCTTCGCCGATGTTGGTGAAACCGCGGAACACCCAGGTCGGAGCGGAGAAGACAGTGCCGGGGCCGATCTCCAGGGTCTGCTCGCCGTGTTGGCCGATCCGGACCTCGAACCGGCCTCGGGTGCAGATGAAGACCTCTGAGGTGTAGTGCATGTGAGGGTTGTTGACGACCCCGTTTGGCAGGGTGGCGGCGCCGATATTGAACCCGTGGGGCTCGGTCAGGTTGACCGTCTGATCGGAGTTCTGCGAAACGCCGGGGCCGATGAACGAGTAGCTGGCTTTACCCGCCGAGCCAGGAATGCGCACGTCGATGAAGGCCGATGTGTCGGCTACGAATCGATCGGGTTCGATGACCCGGCGGGCCACCTCCTCGACGGTGAGCACTACATCAGATGTCACTTGTTCGCCCCGCTGTACCGGCGGACTCGGATGTCGGCCTGTTCCTGGTGACCGGCGAAGTTCTCGATGGCGCACAGCCGGCTGCAGTATTCGCCGATCATGGCGCTGGAGGCCGGGTCGGTGATGCGCTGGTAGGTGACGGTCTTAATGAACTTACCGACCCACAGTCCGCCGGTGTAGCGAGCTGCTCCCTGGGTCGGCAGGGTGTGGTTGGTGCCGATCACCTTGTCGCCGTATGACACGTTGGTCATCGGGCCGAGGAAAAGGGCACCGTAGTTGGTCATGTTGGCCAGGAAGTAGTCATCGTCGTTCGTCATGACCTGCACGTGTTCAAAGGCCAGCTCGTTTGCCATGGCCAGCATCTCGGCGTTGTCATCACAGACGATGACCCGGCCGTAGTCTCGCCAGGCTTGGGAGGCGATGTCGGCGGTGGCCAGCACGGTCAGCTGCCGCTCTACCTCGGCGATGGTGTCGAGTCCGAGTTGGCGAGAGGTGGTCAGCAGCACCGCGGGCGATGTCGGGCCGTGTTCGGCCTGGCCGAGCAAGTCGGCGGCGCAGATCTCGCCGTCGACGGTGTCGTCTGCCAGAAGCAGGGTTTCGGTTGGGCCGGCGGGAAGGTCGATGCCGACCCGGCCGTACAGCTGCCGCTTCGCCTCGGCGACGAAGGCATTTCCTGGGCCGACCAGCATGTCGACCGGGGCCATAAACTCGGTGCCGAGAGCCAGGGAGGCGACGGCCTGAATGCCGCCAAGCAGATAGATCTCGTCGGCGCCAGCCAGGTGCATTGCGGTGATGGTCTCGGCTGGCGTTTCGCCATCGATCGGCGGGGTGCAGGCGGCAACCCGAGGCACGCCCGCCACCTTGGCGGTCAGCACGCTCATGTGGGCCGAGGCCACCATCGGGTAACGGCCGCCGGGCACGTAGGCCCCGACCGCTCCCACCGGCAGGTTCTTGTGGCCGAGGGTCACGCCAGGCATGGTTTCGACTTCGACGTCGTGCATCGACTCGAGCTGGGCCTGTGCGAAGTTGCGGATCTGGCTCTGGGCGAATTTGATGTCGTCCACCGTCGACGGATCGACCCCGGCCACGATCTCTTCGATCCGTTCCGCGCTCAGCTGGAACTGTTCGGGAGCCCATTTATCAAACTCGCTCGACATCTCCCGGACTGCGGCCTCGCCCCTGGTTTCGATGTCGGCGATCAGATTGCGGACTCGTTCGGCCAGTTCGAGATCGGCGCCGTGGGCGCCTTTGGCCGTAGCGTCCTTCAGGATCTCACTCATGATTAACTCCGGTGGTATTTCCAATGCGAATAGTGCCTGGTGCGACGACGGCCAACGGATCGTCGACCCCTTCACCTCGCAGCAGGATGGCGATGGCCTCGGCCACCAATACATCGATCGGCTGGACGAGGGTGGTCAGGTCATAGCCAGACCATGCAGCCTGGGGGAGTCCGTCGAAGCCGGTGACCATGATGTCGCCCGGCACGTCGATGCCCGCGGTGCGCAGTCCGTCGATGACGCCGAAGGCCACCTCGTCGCTGCCGACCATAAGTGCATCGGGAAGGGAGGCATCGGGCAGGGAACTCTCGGCCACGATCGCCGCCGCGGCGTCGTAGCCAGCTTCGTAAGTGAACTGCCCGGCCTCGATGTAGGGGCAGGCGATGCCAAATGAACCGAGGGCCTTGGCCGCCCCTCGGTATCGGATCTCATCGGTCGAAGCGGTTGCGATGCCGCCGATGTAGAGAACACTCTTGGCCCCGAGTTCGGCCAGATGAGTGGCCAGGCCGCTCATGCCAGCTTCGTTGTCGACCGTAACCAGCGGGAGTAGACCCTTCGCCGCCGGTTGGTTGAATACCACGACCGGGGTTCCAGGGCGGCGCATTCTGGCCAACCGCTGCTCGCTAATGGTGGCCGAGGCCAGGATCAAACCGTCGAGCCGATACTGATCGACCGCGGCCAGGGCCTGGTCGACATCGTCGACGTCGTCGAAGCTGAACAGCAGGAGCTGATGACCACTGCCTGCCAACTGTCGCGAAAAGGCGGTCAGCACACCCTGCCAGTATTCGCCCCGGGCGGGGACGACCGCCCCGATCATGTGGGTTCGCTGCGATTTCAGGCTGCGGGCGATGGCGTTCGGCACGTAGCCGAGGCGAGCGGCGGCCTCGTCTACCCGGGCTTTTGTGGCCGGAGCGACACGATCGGGTGAGGAGAAGGCCCTGGCCACGGTGGCCTGGGATACGCCAGCTTCGGCGGCCACATCATGAGAGGTAATTCGATGATGGGAGCGACGCGACGAACGCCGGGGCGCGCTCACGCCGACACCGCCTCAGCGCTGACTTTCGCCTCGAAAGGCTTCATCGTCATACGACGTGCTTCTCCCCATGACGCGCCGGGTAAGGCGCGTTCAGATAACGCGCTGCAGACTAATGACTACGTAGTTATCTGTCAACGGATTTAGGACGAGTGAAACAGTCTCGACCTATACGTCGCCCCACCCGCCAGCTCGAGCAACGAGCTGGCGTCGTCAGTCGGTGTGAAGCAAAATTTGTTTCCAGACCGCGACTTCGTCGAATAACACGAACTCCCGCCGGAGGCCGAGCGGCCAGTATTCGGCGTGGCTGATTCCCATAATGTGAACCGGGGCTCCGGTCGGCGGGCCGAACGAGCCCTCCCCGGTGTGGGTGCCGTTCAGCGACCACCGCACCGCGGCCCGTGGCGCGAGGCCTTCGTCACTTCGCCCGATGACGTGATGCAGTTCGAGCGACGCGTCGGGAAATGACCCTCGCAGCCCGGCCCAGAACGCTTCGGCGTCGGCCCAGCCATAGCCGTGAAAGCCTCCCGGGAGTTCGAGGTTGACCGCTCGATCGTAGATCTCGGTGGCATCAACGGCAGGATCGGTTGTGAGGGCGACCAGCCCAGCGGCGTAGCGCTGGCCGACAGGGTCGTCGTTGCCGGTGCCGGTATAGACCCTTGGCGGCTCATTTTGATCTTGGAGCGGCATCGAAGCCTGGCCAGGGCCTCCCTGAGCCTGGATCTGAGCTGCGGCGAACTCCTTGGGATCGTGGCCGAGTTGCCGCACGATGGCCCCGAGATCACGGACCAGCCACTCGTCGTAGATCTGGTTTTCGATCGCCGCACAGTCGGCGATAACCCGATATCGAAGGGGTTTGCCGGTGGCTGGACCGAACGAACCGTCGCCGAGGTGGGTGGCGGTCGAGAAGATCCGATGGGAGGACAGGAATCCGTCTTCGTCGTTCCCGCTCCAGATCACGTCTTCGCCGAGCAGTTGTCGGTCGGGGAACTCTGCCAGCGTGGCATAGGTGGCCTCGATCACCGCCTGGTTGCCGATGACCGCACCATCCGGAGATCGCACTGGGATCTCCGGCGTGTAGTAGCCGTGCAGCGTCTCGACGCCCCGGTCCTCCCATATTTCCTTGGTCATACCGAGGATGTAGGTCGGCAGGTCGGGGAACTTGGAATCAAAGCCTCTCACGGTGCTCCTCAGCGTCGTGGGCTCCGGCGACTGCGGTGAAACAGCCGGCGGTGCGAAAATGAACTCCCGCAGTATGGGGGAGTATGAATACGTACGCAATCCTTAGGCATCGTCTGCTGCCCCGTGTTCTAGCTGCTGGACTCGATTCCGAAGCGTGCCCCACCGGCAACCGCAGCGGCGACGTCGGCCATGGTGTCAAAGCTGACGCCCAGTTCAGTCGCCCGGTCGAGGAAACGTTCCATGGCTAGGAGGCGATGGCCACGGCCGATCACCTGGGGATGGAACACGAAGGTGAGCACGCCTGCGGCGACTTCCCTGATCATCCACTCGACGTCGCCCATGAAGTTGTCGAACATGTCGTCGGGGCGGGCCAGCCCCGGCATGATCATGCGCTTGAAGGCCACGAACTCCAGGTACGGATAGTCGTCGTTTGTCCATGCCCACGGCAGTTCGATCAGTTCGGTTTCGCTGCCCCACTGAGCTGGCCCGTCCTCGGGGAGTTGGTCGCCGACCCGAACCTGATACGGCTGATAGTCGTGGCCCATCAGCGATGAGTCGTAGGTCAGTCCATGTTCAAGCAGTAGCTCGATCGTCTGGTTCGTCAGGTCGCCGGCCGGAGCTCGGTAACCGGTAGGGGCGGTGCCGGTGAGTTTGCTTACCAACTCGATCGACTGGCTCATCGCCGCTCGTTCGTCGTCGAGCGACTGCAGACCGTTCATTTCGTGGGCGTAGCCGTGGATGCCTACTTCGCAGCCGTGGTCGACCACCATCTTGGCGATGTCGGGATAGGTCTCGATGGTGTGACCGGGGATAAAGAAGGTGCTTGGAATATCCCGGGCTGCCAGCATCTTTAGGATGCGGGGCACCGCCACCGCTCCGAACTCGCCGCGCGAGACCGGGGTCGAGCTTGTCATCTTGCGCATGATCCACAGCGACGGTCCGTCGAAGTCGAATGACAAACACAGGTGCCCGGCAGCGTTTGGTTGAAGAGCCATGATTCGAATGTAGAGCCGCGCTGCCACCGCCGACCATTTATGCGTGTGCCGCGGTGCTCGGCAAGACTTGTCGCCATGAACAGGCGAGTAGTGGTTGCGATGATGGAACACGAGACCAACACGTTCTCTCCGGTGCCAACGCTCTATGAGCGGTTCGGCCGGGGAGGGTTTGGGGTTCCGACCGGGCCGGAGGTCTACGAACGATTTTCCGGCACCGGTACCGGGATCGGCGCTTTCCTCGACGTGGCCGACGAAGCGGGTATGGAGATCGTCAGCCCGATTGCCGCCAACGCCGCCCCGAGCGGCAAGGTCGACGCCGACGCCTACCGCATGATCACCGACGCCATCTGCGATGCGGTGGCCGCGGGCTGCGATGCCTGCTTCCTGGACCTGCACGGGGCGATGGTGGCCGAGACCACGGTCGACGGCGAGGGTTCGCTGCTGGCTCGGATCCGAGGGATCGCCCCCGACCTGCCGATTGGCATCAGCCTGGATCTGCACGCAAACATGACCGACGCCATCGTCGACAACTGCAATGTGCTCGTCGGCTACAAGACCTATCCCCATCTCGATATGTATGAGGCCGGTCAGCACGCCGGTCGGCTGCTGGTGCGGATGCTCGACGGCGAGATCAACCCTGTTATGGCCTGGGACAGCAGGCCGATTCTGGCCCAAACCCTGCGCATGGGTCACGAGGACGAACCGATGGGGCCGCTGCTGGAAATGGCTCGGCGTCAGGAAGCCCAGGGGCTGCTGGCATCGTCGGTCTTCGGCGGCTTCCCGCTGGCCGATATCTGGCGGGCCGGGTTGTCGGTAGTGACCATCGCCGACGGTGACCGCTCCCGGGCTGAGGAGGCCCGTGATGAACTGCTCGACGCGGCGTGGGCCGAGCGGGAAGAGTTTGTATTCGAGTCGAAGCCGCTACCGGAGACCATCGCCGAGGCCAAGCAGATGGACGATGGGCCGATCATCCTGCTGGACCATGCCGACAACGCTGCATCCGGCGGTACCCAGGACACCGTGGCGGTGCTGGCCGAGGTGCTCGACCAGGGGCTGCAGGACGTCGCGATGTTCGGCATCTGCGACCCGGCGGCGGTGGAGCAGATGACTGCGGCCGGGGTCGGGGCCGAGGTCAGCCTGTCGCTCGGCGGAAAGATGGACATGCCGGCGATCGGTCGAGTGGGGGAGCCGCTCGACGTCACCGGGGTGGTCCGAGCGGTCAGCGACGGGACCTTTATCGTGACCGTTCCAATGGGTCGGGGCACGCAGGCTGACATGGGCCCGACCGCGGTTCTGGAAGTTGGTGAAGTGCAGGTGGTGGTTTGTTCCCGCAACGTGGAGCCGTGGGACCCCGGGTGTTTCCGAAGCCTGGGCATCGAGCCGACCGAGAAGCGGTATCTGATTCTCAAGTCCCGGATTCACTATCGAGCCGGCTTCTCCGACATTTCGACCAGAGACATTCCATGTAACGGCGTCGGAGTAACCAGCAGCGACAACTCGTTGTTCACCTTCGAAAACGTCAGGCGCCCGATTTACCCCCTAGACGAAAACACCCCACCCACCCCTGAGTACGGCCCGGAGCCGGAGGATGAGG
>JBOEHD010000172.1:0-72062 GCA_050633745.1 Acidimicrobiales bacterium
AGCCGATGTCGAGGCCGGCCAGATCGCTCATGGCGAACGGGCCCATGGGGAAACCAAAGTCGAAGAGCACCTTGTCGACCTGGGCTGGGGTTGCGCCTTCGAGGATGATCTTGTTGGCCTCGATGCCTCGCTGGAACAGCATGCGGTTGCCGACGAACCCGTGGCAGACACCGACCAGCGTGGCGATCTTCTTGATGCGCTTGGACACCGCCATGGTGGTGGCGATGACCTGATCGGACGTCTTGTCGCCCCGCACGTTCTCCAGCAGCTTCATCACGTTGGCCGGGGAGAAGAAGTGCATACCGATGACGCTCTCGGGGCGAGAAGTGACAGCGGCGATGGCATTGACATCGAGGGCCGAGGTGTTGGTGGCCAGTAGCGCGTCTGGCTTACAGATCTTGTCGAGGTCGGCGAAGATCTCCTTCTTTAGTTCGAGGTCCTCGAACACCGCTTCGATCACCATGTCGCAGTTGGCGAAGTCACCCCGGTCGAGTGAACCGGTGATGAGACCCATGCGCTGTTCGACATCGTCGGAGGAGATGCTGCCTCGGGAGGCCGAACGTTCGTAGTTTTTGCGGACGACGCCAAGGCCACGATCGAGGGAGGCTTGATCCCGCTCAACGATGGTGACCGGGATGCCGACGTTTGCGAAGTTCATGGCGATCCCGCCACCCATGGTTCCTGCGCCGAGCACGCCACAGGTCTGGATATCGAGCAGTGGGGTGTCGCGAGGAACGTCTGGCACCTTCGCTGCTTCACGCTCGGCGAAGAAGTAGTAGCGCTGGGCGGCCGACTGGGTGCCTGACATCAGCTTGCCGAAGAGCTCCTGCTCCTTGGCGATACCTGCGTCGAAGTCGAGGTTCACCGCTGCTTCGATGCACTGGATGTTCAGTTCCGGTGCTTCGAAACCGCGAGTCTTGCGGGCAATCGACTTGCGGAACTCATCGAAGATTCCGGGGTTGGCCCGATCGGCTTCGACTTTGTCTGTGAGGTCGCGCAGCCGCTTGAGCGGCATGTTTTCGGCCAGCACTCGGCGGGCGAAGGCCACCGCACCGGCTTCGTGATCGTCGACGATGTCGTCGATAAGCCCCTCGGCGAGGGCTTCTTTTGCGCTGATCGGTTCACCCTTGGCCACCATTTCGAGGGCCTTGGCCGCACCGGTTACCCGGGGTAGACGCTGCGTACCACCGGCGCCGGGCAACAGGCCGAGCTTGACCTCGGGGAAGCCGAACTGAGCGGTTGCCACCGAGACCCGATAGTTGGCGCACATGGCGACTTCGAAGCCGCCACCGAGCGAGGTGCCGTGGATACCGGCAACGACCGGCTTAGGGCTGTTTTCCATCGCCGCCTGGACCTCGCCCAGTCCGGGGCCCTGAGGGGGCTTTCCGAACTCGCTGATATCGGCTCCGGCGATGAAGGTCCGACCTCGGCAGGTCAAGACGATGGCTTGGACCTCATCGTCGGCTACGGCTGCGTTAATACCGTCGAGAATACCCTGGCGAACGTGATGGCTCAGGGCGTTTACAGGAGGGTTGTCGACGATGACCAGGGCGATCTCGCCCTGCTTTTCAAGGCTGACCGATTCAGTTAGTGCGCTCATAGCCCCTGACTGTAGAAGTCGGCAACCGCAATGGCCACTCCGGCCCCCAAGCGGGGCTCAGCGAATTCTGCCGCCGACGGACGATTGCCCGGTAGGAACCGCAGGTGGTAGAACGAGGCGGTGCTGAGCTGTACGTGGGCGCCGACCGCCACCACCGGGACAGACCTGTCCAATAGCGGCCGCCGGGGCCGCCTGGGTCAGCGCTCTGGCGCAGATTTGGTGGGCCGCCTCCAGGATCCGGTCCTGCGGGCTGAGGCTTTGGGGGTCGATCACCTGTTGGTGGCCCAGCGCTGGTGGGGGACAGGCCAGGAGATCGAGGGCAGCAGCTACGATTGCATGGCCATGACCGCCTGGTATGCGGCGATGACCGAGCGCATCGGGCTGATCACCGCTATCCACCCTGGGTTCTTCCTCCCGGCTCCGACCGCCAAGTGGGGGGCGACACTCGATCGGTTGACCGAGGGGCGCTGGTCGATCAACGTGACCAGCGGCTGGAACCTCGATGAGTTCGCCATGTTCGGGGTTGAGCAACCGGGTCACGACCGGCGCTACGACCGCTCCCGAGAGTTCATCGAAGTCCTGCAGTTGGCCTGGAGCGGAGAACGGGTCGATTACAACGGCGAGTTCTATCAGGTAGAGGGTTTAGTCATCGACCCGCCGCCGCTCAGCACATCGCTCCAGGTGTTCCAGGGCGGACAATCAGGTGCCGCTCGGGACATGGCCGCCGGACACTCCGACTGGATGTTCCTAAACGGAGGGCCGGTCGACAAGATCGCTGGCATCATCGCCGACGTGCGATCCCGGGCCACGGCCCTGGGGCGGACCGTTCGTTTCGGGGTCTACGGCATCCCGCTCTGTCGAGCGACCGACGCCGAAGCCTGGGCTGAAGTCGACGCGATGGTGGCGGCGGTCGACCAGGAGGTTGTCGAGGCTCGCCGCTCCAGGGTTTCGGGAGCCGAGGGCATGTGGGAACGCAGCGACGATGCCCTGACGATGCTCGACAGCAACGAGGGTTTCGCCACCCGGCTGATCGGCAGCCCGGAGACCATCGTCGGCCAGCTTCAGGCGCTTAGTGACGCCGGGGTAGATCTGCTGCACATGACGATGGGCGACGAACTGTTCGAACACACGGTGCTGCCCGAGCTGCCGAACATCTGACTAGAAACCCGATTCGGATCTAGCCGGCGACCTGACTGCGCCGACGCCTGAGTTGTTCTCAACTTCTGTCGGCAAAAGCGACGGTACTAGGCTCGGCCTATGAGCCCTACGAAAGATCTGGTCGCCGGTCTGAAGGTCATCGATACCGACACCCACTGGTCGGAGCCATATGACCTCTGGACCTCCCGAGCCCCATCGAAGTACGTCGACCGTGTTCCCCAGATGGCCGAGAAAGACGGCAAGCGGCGGTGGTGGTTCGACTCAGACATCGCCATCGGCTTGCCCATCGCTTCCAGCGTGATCGACCCCGAGGGGACCAAGATCACCGGCACCGCGTTCTTTGACATGGATAACGAGATGGTCCACCGGGCCAGCTTCGACGCCGAGGCCAGGGTCGAGATGATGGATCACCTCGGCGTGCACGCCCAGGTGATGTACCCCAACGTTGCCGGATTCGGGAACCAGAACTTCCTGAAGTCACCGGACGACATGTTGCGGCTGATCAGCGTGCAGATCTACAACGACGCGCTTGCCGAATTCCAAGACGCCACCGGACAGCGGGTCTACGGCATGGCGCTGCTGCCGTGGTGGGATCTGGAAGCCGCGGCCGCCGAGATCCAGCGGGTCCACGACAACGGGCTGCGAGGCATCGTGACCTGCAGCAACCCCGAGGAAGCAGGCCTGCCCGATATGGCTCAGCGGGCCTGGGATCCGATCTGGGAGCTGTGTTCGACCCTTCGTATGCCGGTGAACTTCCACATCGGTTCGTCAAAGGGCAACCTCGACTTCTTCGGCCGAGCACCGTGGCCTTCGTTCGGCCCCGAGCGGAAGTTGGCAGTCGGTTCGGCCAACCTGTTCATGGGTAACGCCAGGGTCATCGGCAACATGATCTACTCCGGGGTGCCGGAACGATTCCCCGATTTGAAGTTTGTATCGGTGGAGAGCGGCATCGGCTGGCTTCCGTTCTTCCTGGAGTCGCTCGACCACCAGCTGTTGGAAACCGCACCGACCGAGATGAGTGAACTGACGATGGCACCGTCGGACTACTTCCGGCGGCAGTTCTTCGGCACCTTCTGGTTCGAACAGGCCATGGTCGCCGCAGCTATCGATTTCCTGGGCCCCGAGTGTCTGATGTTCGAAACCGACTTCCCCCANNNNACCACGCTCTCCGGCCTCGACCCGGCCGCGGTCCGCATGATCATGCAGGACAACGCGGCCGAGCTGTATCGCATCGACATCACGTCGTGACCGACACGGACCTGTCCCCGCTGAGCGGGGTCCGGGTTCTCGAGGTGGCAAACATGATCGCCGCCCCGGGTTCGGCGGCGCTGATGGCCGACCTCGGCGCCACGGTGATCAAGGTTGAGCCCACCAGCGGCGACATTCTGCGCAATCCAGACAGGGTCGCGGCCACCGGGATCGACTCATGGTTCGAGCAGGACAACCGAGGAAAACGTGGTCTGGCTCTGAACCTCGGTGATCCGGAGGCCATCGAGGTGGTCCACCGCTTGGCGGGCCAAGCCGATGTCTTCCTGACCAACCTCACCACCGATCGTCAGCAGCGCTTCAAGCTGACCGCAGACGACATCCATAGCGTGGCTCCATTGGTGGTTCACACCTCGCTTACCGGCTACGGAACCACCGGGCCGGCCGCAGAGCGGCTGGCCTATGACATGACGGCATTCTTCGCCCGAGGCGGGATTCAGAGCCTGGTGACCGAGCCCGGAGGCCCACCAGCGGCGTTTCGACCGGGTCAGGGCGATCACACATCGTCACTAGCGCTGCTGTCGGCGACGCTAGCCGCGCTACGACTGCGAGACAGAACGGGGGAGGGACAGACCGTCGAGGTCGCCCTTATGCAGGTGGCGGCGTGGACCATCGCCACCGACCTGGCGGAAACCCTGGCCAGCGGTGAGAACCCAACGCTGCACCATCGCGACGCCTGGCCGAGTGCGCTGACCTGTCGCTATCGCTGCTCAGACGACCGTTGGATCGCTCTGTGCATGCCGGGGCCGAAAGACTTCTTCGGTGACTTCGCGGTGTGCATAGGCAAACCGGAGTGGCAGGAGGATCCCCGGTTCAACAACTTCGAGGGACGCAGCGCGAACAATGAGCTACTCGTCTCGCTATGTGATGAGATCTTCGCCAGCGCGACCCGAGCCCAGTGGGCCGACCGGCTCGACGATTTTCGTATGACCTGGGCGCCGGTCCAGACGCCACTTGAACTGATCGCCGATCCCCAGGCGGCAGCACTCGGGGTATTCACCGCCACCGACGGCCACCCGGCCGGGTCGGTGTCGACTGTTGCTGCCCCCTTCAGCGTCGCGGGCGCCGACGTTGGGGTCCGCGGGCCAGCCCCAGGCATTGGTCAGCACAGTCGAGAGATCCTGAGCGAAGCGGGCTACAGCGCAGCCGAGATCGACGAAATGATCGCCAGCGCAGTGGTCACCGACGGCTGAGAACCGTCAGTTCCAGTCGGTGTAGAGCCAAACGCCGACCGACGAGTCGTCGATCGTATAGACCTGCAGCGTGGCAAAGTCTCCGTTGCTTGGTGGGTTATCAGTGCCGTAGTCGCTTACGGGACTGGCACCCAGCCCCTCGGGCCAGGGCACACTACTCGGTTGATACTGGGCGTTGCCCGGGGCGCCGCCAAGAAACCGACCAGCGTTGTCTGATTGCTCGTCGAACCCGAACTCCTGTAGCAGTTCGTCGAGGTCCGGCCGGTCGATGACCAGAATGCTCGATGCCCCTCGATCGAGGTTGATGAGGCGCAGGAACTGGTTTGAGGCGTCTCCCATGGCTTGGATATCTCGGGCCGATTCAGGAAGGCTGATGCCATGTTCACGCTCGACTCTGGTCTGTGCGCTATCGAAGATGCCCATCAGGAAAAGGCCAACGCCTGCGGCGATGAGGAGCAGCAACGTGGCGACAGCCAGTCGAAAAGCTAGCCGGGTTTGCGGTACCTGAGCTTCGACAGTGGCTTCCATACCGTGAGCCTATGAGATGGAAGCCGACAGGGTTCGCCTGCCAGCAGGTTGTCTAGGTCAGGAGCGACCAGTCGGGGATGGTTTCTGGGTGGCTGAGTTCGCCGAAGCCGTTGCGGACCACTCGACGTTGCTCGTCGAGCCAGTGTTTCCAATCGCAGCAGGCAACCAGCTCGTCGCCCCGAACCGCCTGCAGATCGCGCAGGGCGCCGCCCAGCTCAGAGCCTTGCGCCCGGTAGCCGGCATCGTCGGCCAGGTTTCGCATCTGCAACGGATCCTCGACCAGGTCGTACAGTTCGGTGTGACCGTTGAACCACTCGTTGTAGGTCCACGACTTTGTGCGAACGCCTCGCCATTCGGCACCGTCCTCGAACCAGTCGTAGTACTTCGAGAAGTTCATGATCAGCAGCGCTTCCTGCGAAGGACTGCGAGAAGCCGAACCACCCGGTCGCAAGACACTCGAAAGATCGTGACCTTCGACGCTTCGGGGCACCGGCACACCGGCCAAGCCGCAGAGGGTGGGGAAGAAGTCCGGCATGCCGAACAGCTCGTCGCTGATCGTGCCGGGCTCGATCACGCCCGGGTAGCGAACGATGCCCGGGATATGGATCGACTCTTCGTACGGGTGTTTCTTCTGCCACGGGTGCACGTCGTGGGCCCCGCCCTGCGTGCCGTGGTCGGACGCCAGTAGCACGATGGTGTTGTCGGCCAACCCGGTGCGGTCGAGGTAGTCGAGCACCCGGCCGACCATCTTGTCGACCGCTCGGATCATGGCCAGGTAATGGCGGTACATCTCGTGGGTCTCGTCGCCCCAGCGGGTGCCGACGTTGTCTGGGAATTCGAAGCGATCGGGTAGACCCTCATAGCAATCGGCCGGGGCGAACTCGAACGGGGTGTAGTGCGGTGGCTGGGGTGATAGGAACAGCAGGAACGGGTCGGCGTCTTGGCCGCCGCTCTGTTGATCAGCGGCCAGTTGCTGGTCCATGAACTCGATGGCGTAGTTCGCCAACCCGTCGGTTTCATAGCCCTCCCAGCGTTCGTAGTTCCAGTCGCCCTTCTGGACAAAGCCGTCGAAGTAAACCATGTGCTGGTTGTAGGCCCGCCAGAATTCGAACCCCAGCCGGTCCCGTCCTTCAGGTACCCAGTCCGGTTGCATGGGCATACGGTCGAGCGCCGGCCACGAGCCGGTGTGGAGATGCCACTTGCCGATCCAGCCGGTTCGATAACCCTGGTTAGCGAAGGCGTCGGCGATGGAAATCTCCGAGTGTCGGGTTCTGGTGGAGTTGATCAGATGCCCGGTGGTCTGCGGGTGGCGGCCGGTCACCAGCATGGCCCGGGCCGGAGTGCAGACCGGGCAATTGGAGATGGCGTTGGTCAGCCGCACCCCTTCGCCAGCGAGGCGATCGATGTTCGGCGTCTCGATGTTGCGCTCGCCGTAGAGCGGCAGTGACGCGGCCCTCAGCTGATCGGGGAACAGCACAACCACGTTGGGCTTTGATTTGCGAACATTCGGTTTCGATGCCGATTCGCTCACTTTGTGTGCCTGTCGGTCATCGGGCCGAGGTTCTGGGGCCCGGTCGGCTGACCGATCAGCGACGGCGGTTCGGGGAGCTGGTCGCCGCGGCGAGGCCAAGCCAGCGGCAATCCTTCGCCCTCCATCGGGTCGCCAACCCCAACACCGGCTCGGTCGAGCGGAAAGTTTGGCCACGGCTTAGCCCGCTCGAAGCCGTCTGCGATGTACACCACGGTAAACGCTCGCCTGGTGGCCGCTGAGTTGTTGGCCATTGCGGCGTGCACGGTCATGCCGTGATGCCACACCACCGCACCCTTCGGCGCCTCGACGTAGGTCGGTTCACGGCCATCGAGGGCCGGGTCGCTAAGGATGTCGTAGGCCTCGGTGGTCTTCAACAGGTTGACCTTCTTCAGCGGTCCTAGCTTGTGAGAACCCGGTACATAACCGACAGCACCACCTTCGAGGGTCGAGCCGTCGAGCGGTATCCACGCCGACACCAGTGGCGCTTCGCCGATGGGCCAGAACGTTGCGTCCTGATGGGGGTCGGTTATCCGACCACCAGGTTCCTTGTACAGCGCCTGATCTTGCCAGATCCGAACCCGCTCTACGCCCAGAAGCTCAGCGGCGGCCTCGGCCAGTCCGGCATGGAAGGTCAGCGGCGCCACCTCAGGATCGGTCTCCCAAAGCCGCATGCACTGGACAAAGGACTGCTCGTAGCTGCTCTTGTCTGCCAGTGTCCGATCATCGTCGGCGGTTCGCCGCTCAACCGCTCGGTCGATCGCCGCACCGAACGCATCGACCTGTTCAGCCGACAGCAGGCCCTCGGTCGACACGTAACCATCGGTCTGGAAGGTCTCAACGGTTTCTGCCTGTAAAACTGCCACGAACCGAACTTAGCGCACCGGCCCGACCTGGATAAATGCACCGGTCACCGGTGATGCTCCATCGGTCAACGAGGGACGGCGATCGTCGGTGCTGTTGTTCAGGGTTGTTGTCCAGGTTTGCTGTCATTGTTGTAAGGTCCCGACGATGCGGATTTGGCTGGATACTGACATTGGAAGCGACGTCGACGACGCCTTGGCGCTGGCCTACATCCTGCGCCACCCAGACCTAGAGCTGGTTGGCATATCCACCGTCTTCGGCGACATCCCGCTGCGAGGCCAGATCGCCGAGGCCCTGCTGGCCCAGGCCGATGCCGCTCCGGTGCCGCTCCTACCGGGTATGGGGGTCCCGCTCAGCGAGCGGCGACAGGGGATCATGTTTGGCCACGAAGGTTTGGGCGTTATCGAGAACCCGGAGCCGGCTTTGCGAGTCAGGGAAGAGACCGGCGCCGAACGGCGAATCGATGAGCTGGCCACGATGTTGGCCGAGACCGAACCCGATGTCTTGGTGGCCATCGGGCCGATGACCAACGTTGGAGCCCTCGCCGCTAAAGGTGTCGACCTACCGCCGCTAGCGGTGATGGGCGGCAGGATCGAGAGTGGGTCGATACCGGGCATGACCGATGAGATCTCGGAATGGAACTGGCACTGCGATCCGCTGGCGGTCAAACGCGTCTTGGCCACCGAGCCGAAGGTGCCGCCGCTGATCGTGCCAGCCGAGGTCACGTTCCAGACCCGGCTAACCGAGGCCGACCTCGATCGCCTAGCCGAAGGCGATGCGCTCAACCGGACCCTGGCCGTGCTCAGTCGACAGTGGCTCACGACCCAGCGCGAGCAGTTTGGCACCGAGGAACCGAGCGTGGCCTTGCATGACCCGCTGACCGTGGCTCTGCTCGTCGAACCCGACCTCTGTACCTACCGCACCCGTCGCATCGAGCTTGATGACCGGGCCTTCGCCACCGACGCCGAACCGGGCTCGGCAGCCCCGGAGCTACGGGTGGCCGCAACGGTCGACGCCGAGGCGGTACGGCAAAACATCATGGATGTACTCACCGGAGGACAGCCATGACCCTGGCCGGAGCAGACCACGAAGCAATCAAACAGGTCGCCCGATCCTTCGCCGAGCGGGAAATCGCCCCGTCCGTCGCCGAGTGGGATCGCACCGAGACTGTTCCCCGCGAGCTGTATACGAAGATGGCCGACGTTGGCCTGATGGGCATGATGATCGACCCTGAGTGGGGCGGATCGGGTCTCGACTTCACGTCGTACGTGTTGGCCATGGAGGAGATATCGGCCGCAGACGGCGGCATCGCCAACGTGATGGCGGCCAACAACTCCCCGGTAGCTATCGCCATACAGCAGGTCGGCTCAGACCAGCAGAAACGGGACTACCTGACCAAGCTGACCTCTGGCGAGTGGATCGGCAGCATCCACCTCACCGAGCCTCACACCGGATCGGATGCCTCGGCCATCACCACCCGGGCCACCAGAGATGGCGACGAGTGGGTTCTGACCGGCAGCAAATCTTTCATCACCGCCGGAGCGCTCTCCGACGTTGCCATGATCATCGCGGTGACCGATCCCGCCGGTGGCAAACGAGGTATCAGCGCCTTCATCACCCCGACAGACAACCCTGGCTATCGGGTGCTGGCCAAGGAAAACAAGCTTGGCCACCGAACCAACGACACCTGCCAAATCGCCTTCGACGAGATGCGGGTGCCAGCGTCCGACATGCTGGGCGAAGAGGGGAGAGGCCTGGGAATCGCTCTGAGCAATCTTTCGCTGGGCCGAATCGGTGTGGCCGCCCAGTCCGTAGGCGGAGCCAGGGCGGCACTGGTCGCCGCCCACAGCTACGCCAAGGAACGGGAGACGTTCGGCCGACCGATCATCGACCATCAGGCAATCGCCTTCAAGCTGGCCGACATGGCTACCCGGATCGAGGCGGCCCGGCGCCTCTACCTTCACGCCGCCGGGCTACGGGACCAGGGTCTCGACTGTGCACGCGAGGCGGCGATGGCAAAACTGTTCGCCAGCGAGATGGCTGAGCGGGTTGCCTCTGAGGCCATCCAGATCCACGGGGGATATGGCTTCCTGAACGACTACCCGGTGGAGAAAATCTACCGAGACGTCAGGGTCTACCAGATCTACGAAGGCACGTCCGAGGTCCAGAAGATGGTCATTGCCCGCCATCTCGACCAGTTGTTTGACTGACTCAGTCGACTTGCCGATCAGTTGATTTAGCCAGGCGCTTGCAAGAACCCGGCCAACGCCTCGCGGCTCGACTCACGAGCCTTCTCGTTGTGGGCTGAGACCTCGAGTCGGAAGTCGGTAACCCCGGCCTCGGCGTAGCGACCGAGCCCGTCCAGCACCTGCTCAGCAGAGCCGATGAGGTGCAGGTCCGCCGGCTCGCCAAGACCTTCTCGATCCAACACCGCGGCGTATGACGGCATGCGGGCGTAGCCTGCGCCGACCTCGCGGGCCAGCGCATAGGCCCCGGCATGATCGTCGGTAACACACAGGCGGATGAGAGCCATGATGCGAGGCGCAGGGCGCCCTGCCTCAGCGGCCGCGTCATTCACCGTAGGAGCGATGTGGGTTCTGATTGTGTTCGGCCCGCACTGGCCGACAGTCGTACCAGCGGTCCGTTCGCCTGCCAGCTTCAACATGTTTGGACCGAGCGCGGCCAGCAGAATCGGGGTGTCTGGAGCGTCGATGTTCAGCTCGGCTCTAGTCACCAACTGCTCACCCTCGCTGCTGGCCGGACGCCCAGCTAGCAATGGCGTCATGCCGTTAAGGAATTCCCGGGTGTAGCCAAGCGGACGGTCCCAGGACATGCCGAGATTGCCTTCCACCGGTTCACGATGCGAAGGACCGATGCCCAGTGTCAGACGCCCACCGAGCGCCGACTGGGCGGTTCGAACCATCTGGGCCAGTCCGATCGGATGCCGCCCATAGAGCGGCACGACCGAGGTCCCGACCTCGCTCAGGTCGGGAATATCGTTGGCGATTGCCGCCAGCGCAACTACCGGATCGACCGCGGTCGACTGGGAAACCCAGAAGCTGTCGAACCCTGTTTCGGCGGCCCAACGAGCAGCCACGCGGACTTCGTCGACGGTGCGTAAAGCAACTCCGCCCGCGAGCCCCCAGCGAATCCCAAATTTCTTGTCGTTTTCAGTCATTCTCTCAAATCTGATCTAGGAGATTCCGGTCCCTGAAGTCTGCGAACCGCTTCGAATCATTTGCCCCGGTCGGGCATTGGTGAACTCACCGTCGCGCACGATTTCGGCGCCGTTGCACAGCACATGGTCATAACCGTCGGCGGTCCCGTAGAGGCGCCATGCGCCGCCGGGGAGGTCGTGCCGGATCTCGTTTGGTCGCAGGGCGATGGTCCCGGGGTCGATGACGTTCACGTCGGCGAAGTAGCCCTCCTGGAGCCGGCCTCGGTTGGCGATGCCATACATTTGAGCTGGAGCGTCGGTGATCATATTCACCGCTTCCTCCCAGCTCAGCAGGTCGCGATCGACGCAGGCACTTTGCAGCATGGCGGTGGTGGCGTTGAATGTTGCCAACAGGTCGAGATGAGCGCCAGCATCTGTTCCGCCGACCATGGTGCGCTCGTCGCGCCAGATGTCGCGACGCAGCTCCCAGGTCTCGTCGTCGTCGCCACGGAGCGGCGAGTAGAGCCCGGTCTGCAGTTCGTCGTTCAACGTTATGTCGCAGACAACGTCGAACGGGTCCCGACCCTGGTCTTCGGCGATCTCGCCGATGGTCCGCCCCTGGAACTGAGCGTTTTCGTCGGAGAACACCTCGCCGACGGTGAGGTACTGCCACTTGGCCACCCCGCGAAGCGGGCTCGGCCCCTGGGCCAGTTCGGCCAGGTTGCGACGCTGCTCGGGATCGGCCAGCATCGCCATCTTCTCCGCATCGGGCAGAGCCATCGGCTCGCGCCACCCGTTGAGTGCATCGAGCACAAAGCCGCTCTGGAACGACAGTCGGGTCTGGATGGCGCACGGCACCGTGAGAGCGATGATCTTGCCACCCCGAGCTGCCGCGTAGTCGCTGGCGGCCAGGTTGTTCTCCATGACCTCCATCTGCTTCGGCGAAGTAGAAGCGGCGATGAGGTTCCAGTTCAGAGGCCGGTTCGCCGCCGCAGACATGCGGGCGATCAGGTCGGTGGCTTCGTCGGAGAAGCGACCGACGGCGGGAATGAATTCCAGCGACGTGCCGTCAAACTCCGAACAGATGCCCGACAGGGCGATCATCTCTTCTTCGGAGGCGTGGCGGCTCGGCACCGGCTGGCCGTTCGGGTCATTATGGGTGGTGGCCCACGATGAGGAGAAGCCAAGTCCACCTTCGGCGATCGACGCTCGGAGCATGTCTTTCATCGCTTCGAGTTCTTCCGGTGTGGCTTGGCTGCCGACCGAGCGTTCACCCATCACCAGTCGACGAATGGCGCTGTGGCCAACCATGAAGCCGGTGTTGATGGCCAACGTTCCGTCGAGCTGGTCCAGCCACTCGCCGAAGCTGTTCCAGTTCCAGGGCACGCCGGTCTGCAGCGACTCAAGCGGCATACCTTCAACCCGGCTCAACATGCGCATCAGATAGTCGCCATGTTGTTCTTGAAGCGGAGCGATGGTGAAGCCACAGTTGCCTGCGATCACCGTGGTGATGCCGTGCAGCGGCGACGGGCTGAGTGTGGTGTCCCAGTGGGCCTGGGCGTCGTAGTGGGTGTGAATATCGATGAAGCCCGGCGTCACCATCTTGCCGGTTGCATCGATCACCTGCGCTGCCGACTGATCGGCCTGGCGATCGATGCGCCCGACGGTGGCGACTTTCCCATCTTTGATACCGACATCGGCGGCGACGCGGTCGGCGCCTGTCCCGTCGATAACTGAACCGTTCCGAATGATGACGTCGTACATGGCAATCCCCCGAGAGCGTGTGGTCGTCTGCAAATAGCCTAGGGCTGGAGCGGCAGGCGGGCCTAAACCGGTGACTGTGAATTGTTCGCTAAGGGCAACCCTCCGACACAAACTCGGTTGGCGTCAGGAGGTGGCGTTCATGGCAGAATGGCCGCCATGAACGCTGAACATCCTCGGAGAGTCGCCGTTGTTGGAGCCGGATCGGTTGGCGGGGTTTTTGCCGCTCACCTTTCGGCGGTGCACGACGTCGTGGCCTGCGTGCGCCGTGGCTTCGACCAGTACAAGATCGACTCGCCAGACATCCCTTTCAGCGGCCCGGCTCAGGCGGTCACCTCGGTTGACGAGCTGCCGTGGGACGGCCCCGCCGACGCAGTCTTCGTGGGCCTTAAATCGCATCACACCGAGGGCGCCGCCGAGTGGTTCGCTCCGCTGTGCGGCCCGGAGACGCTTGTGGTCGTGATGCAGAACGGCATCGAGGGTCGGGAACGGCTGACGCCCTATGTCAACGGTGCGGCCGTGGTCCCGGCGGTGGTGTACTGCGGGGCCGAACTGTTGGCTCCCGGTCACGTCCGACACTCCTCGAAGCAGCAGCTGATCGTGCCAAACGACGCAGACGGTGTCAGGGCCGGCGAACTCAGTGAGGGAACCCCTCTAGACATTGGCCCATCCGACGGCCACGAGCGGGCGGCCTGGATCAAGCTGGGTATCAACTCGGTGGCCAACGGACTGACCGCGCTGACCGGACGCCCGATGGAGGTCTTCGCCGACCCCGGGGTGGCCAAGATCGGCGAGCAACTCCTGACCGAGTGTTGGACCGTCGGCCAGACCGCAGGGGTTGACGTCAAACTCGACGGCATTCCCAAGCTGCTAGCCGGGATGGCCAAGGGCGGTGGCCGGACCTCGATGCAACAAGATAGCGAAGCCGGTCGATCAACCGAGCACGATGCCATCCATGGCGCCGTCATTCGCAAGGGGCTGGAGCACGGTGTTCCGACCCCGACCACGGTGATGATCCATGATCTACTGGCTGCTCGCTCGGCCGCCTAGTCGCTGTCGCTGCGCCGCCTAGTCGCTCTCGCTGCGCCGCCTAGTCGCTGGCGCTCCGCGTCGCCCGGGTTCGCAGCTCAACAGCGATCTCAGGACCGACCAGACCAACAAGCTCAGCGTGGAGCGACTCGGCCGCGCTGGTGTCACCGACGTAGGCCGATGGCCCAGCATCGCCGCCGTTCGGTTCGCTGCAGCACCAGGCCAGCGTTTCGTCTTGGCCCCAGTCGCCACGAACCCACGGCCGTAGCGTTTTCGATCCATCTTCGTTGTTGTCGACCTTCAGCGGTGCCTGCCAGCAGATCGAAGGTTTCCAATCGATCGGCGATTCGTCCTCGTCGACCGCGGCTATGTGTAACGCACATCCTTCACCACCGGCGAAGCCCGGTTTGTTGAAGAAGATACAGGCGTTGTCGACCACTCGGGTCGCTGGCTGCGTTCCGTCGGCTAAGACGCCACCCGCAGCGGCTGCAGCATGGTTCTGGAACCTGTCAGGGTCGAGCATGAGGCCGAGAGCCCCGATGAGTTTCGCCTCTTCATCATCGATGAGATGGGCGCCGACCGAGCAGCAGCCCTGATTCAGCTCGGCCGCCCGGTGGTCGAGAATGCCCTCGCACCCTTTGCCCCAGATGCAGGTCCAGTTCGAATCGGTGAAGCCCACGTCGATGCGCCACTTCGTCCCGTCTACCGGGTCGGTGAAGTGTTCATAGCTGGCCTCATACTCGGCTTTCGACATCGCCGTAGTATGCCAGCGTCGAGCTAAAGCGGTTCGACTCGGCTAGTGCCGGTGGCCGGATTGGTGGCTCGTCCGTAGTAGGCCACGCCGTACCCCGGCTCCTCAACAAAGTTTGGAACCTCGAATTGGTCCATCATGGCCCGCCAGCGGGCGATCAGTTGATCTTCGGCCGCGTAGTCGAATGGGTCCTGCAGCACGGTCTCGGCCTTGGAAGAGAGTGGGTTTGCCACAAGCCATCGCACGGTTCGTCGTAGGCCCTCCTCCGGTGTGACCAGGTCGCGATAGCCGAGCACCGATCGCAGCGACTCGGTGTTGACAACCCGGTGGCCGGTTGAGTGATGCATGACCAGGGGGCGCGACGGCAGGGCAAGCTCAGCCGGAAGCGATACGAACTCGAAGCGATGATCGAGCTCATCGGCCACCACCTCGGCCATTTGGCGAATGGTCAGTGTGCGATCGTCGGTCACGTTGAAAATCTGCCCGGCCCCGGCCGAGTGATTATCGACAGCGCAGAGCACCGCATGGGCCGCGTTCTCGACGAAGGCCGCCGACTTCAATGTCAGGCCACCGTCGGCCACGATAAACACCGGGCGCCGATCGAGGGCCCGCCTGACCATGGGCCACTCCCGAGGGATGAGCTGCCGCGGCCCATAGAGCATCGGGTAGCGAAGGTGGATCGCGGTCGGGTGATGCTCAAACACGACCTGCTCGGTGGCCACGATTCTACGTATCTTGCCGATCGGTTCGTCAGCGCTGGCCAGTGGCGCATCGTCGGGGGTTGGCACGGTCATCCCGGTGGGGAACAGGTCTCCCGGCTCAACCCAGCCACGAATGGCACCAACACCACCGATCGTGATCAGCCGGTCGATTCGTCCAACCAGCGCAGGTGAAAGGGTGCGCAGACGCCCATACATCAGGACGCCGAGGTTGAATGTGCTGTTACCTAGCGCAGCTAGGGTGGCGTCGGCGTCGAACGGGTCGGTATGAATATGGTCGACCTGCGGCGGGATCTCATCGTTCTCGTGGCGGCCGGTGTGGAGAATGGTGACGTGAAACCCACGCTCCAGTAGCCCGTTGACCACAAAGGGCCCTGTGGGCCCGGTACCTCCGACGACCAATGCTCGCCGCTCGTATTCGTTCATATTGCGACCTTACTCAAAGGCCTCTTGACCATGCCGAACCTATTGGGGTGTCTATACGAGGTCGTTCAGGTTCAATTAGTCGCCGGATCGTTGCTGCCAGCGTGGGCGGGATCGTCGTTACCGCCACCGTCCTGACCGCGTTTGGCGCGGTGCAGTCTGCGAAGTTCAGCGATGTAGCGACCGACGCAGTCACGGAACTCAACAGCGAGCATGCTCACGAGGTCTCCGCTCAGACCGACCGTTTGGTCGCCACGGTGACCGAACGACTGCAAAAAGAGGTCGACCAGTCAATGGTCGCTGCACACCGGGTTATCGAGCAGCGGGGCGAGATGAGTCTGGCCGAAACCGGAACCGTTAGGTGGCAGGCGATCAACCAGTTCACAAAGGAAGAGACGTCGGTGACGCTGTCGCACGCGAAGATTGGTGACACCTGGCTTGGTCAGGTTCGAAGCATGGACGTCGTCGCCCCCGTCGTCGATGAGATCCGAGACCTAGCAGGCGGAACGGTCACTATCTTTCAACGGATGAACGAAGCGGGAGACATGCTTCGGGTCTCCACTAATGTGCCGAACGCCGACGGCGACCGAGCCATCGGAACGTACATCCCTGCGGTCGGTCCAGACGGTGAACCGAATGCCGTGGTGTCCTCGGTCCTCGAAGGCATGCCGTACCGTGGCGCAGCCCAAGTCGTCGACACCTGGTACATCACGGCCTACGACCCGATCTACAACGCCTTTGGCAGGATCATCGGCATTCTCTATGTCGGGATTCCTCAGGCCGAGGCCATAGGCGTGCTTGGCGAGGCCATCGCCGAGACAAAGGTTGGCAACAACGGCTACGTGAGCCTGCTCAGCGCGGGCAGTGCCGATCGTGGTCGGGTGTTGGCTTCCGGGAACCCGTCCGAGGTCGGTAGCAACCGAATCGAGGCGCTGGATGGCAACGGTGAGCCGTACGTTGCCGAGATGATCGACCAGGCCTCCCAGACAGGCGAGGTCGGAGAAGTGACTGCCACATACCAGCTAGCCGGTCTTCAAGGCACCGATATAGCTCCGATGCAGGTGTTTGCCAGCTACGCCGAGTCTCATCAGTGGGTGGTCCTGGTTCATGCCTACACCCCGGACTACACCGCAGCGGGAACCGCTCTGGAGCAGGGCAGGCGCGACATGATCGTCGGCTTTGCCATCGCCAGCTTGCTGGTAGCGCTAGTCATAGGTGTTGTCATCGGACTTTGGGCTCGAGGGGTCGGACGACGCATGTATCGTCTTCGAGATGCCAGCGAGGCCCTTGCCCGCGGCGATCTCACCACCATGACCGACGTAAAGGGCCGCGACGAGATTGGACAGATGGCTGACTCGTTGCGTCGGGCCTCAACCCAGCTCCGTGAGGTGCTGGCCGACGTTTCCGGCGCAGCGGGTGAGATACAGCTCGCGGCCGATGGTGTACTCGGATCGAGTCAACGCCTCGGGACAGCTAACGAGGACGCGGCCCGCGATGTCGCCGAGGCCGCAGGCTCGGCTGAGGAAGTCTCCCGCAACGTCCAGTCGGTGGCTCACGGTTCCGACGAGATTCGTAGCTCGATCGCCGAGATCGCCAGCAACGCTCAGGAAGCGGCCCACGTGTCGAACCAGACCGTTATCACTGCCGATCGAGCCGCCGCGGCCATCGAAAAGCTCGATGAGTCATCGGAGCACATCGTGGAAGTGATCAAAGTGATCGGCAGCATCGCTGAGCAGACCAATCTGCTTTCGCTCAATGCCACAATCGAAGCGGCCCGAGCCGGTGAGGCCGGCCGTGGATTCGGCGTCGTAGCTGGTGAGGTCAAGGCACTGTCTGAGCGCACGGCCAGAGCCACTGAAGACGTCACAGCCAGGGTCGACGCGATCAATAGCGATACCACCGAAGCCACCGCCGCGGTGCGGGCGATTCGGGAGTCGATCACCCAGGTCAACAGTTTCCAGGAAGCGATCGCTGCTGCAGTCGAAGAACAGACGGCGACGACCGCCGAAGTTTCCCAGAGTGTCGGCCGAGCCGCCGATGACAGCGAGACGATCGCCAGCAGCCTGGCAAACGTGAGCGATCAAGTAACCGGTAACAGCACCGCTGTGCATCAAGCCCAGCAGGCAGCCGAGGGCCTCAGTGCGACCTCAAGCCAGCTGAGCAAACTGGTCGGCCAGTTCCAGCTCTAGCCGGCCTGTTCAGCGTCTACTGTTCAGCGCCCAATGCCTAGCGGAACTTAGGCTCCCGCTTTTCCATAAACGCGGCGATGGCTTCGCGATGCTCGGGCGACTTCATCGCCACCTTCAGCGAAGCTAGCTCGCGCTGCTGTACGGCCGCTAGATCTTGGTCTGAGCCGTTTGTGGTGAGCAGATCTTTGATCATGCGAACCGCGGCAGGTGAATTCTGGGCGTAGCTGTTGGCATGTTCGAACGCCGCTTCGAGCAGCTTCTCGTCGTCGACGATCTTGTCGACCAAGCCGATGTTGAGCGCATCATCGGCCGCGGCCATGCGGCCCGAAAGCGATAGATCGCTGGCAGCACCCCAGCCGCACCGCTGGACTAGAAAGTGGCTTGAGGCCAGTTCGGGCACGATGCCCATCCGCACGAATCGAGCCGACAGTCGAGCGGAACGACCGGCCACCAGGTAGTCCATGGGAAGAACCATGGTCAGGCCGACGCCTACTGCCGGACCGTTAATCGCTGCCACCATGGGCTTGGATTCGCGGACCAGACCGACCCAGTCTCGCGGGGCGCTGCCCGGCTGACCTCGTTTGCCGTCTTTGTCTGTGGCCGGCCCCGGAGCGAACTCGTCACCGATGTCTGCGCCGGCGCAGAAACCTCGACCCGATCCGGTAAACACGAACGCTCCGATACTGTCGGACTCGTTGCCCTCGTCGATTGCCGCAACCATCTCCTGGCTCATTCGACGGGTCCACGCATTCAGGCGTTCCGGCCGCGAAAGCGTGATTAGCCGCACCAGTCCTCGGTCCTCGACTTCGATTTGGCTGTAATCCATTTCGACCCCTTCAGCTACTGACGACTCGCTGCTCATTCTGTGGCAGGAACCACGGGCCGGGCAAATGGTGCCCGGGAGACAGGAGAGCATCCAGATGAACTGGCGAACTGGCGAACTGGCGGGGCGCTGGTGGCGGTGGAAGACTCCGGTGAAAGACGGGAGCGCATCATGGCACTGGAGATCAGACCTTTAACGCCAATCCTGGGAGCCGAAGTTGTCGGCGCTGACCTTGGCAATCTCAGCGACGACCAATTTGCTGAGATCTTCGAGGCGTTCACCGCCCACTCCGTGATCTTCCTGCGGGATCAGCCAGCGCTGACCCCCGAGCAGCACTTCGCGTTCGCCGAGCGATTCGGGGAGGTCCATATCCACCCCTTTGCACGACTCGGTGATCGCCCTACCGGTGGCGAACGGCAAGGCCTGCTGCACATTCACACCACGTCGGAGAGTCGGGTCGCCGCAGGCAACCGCTGGCACTCCGATGTTTCATGCGATGAGGAGCCGCCGCAGGCTTCGATCCTGCAGCTGCATCAGATCCCGCCGGTCGGTGGCGACACTCTCTTCGCCTCGATGTACGCGGCCTACGACGCACTTTCGGATCGAATGAAACGAATGCTCGATGGACTCACGGCCCGCCACTCCGGCGAAGAGTCGTACCGGAAACTGTTTCAGGCCAAGACGGTCGACCCGACGGCTACGTGGCCCGAAGTTGATCATCCGATCGTTCGCCGCCATGTCGATAGTGGCCGGGCGGCGCTGTATATCGACCGTGAGTTCACCCAGTCGATCAATGACCTGCCGAAGCAGGAGGCCAAGTCACTGCTTGAGTTCCTCTTCGAACACTGCGAGCGGGTCAACTTCCAATGTCGATTCCGTTGGAGTGAAAACGCCATAGCGGTGTGGGACAATCGAGCGGTCATGCACCACGCCATGTGGGACTACTGGCCCCACGAACGCAAGGGCCATCGCATCTCGGTCAAGGGTGAGAAGCCGGAGATGTGGCGGCTCGACTATGACCGAGCGCCAACCGACCTTGCCGCAAACACGGTCAGACTGACCGCCTAGTCACGGTCGGACTGACCGCCTAGTCACGGTCAGACTGACCGCCTAATCTTCGCCGCGGCTGCGAGCCTGGAACTGGCGGTCGGCACGCTTGCCTTCGTAGACCCGCATGTCGATAGCCCGCCACACCTCGGGAGTGATACGGATCAGCAGCCGTGGTTCGGTGCGCATGTTGGCCACAAACTTCTCGACCGCTTTGTCGTTGCCGGGGTCTTGCCGTCCAACGTACTTTTCCGCCAGCTGCTGGTTGATCGGCCAGATGTCGAAATCGTCAGCGGTCAGCACCTCGCCGTTTCCATCGATATCGATGTGGCCGGGTACCGGTTGGAGGGCCTCGACACACAACGACAGCCGAGGGTCGTGCATGAGCTGCTTGCACCAGACTCGGGATTCGGTTCCGGTCAGCCATATGTGCGTGCCGTCCCACAGATGCCAGACCGGCACGGTGTAGGGGCGACCGTCCTGTCTTAAGGTGGCAACCACCCCGACGTGTGGCTCGGCCATGAACTGCTCTTGGTCTTCAGGCGTCATTCGTGGCATGTCGAGAACCTAGCTTCGACCGAGCGCGACCGGCGATTTTCGCCGCCTCGTGTGAGTGCGTAACCTCGGGTCATGTCAGACGCTCCGTTGACCGGTCTCCGTGTACTTGAAACCGCTAGCGGCATCGCCGGCCCCTATGCCGGGCGGCTTCTGGCAATGCTGGGGGCGTCGGTGGTCAAGATCGAGCCGGAGGGCGGCGACCCGGCCCGTCGGCAACTCGTCGACGATCAACCGCTGACCGGAGTCAGCCCGCTGTACGTGCATTTGAACGCAGGCAAGCTCAATGTCGCGGAGATCGACCCGGGTTGGGCTCATGTGGTAATCGACGATCGAGTCCAGTCGCAGTTCGATTCGACCTATGACGACTATCGCGACGGTCGGGCCAAGCTCGTGTCTGTTACCGCGTGGGGTGTTGCGGCGGAACGGTCGGGTGATATCGCTGACGAGCTGATCGTGCAGGCCGAGTCAGGATTCCTAGGCTTCAACCGCGATGCCGGTGAATCTCCGCTGCGACTTCCCGGATGGCCTGCGCAGTACATGGCCGGAGCTGCGGCGGCGGTAGGGGCGATGGCGCTGTTGCGGTCAGAGGATGCTCGCCACATCGACGTTTCCTGGTTGGCCGCGTTCCTGGGCAGCGTGGAATTGGCCTACGCCGACTCGCTGCACTGCGAACGGCCCCGTGAGCCGGTTGGTCCCCACCCGCCGAGCGCATTCCCATCCGGCGCCATTCCCTGCGCCGATGGTTTCGTGACTCCCGGTTCGATCCGGGCCATCGACTGGGAGATGCAGTGTCTGCTTTACGGAAGAGCTGACCTGGTCGAAAACCGCGATTATTCAAGCCGTCAGGGACGGGTCAACAAGGTCGATGAACTGTGGGACATCATCCGCCCGTGGTACGGCGAGCGGAACAAACGGGAAATCTTCCAGCATGCATTGGACACCCCGTGGGCGGTCGGCATGGTGCTCACGCCAACCGATGCCCTGGAGGACGAACACCTGGCGGAGCGAGAGTTCCTGCAGCCGGTCAGCACCCCCGACGGTGCGGCCACCGCCATCGGCTCGGTCTGGCGAGGTGACGGTCTACCGGTCGCAGACCAGAGTCTTTCGGCCACCGCAGCCGACGAGGCCCCCGAACGGCCAGCGCCGACGCTGGACCTCAAGGAGCTTGAGGGCCTGCGACTGATCGAGATGACCGTGGCCTGGGCCGGGCCATATGTCGGGAATCTGTTGGCCCCTCTCGGGATGGACGTGATCAAGATGGAGGCTCAGAATCCGTTCGACGGCTGGCGGGCCCTGCGCTCCTATGACCACGGCATGCGCCCCGGCCAGGAAGAGATGGTTGCCGACAACCGCTGGTTCGAAGCCAGCGGTCTGTTCAACGCCCTAAACCGAGGCAAGCGGGGATGTGTGCTGAGCTTGGCCGGCGCCGAGGGCCGCGAGGTGTTCCTCGACATGGTGGCCAATGCCGACGCCATCGTCTGCAACTTTTCGGCCCATGTCATGCCTTCGCTTGGCCTCGATTGGGAGTCTCTCAAGAAAGTGAACCCTGGGCTGGTGGTGATACGCATGCCAGCGTTCGGCATCGATGGGCCATATTCCGGAGCTGCTGGTTACGGTTCGATCGGCGAAGCGATGGGCGGCATTGGTCACCGTCAAGGTTATGACCACGAGGGTGCTCGAATCTCGAACATCTACTACCCCGATCCGATCGCCGGCGTGCACGCCGCGACCGCACTGTTGGCCGGGCTGCACCGCCGTGACGTGACCGGCGAAGGCGGCGAGATCGATATGTCTCACCAGGAAGCCACCTGGAGCCTGCATGGTGACGCCCTGGTTCTGGCCGCGGCCGAGGGCCGGGACGTCGGCCGCATGGCCAACCGCGAGCCCGGAGCCGCAGCGTCTGGCATCTACGGCACCGCCGACGGGCGTTGGGTGGCTGTGGTCGGATCGGCCAACTGTGCCGCGATAGTCGACCAGGCGGCAGAACTTGGTGCCGAGGAGCTGTTGTCGCAGCTGAGGGCTGGGGGAGCGGTGGCCACAGAAGTGCTCGACCCGTGGACCGCTGCGGATGTCGAACCGGTGGCCGGACTTCTTGAAACCGTCGATCATCCGATCACCGGACCGGTGCGCCATATCGCCAGCCCCTATCTTGTCGACGGCGGCCGGCCGAACTCCCGAGGTCCCGCTCCGATGTTCGATCAGCACACCGATGAAGTGTTGGCCCAGTTGGCGGGATACGACGAAGCACGCCTCGCCAAATTGCGGGCTGCCGAAGTGATCGGCGGCGAACTGCCAGCACCAGCGGAACTCGGCTATCGCTTCTAGGTGGTGGTGATCTTGCGACTCGTAGCCGTCCTGCCAGGCCGACCTGTACGCCGTCAGGTCTGCTCATCGGTCGATTTGTGGGAGGATGGACCCAGGCGAGATGGGGGTCTCCATGCAGCTACCGACCCGTAATACGAGCGACGAATCAGATTGGGCCTGGTTGCAGGGTGAGATCCGGTCGGCATCACGGTCGTTCGTCGATCAGCTCCGGTTGATCGACGCCGGATCACAGGCAGTCCCGAACTTAGACTGGGACGTCAGGGAACTAGCAGCTCACGTGGTCTGTCTGCCTGCGTTCTACAAGTCGCTAAACGAGTCCGCCGAACCGATGGAGATGCCTGCCCACTTCCCAGACTTTTCTCGATCGGTTCGGGCCCACCTCGATCAGCACGACCTTGAGGCTCTGGCCGGGATGTTGCTTGTCGAGACCGAATCGTTGCTAGAAAACCTGGGCGATGAGGGCACTGCGCCATGGATGCTCTACCTCAACACGACGGTTGAAAAGGTCGGTGCGGGCTACCTCGGAGAGCTGTTACTTCACGGCCAGGATTTGGCGCCGTTGAGCGGGGCGACGGTCGCGATCGAGGCCCGGCATGCTCATCGCTGGATCGCCGCCTCGATGACCTTGGCTCCGTTCTTCGTCGATCGAGAAGTGGCTCGAAAGTACCCGGGTGTTTACCACCTGAGATTCCGCGGTGGCGAGGAATACACCATGCGAATCGTTGATGGTGTCCTGTCGATCAACCCTGGTCGACCGCCAAAGCCTGATGGCCACATGGTCGCTGATCCGGTGGCCTACATGCTGGTTTCGATGGGTCGGATGAGTCAGGTTCGAGCCGGCCTGACAGGCAAGATCGTGGTCTATGGCCGACGGCCGTGGAAGTTCTTCGGGCTCGACAAGATCCGGGTCGACGGCGTCTAAACGTCCATCATCGATCCGATCGGGATTGCCAGCGGCACCGAGCGTGTGCTGGGGTTTGGCTATGACCAGACTGACACGTCGTACTGCGGCAGAAATGTCCGACCAGCAGCGGGAATTCTACGAACAGATGGCCGAGGGCCGGACCGTGGTGGCCGATGGCCAGATCGGTGGACCGTTCGACGCCTGGGGGCTTAACCCGGCGATCGGGCGTCGGCTGTGGCAGGCCGGTGGCGCAATTCGTTTCAAGCCAACCATCGATCGCCGCTACATCGAGCTGGCGATCTTGATGACCGGCCAGCAGTGGCAAGCGCAGTTCGAGTGGTTCGCCCACGAACCAATGGCCAGAGAGGCTGGCCTGCCCGAGGAGGTCATCCAGTCGCTTAAGGTTGGCGCCGAGCCGACGTTCAGCGATGAGGGGGACAGGATCTGCTGGCAGTTCTGTCGGGTTCTACTCGATCGAAAGAAGGTCGACGACGATCTCTATCAGGAAACCATCGCCAGGTTCGGTGAACCGGGCATGGCGGACCTGATCAACGCTTGCGGCTTCTACACCATCGTTTCGATGACCCTAAACACCTTTGAGGTCGAACTGCCAGAGGGAGCGGAAGCTCCGTTCCCTGCTTAGCGGCTACTCCGTCGGCCCTGGTTTGGGGTGGCGAACCGGGTTTCGCCTGGCTGAAAAGCCCTGCGGCCCAGGGGCCTTCACCTCGTGGACCGGCGCCCTCGGAATTGGCATGAGCGGTAGATGCAAACCCTGGCCGCCCGCTGTCTGAGCTGACTGGGCCTGGGACTGGGCTGATGGCGCCAGGCTTGAGAATGCTTGAGCTGATGGCCCCTGGCCAGGAGGCGGCTGATTTGGCACCTGCGGAGCGGCGGTCGGCTGGGTCGGCTTGGCCGGGAGCCACTCGCTATCGGTTGCCGACTGCACGGCCAACTTGGGGCGCTGGTTAGGCGATGCGGTTTCCTCTCGCCAGTAACGCCCTCTGGCTCTTGCGACCTCACTGACGGTTGCGACAAGCATGATCGCTGCCACCAGCGCGGCCAGCAGCAAGAGGTTGGCCGCAAACGCCGTCATCTGCCAGTAGACCCAGCCCTGTTGCGTGCCCGGGCTGATCAGCCGTAAGACGAATTGAATGACGGCACCGAGGCCCCAAAGGACCCACCACGACCAGGTGAGAACCGGGCGGGCCGCTAGTTCGATCATGATCTTCGGGGGCCGCACGAGGTTGATGCCGGGGATGAACCACGAGATGGCGGCCCACATCGATGCGTAGTTGGTTGTGTGCATCGCATCGCGTCTGCGGTACGCGCAGTGGAACCACCAGACAAAGATCAGCCCGCCGAGCAGCACCGCCGCTGGGACGGCCAGGTTGGCCGCCGACGAGAGCTGCGAACTTCGGTCCAGGCTCGCTTCTTGGATCTCTTGGCCCGCGACGATACGTCGGCCGAGAACAATGTCGAGAGTAAGCGCCACGCAGTCCAACAGCAGCGCCAAAACGATCGAAATGAGGCCGACCTGAGCCAGCCGGGAATAACAACGCGACATTGGTTTAGTTACCCTCCAAAGTAATGCCCGTAATTGAAGGGTACAGCAACAACACGGTTGTCTACAGCCCCTTCGCTTGAACCTCGGTACATAGTTTTTTGATGTTGTGGAGGTCTATTTGTGCGCCAGGCTGTGTCAGGCGAGACAGCGCCTAGCGACCGGCTGTGGCCGCTGCGATCGCTTGCCAAACCCGCTGCGGGGTGCATGGCAGATCGAGATGGTCGACCCCAAGGTGAGCGATGGCATCGATGACTGCGTTGTGGACCGCTCCCGTGGCGCCAACGGTGCCAGACTCGCCGACGCCCTTGAATCCAAGAGAGTTGAAGCTGCTCGGCGTAGCCGAAGCCACAATCTCGAATGATGGCAGCTGATCGCTGGTCGGCAAGGGGTAATCGATGAGAGACCCGGTGACGTGGTTGCCAGTCTCGTCGTGCTCGACGACTTCGCCGAGCACCTGGCCGATAGCCGAAGCGATTCCGCCGTGCAGCTGCCCCTCGACGATCATTGGGTTGACGAGGGTTCCAGCATCGTCAACCGCCACCAGCCGCTGCAGCTCCACCCGCCCCGTCTCGGTATCGACCTCGACGACTGCGATGTGGGTTCCCGATGGGAACGTGTTGCGGCCCTCATTGTCGTAGAAGTCGCCGCAGGTCATCTCGTCAGCGGGGGCTTCGGTTACAACTTCGGCCCAGCTGACAGTCCGAGCCGGGGTGCCGACTACGTGAAACCCCGAACCGTCGTCGGCGAGCACGATGTCGGCCTCGGCTGCTTCCAGCATGCCTGCGGCCATAGTGGCAGCCTGGCGAACCAGTTCCGATGATGCCCGATGGATAGCCAAGCCCGCGGTCTGTAGTGAACGGGACCCGACTGCGCCGACGCCCGAGCCGATGGCGTCGGTATCACCCTCGATGACCCGGATCCGGCCCGGTTCGATTCTCAACACGTCTGCGGCGATCTGGGCCCAGGTTGTGGCGTGACCGTGACCCTGGGAGGTGGAGCCGGTTATGACGGTGGCCGAGCCGTCGCTCTCGACCGTAACCGTGGCCTCTTCACCACCGCCTCCGGTGGTCATGTGGTTGTAGCAGGCGATGCCGATGCCGAGGCTTATAGTCTCGCCCGCCTCCCGGCGTTGCTGCTGTTCGGCCCGGAGTTGGGGATAGCCGGCCGTTTCCAGCGCTTGAGCCAAGTCGGCCGGGTAGTTGGCGTCGTCGTAGAGCGCGCCGGTCGGGGTGGCGTACGGCATCTGCTCTGGGCGGATCAGGTTGATGGTGCGAACCTCGGCGGGGTCGATGCCGATGGTCGCGGCATAACGATCGATAGTCCGCTCCAGGGCCGCGATGTAGGGGCTACGACCCGCGCCTCGGTACGCCGAGGTTGGTGGGCGATTGGTGGTGACGGCAACCGAGCTGAATTCGACGTGGGCAATGTCGTAACAGCCGTTCGCCACCTTGGCGGTGTATGTCTTTGGTAGTACGGCTCCGACGAGTGGAAACGCGCCGGCATCCTTCACCATGTGGGCTCGCAGCGCGGAGATCCGCCCATCGTGGTCGCCGGCCAAGGTGATGGTTATTCGCTCGCCGCGCCCCTGGGTTGCTGAGGCGAAATACTCCGAACGGCTCTCGTTCCAGCGGACTGGACGTCTGAGCCGGTGGGCCAGAAGGGGGATCAGGTACTCCTCAACGGTGCGGCTTACCTTGCCGCCGAAGCCGCCGCCGACGGCGGGGGCCACGACCCGGATGCGCTGTTGGTCCCACTGGAGCAGTGTCGCCAGGTTGGTCTTGAACGCGTGCGGGGTCTGGGTGGCGGCCCAAACCAGCAGCCGCTCGTCGTCCATCACCGCGGCGACGGAGCGGCCCTCGATAGGGCAGGGAAGCTGCCGAGGGCTCCACTGTTCGAGCTCGATCACCACGTCGGTGGCGAAGCTGTCACCCTCGTCCTCTGAATCGCGCTCAGAATCGTTACCGGAGTCATTCCCGGAGCGATTCCCAGCTTGATTCCTGGTCTCTTCGATCACTGCTTCGACCAGCGCAGCATCGATGTCGAGCAGTGGGTTGGCGGGGGCGATTTCGACCTCAACCGCCTCGGCGGCGTCGGCAGCCTGAGCCGCGGTTTCGGCAACCACCGCTGCAACTACCTGACCGGCGAAAGACACGACCGACGAGGGGAGTAGCGGCTGAGAGTAGCGCTCACCAAAGAGCATGGAGAACGGTGCGAGTTCGACGACGTCGGCCGGCCCGAGCGTCGCTACCACCCCTGGCATCTCAGCGGCCGCCTCGGCTGCGATGCGCTCAATCTTGCCAGCGGCGAACGGCGACCGAACGAAGGCCACATGACAGGCCTGCTCCAAGAGCGGTGTCTGAATGTCGGCGGTGAACAGCGACGACCCGGTGACCAATTGGTGATCTTCGGTTCGTCGTATTGACTTTCCGGTCGACTGAGCGGATCTTTCCGTCCCGTTTTGTGTGGTGGCAGGCGGCTGCATGCAGTGGACTGTAATCCTCAGCGACCACAGGTCACTGGCGCACCGGGAGAGATCTGAACTGTTCCTAAGCCAGCGACTAAGTTTTGCTCATGGATAAGTTCGAATCGATCGCCGATCGGCGGATACGAGAGGCCCGCGAGGCTGGCTACTTCGACAACCTGCCAGGCGCAGGAAAGCCGATCGCCGATCTGGATCAGGAGCGACCAGCGGGGTGGTGGGCCGCCAGAACAGTGAAACTGGAGAAAGATAAAGTTCGCTATGACGAACTCAAGGCAGAGGTCGCCGCCGCTTTACCTGCACTGTGGCGGTTGAGGTCCGAGGCCGACCTAGGGGCTGAGTTAGGCCGCTTGAACAGGGAAATATCGGCCTATAACGCCGCGACTTCGTTCGAACAGATGGCCGAACTCGACCCAGAATCGACCTCTCGCAAGTGGCGAGAACTCGAACAGTACCGTCAAGCCTCGGTCTGACACGCGGAGCGGTCTCTCACCCGACCTAGGCTGGTTCGGTACCCGAACGCTAATACAGGACCGCAGATTGGTAGACAACACGATTCGTCCGACTGGCAGTCGTGATGCGGGAGCCCTGTATCAGTGGCAGATCGAGGCGCTAACCACGTGGCTCCAGTGTGGCCGTCGGGGGGTAATCGAGGCCGTCACCGGTTCGGGCAAGACGAACCTTGCCATCGCGGCGATCGTCGATGCGCACCGTCGCGGGTTGTTCGTATTGGTCATCGTGCCCTCACGGGTTCTGATCAACCAGTGGCATGAGCGACTGACCGCTCTAATTCCCGATTGCACCGTTGGCAGGCTCGGCGACGACCATCGAGACCATCCTGAGGATTGTGATGTGCTCATCACGACCCGTCATTCGGCTGCCTCCCACCGCCCGGTACCGCCAAACGGTCGCGGCGGGCTGCTGGTAGCGGACGAGTGCCACGGCTACGGCGGTGGCAAACTGCGCCGCTCACTGCTCAAGGAATATGGCGAGCGGCTCGGCCTGACTGCGACCCTGGAGCGATCGGATGACGCGGTCGAAAAGGTCCTGATCCCGTTCTTCGGTGGCGTCTGCTACCGCTACGGGTTCGGGGAAGCGATCCGCGATGGCGTTTGTGCCCAACCGCGGGTGGCGTTCGTATCGGTGGCGCTGTCTGAGACCGATCGTAAGGACTACGTCGCCGCCGAAGCCAAGCTTGTGGCCTCCCGGTCGATTCTTCGTTCGATTCCCAACATGCCGCTCGAACCGTTCGGCGATTTCCTCGCTGCGGTAAGCCATCTAGCCGACAATGACGCTGGACCGCACGGAACCGCGGCCAACGACTATCTGAAGTCGTTCAGCCATCGTCGCGAGATCGTGGCCAGCAGCACCTCCAAGTACGAAGCGCTGGGGGCCTTCGCCGATACCATCCGCAGTTCCGACGGGGCCCTCATATTCACCGAAACGGTTCGGGCAGCCAACCACGCGGTCAACCGACTCGACCCCGAGATCAACATCGAAATCATCACCGGGGAAACGCCCCGAAAAGCCCGTGAGCGCATTCTCGACGATCTGCGAGTCGGCGCTCTTGACGCAGTGGCCGCTCCCCGGGTACTCGATGAAGGTATCGATGTGCCGAACGCCAACCTCGGCATCGTCGTCACCGCCAGCCGTACCCGCAGGCAGATGATTCAGCGTATGGGGCGAGTGCTCCGCCGCAAGGACCAGGGCAGCGGCGCCCGATTCGTCATCATCTTTGCTCGCGACACCCTCGAGGACCCGATGGTCAATGAGGAACGCGACGGTTTTCTGGAAGAGATCGAACGCATCTCGGAAAATTCCCGGGTCTTCGAAGAGTCCGAGCGGGATCGTCTGGTCGACTTCCTCGACTACACCGGTCCGAAGAAGATCATTGATCCGGTTCAGGTTGGGCCGATGACCGGAGGCGATAAAGACACCCCGGTGCCGGTGCTCGACAGCAAATTTGTCGAGGCCGTCCGCAACGGCGAAACCGAAGCGTGGTCTGCGCTCTCCGCTGAGGGCGCCGAAGCTCACTTCGGAGAGTTGCTTGAGCGGATCGATATCCAAGTTCTCTACGCCCACCTCAGCTACTTGCCGTGGACGAACGAGACGTGGCTACACCACGACGTCTGGAGTCGCCACCCCGATGAGGCGATTCCCGAGCCGGAATACCTCGAGGTCGAGACCACCGAGATGCCGACCATCGGCAAGCCGAAGCCCAAGAAGCACCGGTTATCGACCGGGCAGCAGCCAGTGCAGCTGGCTGAGGTTCCAGGCGGCTGGGCCGTGCGGTGCCTCGGTTGTGGTGCTGCGTCGGCAACCGCTGAGTTCAAGTGGCAGGCGTTGGATCGCACCGTGCAATGCTCGTGCACCGACTGGTAACAGCTCGCTAGACCGCGGGACATAGACTCGACCCGTGAGAGTCGCCTTTCTGTACGAGCATCCGACATGGTCGGCCGAGCTGCTGTCGAGAATGTCCGAACGCAGGATCGACGTCACCAGCATCGACATTGGCAACCCGGAGCATCACCACCGGCTGGCTGATCACTTCGACCTGTGGGTCAACCGAATCAACATCATGCCGTCCACCGGCCGGTCGGCCACTCTGGCCGCCGGGGCCAGACATCTCCTGCTGTCGCTCGATGTGCGCGGCGAGCGGGTCTTCAATGGACTGTCGGCGCACCTGATCGGTGGTTCGAAGTTGGCCCAGTCGGAACTGTTCGCCCGCCTCGACCTGCACACGCCAGCCTCGGTTGGTGTTTATGACCCGAGCGACGTTGGTCCGGCTGTTGCCCGCATGGGATTCCCAGTTCTGGTCAAGCCCAACCTTGGTGGATCGGGAAGCGGGATAGTGCGCTATGACGACGAGGCCCAGGTCCGAGCGGCGTTTGCCGCTGGTGCTATTGACTTCGGCAGCGATGGCACCGGGGTAGTGCAACAGGTAATCACCAGCGAAGACGGCTTCGTGCACCGGCTAGAGATCTTGGCAGGCAAGCTGCAGTACGCAACAAGGCAGGCGATCCAGGACGGCGTCTACAACTACTGTGCCGCCGACGGCTGCGCGGTTCCGCAGACGGACTCTGAAACAACCTCGCACCCGATCGAGATCGTCGAACCTGACCCAGAGGTCGTTTCCGAGGTCATGGCGATAGTGGCTGAGGCCGGAGCCGATGTGGCCGGGGTGGAGTATTTGGTCGATGCTGAGAACCGGCGCCGCTGCTTCTATGACTTCAACCCGTACTCCAACCTGATCGCCGGGCAAAACGATCGGCTCGGCTTCGACCCGATCGACCGTTTCATAGACGAGGTCGTCGCTGCCGCCACCCACCCATAGCTGCTAGCCGGTGGGGAACGCTCGGACCGAGTGACCGGCAAAGGCCACGTTCACTTCGTCGCCGCGGCGAACCTTTACCTCGGGGGCGGTCCTGACTCGGACCCGCTGGCCGTCGAGCCTGACATAGACCATGGCGTCATGGCCGTAGAACTCGACCGAGTCAACGATCGCCGACTCCCCGGTTTGGCCTATCGACAGCTGTTCGGGCCGGACGAGAACGTCGACCGCTCCGTCATGGGGCGACTCCAGTGCCAAATCACCGAGTGCTGTGGCGACCTGCCAGCCATTTGCCGTGCCGCTGACCAATGATGCTTCGCCGACGAACTGGGCCACCCAGCGGCTGGCAGGAGCGGTGTAGATCTCATGGGGAGTATCGACCTGCTCGATCCGGCCGCTGTTCATCACCGCTACCTGATCACCGAGAACGAACGCTTCCTCCTGATCGTGGGTGACGANNGATGGCGGTGATCCCAAGATCGAGGAGAAGGTTGTGAACCTCAGCCCGGACCTCGGCCCGCAGGCTCGTATCGAGGTTCGAGAACGGTTCGTCTAGCAGCAGCACTCTGGGCTTTGGAGCTAAGGCTCGGGCCAGAGCTACCCGCTGCTGCTGCCCGCCTGAGAGGGTTGAAGGCATGCGGTCACCCATGCCTTGCAAGCCGACCAACGCTAGGCCGGTCTCAACGATGCGATCGCGTTCGGTTCGTTCCTGGCGGCCAAGGCCGTACGCCACATTCTTAGCGACCGACATGTGGGGAAACAGCGCCCAGTCTTGGAAGACCATGCCGATCTTGCGCCGCTCAGCGGGGACCCACGCCGAGCCTCCGGACATCGGCTGTCCGTCGATCGATACCGAGCCTGCACTGGGCCGCTCCAACCCGGCGATCGATCGCAGCAGGGTGGTCTTGCCGCAGCCAGACGGGCCGAGAAGAGCCAACGTTCCACCAGCTGGAACGGTCAGCGAAACGCCGTCGAGCACATCTCCATGCGACTCAGGCTCGGCTGCGAGCTTGCGACCTTTGACCCGCTTCGGGCGCGCCGCCGAATAGCGGTACCGCAGAGACTCAACCTCCACCGAACCAGGGTCGACCGCCATCGCCGTAGCTTTCATGGTTTCCGTTTGACCGCTATGCGGTCGCGGTCTCCACGTCTCTGACGACGATTCGAGATGCTGCGAAACTGCTGATTCCGACCGGAGAGCCGTCTATGACAACCGTGGCGGTGCCATCGGGAGCGATCGAAACGACGGTGCCCATGCGGCCTGGCAAAACGCCAGCCTGTTCTAGGTAGGCCAGTTGGCCGTCTTGGAATTCCAGCTCTTCGGGGATTCGCTCAACCACGAACTGATCGTCTGCCGATAGACCGCCGAGCGGCTGCGCTGATTCGGGGCTGGAGTAGTCGGTGCCGGGGATCGGATTGCCGTGGGGGCAGGTTGTCGGATCGTCAAGCAGTCGCATCATCGCTCCCTCGACTACGGGAGAGATGACATGTTCCCAGCGGCCAGCTTCATGATGGGCCTCGGCCCAGCCGAGCTTCAGCACATCGGTTAGGAACCGTTCGGCGATCCGGTGACGGCGAACCATGGTGTTGGCTAGCGATCGCCCGGCTTTGGTCAATCGCACGTGGGATTTGTCGTCGACTTGGACCAAACCCTCGTTGGTCATGCGTTTTATCATTTCGGAAACGGCAGGGCGCGAGACGTCGAGGCGCTCGGCGATCCGGGCCTGGATGACCGCGATGCCGTCTTCTTCGAGCTCGAAAATAGTCTCGCTGTACTCTTCAAATGCGGGATGGTGTTCGTTCGACTCGTACGGCACTCGGCGATTCTTTCCTACTCGATGGTGTAAGGGTTGCCTATCGCTCAGTATCGTATCACGTTACTCAGGCAGGGGTGAGGGCCAGCTTGAGGCGATCGAGTAACTCCGATTCGCCGGGGCTAACTCGCACACCGTCTTCCTTCGCTGCCTCGGCAACGGTCTGAGCGATGCTGAGCACCCAGTCGGCGAAGCCCTGCGCCTCTTCTCCCTCGGCCTTCTCGGCCAGGATGACCATCAGGTCACGGCAGGCGTTTATCGCAGCGCCAGCCAGTGTCTCGGGGTTGGTGCTACGAAATGCACTGGCTTCATCTTGGGTGTCGGTTGCCGCGGCTTGGGCGATGAGGCTGCCCGCCGGGTTGGCTGACGCGCTGTCGGCGATTGTCGACACCAGAGTCCTGGTTTCTTTGATACTGCCGTAGAACCCGCTGTCCTCTGCTCTTGCTACCGCCCAGCCGACTAGGACCGGGGTCATAGCGATGTGATCCCAGTGCTGGCTTGAGAAGTCGTATTGGGATGTCATGAGTTCGGCCCTTCAGGTGACTCGGTCGTGTGAGCGGTGGTCGGCTCCTGTACCGATTGGGCGAGGGCACAAATATGTTCGGGCGAGAGGCCACAACAGCCACCGAGCACCTGGGCACCACGCTGTTTCCAGTCGGCGGCGAAGCGGGTGAGTTCCGATGGCGGGATGATGTCTTCGAACCGCCAGGTCGGCATGGTGAAGTACCCGGAGTCGGGATAGGCCATCAACGGTCCCTCGAATCCGCCTCGGACGATGTCCAGCGCGTCGCCGACGGTATTGGAATCGGTGTGCATGACGCCAGCGACTTCGACGCCCGGCACGGTGAAGAACTTGACGACCTCATCGAAGGGAACGTCCACCTCGGCGGCGAAGCCCAGCACCTCACCTTGCTCGCCGCGCCTGGCCGACATGCCAGCCCAAACCGGCAGTCCGGTCTCGACCGCGGCGTTCACCGCGAACGGAATCCGGTCGGGGTGGAACATCATCTCCAGAATGATGAGGTCGCATCCCTCCTGCTTGTGCAGAGCGGTCAGCTCGCCAAACGCGGCCTCTAGCTCATCGGGCGAGGGGTGCCGAGAAAGATCGTTGACCGCGGCACCAGCGACCATAGGCACCATGTGCGAAAGTGAGCCTGCAACAGCGATGCCTTCGACGCCTGCTGCTTCACGAGCCTCCAGGGCGGTTTGCACCGCGGCGCGATTTAGGTCGTCAAAGCGATCGGCGAGTCCAGCCGGGCCGAGCATCAACCGCGATGATGCGTAGGTGTTTGCGGTGATGACCTGGGCTCCGGCCTGGATGTAGTCGACGTGAATAGCTTTGAGCAGTTCACGATTGTCCAGGGTGGCGGCGCCGCACCACGCCTCAGGGTTCATCGATGCGCCGCGACGTTCTAGTTCTGTGCCGGTCCCACCATCCAGAATGACGGTGTCGCCGGCTGCGAGGAGCTGCCTAACATTCTTATAAGTCACAGGGCAGAACGATAGGGCTTGTTGTCGACGGGGCCTACCTAATAACCAAGGTCGACCGTCAGAAGGTTTTCCGTACCGGCCATGCTGGGTTAGCCTCGGCCAAACGAGCGGTGGAGGTCGGCGATGGGAATACTGAATCGGGCTTGGCGAAGCTGGGGTCGTTCGATGTTGGTTGTGTTCGTCGCGGCTCTATTGTCGCTGCTCTCGGTGCAGACCGCGGCGTCAGGTAACGGGCCCGCTGGGACTTTCCCAGCGGCAGTTCCAGGCGCCGCCTCAGCGGTCGACTTGGCCGAAGTTGGTCCAACGCCGAGCGAGTTGTGTGAGACTGCCGAACCGACGATCGTGGGCACCGAACGCAACGACAATCTTCGGGGCACACCGGGCGATGATGTGATCTTCGGGCTCGGAGGGAACGACCGAATCAACGGGTTGGGCGGAAACGACCTGCTGTGCGGCGGCGACGGGCGGGACCGAATTCGAGGTGGGACCGGCGACGACATTGCGTTCGGCGGGCCCGGCATCGACAGCGTGCTTGGCGACTCGGGTAACGATCGAGTCCAGGGTGGAGTCGACAACGACCTAGTCCGTGGCGGGGCAGGCGATGATCTCGTCCTCGGTGACGAGGGGCGAGATCGCCTTTATGGCGACGGCAACGATGACACGGTGTTCGGCGGGCCAGGCATCGATCGGGTGTTTGGCGGCGCCGGTGATGACATGCTGTGGGGCGACGAAGACAACGACACCATCAGGGGTGGCAGCGGCGCTGATACCATGTCCGGCGGGAGCGGGACCGACATGTGTCGCGGCGATGCCGGAAGCGATCTTCACGACGCCAGCTGCGAACGAGCGATCTCCTCCGAGGCGATCGAGCCGCCGCCACCTCCCGGCGCGACGGTAATCAACACCTTCGATGTCGGTCAGGGGCCACGTCGGGCGGTTCTCATCGAGGGCAACCTGTGGCTGTCCAACCATGACTCGGCTTCTATCTCGGTCATCGACCCGGGCACCCAGGCGGTGATCGACACCATCAGCGTCGGCGAGTGGCCCGGAGTACCGGTGCTAGCGGAAGGTTTGGCCTGGGTACCAAATCGCATCTCGGGCAATATCAGCGTCATCGACCCTGTCGAGCGCACCGTCGTCAACACGATTCAAGCCGGTGACTACCCCCACCGGCTACTGGTCTCCAGCGGCTACATCTGGGCTTCGAACTGGCTGTCGGCCGAGATCTCGGTTGTCGATCCGGCCACCCAAACGGTTGTGGCCACCCTTCCGGTTGGCGAGGGGCCTCGTCATCCGGTGGAGGCCGAGGGCCTAATCTGGATACCTAGCTACAACGCCGACTCCATCGCAGTCATCGACCCGGTAACCATCTCGGTCATTGAGACGCTAAACATCGGCGATCATCCATGGACCCCTATTGTTGCGCAGGGTCTGATCTGGATCCCGAACTGGGGGAGCGGCCGGGTGTCGGTCGTCGACCCGGTGACAAGAACCGAGATCGACTCGATCAAGGTCGGCAACCGTCCCTGGACACCGGTCGAAGCATTCGGCAAAATCTGGGTTCCGAACCGGGGCGACAACAAGGTTTCGGTTATCGACCCGACCACCCGCACGCTTGTCTCAACCATCACTGTCGGGGTGCGACCTTGGACGCCGGTCGCAGCGTTTGGACGCCTGTGGGTGCCGAACCGCAACGATGACAGCGTCTCGGTAATCGACCCGGCAACCCTGGAGGTCAGCGAGACTGTCGACGTCGGTGACGATCCATGGACTCCTGTGGCGGCCAACGGTTTGCTTTGGGTATCGAACACCGGAGCGGGCACGGTGAGCGTCATCCAACCATGACGCCGACCCGGGCTACGATCAGCCCAACCGCACACCGTCGATGACGCCAGCGAATTCGTCGAGCGAACCGTCCATTCGCCAGAACGCTGACCGCCGGATGTCGAGGTCGGCCACGCCGTTCGACTGGTAGGCCTGATCGAGAAGTGACATCAGCGATGTCTCGTCGAGTCCACGGCCGAGGAGTGGGTCGTTGACCACACCATGAAGCGGTATGCCATAGACGACGCCATCGGCCTCGACCATAAACGTCGGATAGCCCAACCGATACTGGAAGCCGACCCGAGAGATGGCTACCGAAGGCACGGTCTGTGCGCCGTAGGCTTCGGAAAACACGGTGATCGCGCCGCGCTCTGAACGCAACAGATACGACGTCTCGTCGTCACCGGAGATTCGCCACACACATCCGGGACCGAGCACGGTGATCGCAGGATTGGCCGGGACTGCCAGACTGGTTGCGTTGAACGTGGCCACCAAGGGCGGCGAGACCATCGCCGCATCGAGCGTGAGCTGCAGCGCCAGTGGAAAGGTGGCGACGGTTGCGTAGTCCAATCGGTGGGTCCGCTCCCAGTAGTAGAGCAGCCGTGTCGGGTCGATCGGCACGGCGTTATTGTCGAGCTTTGGGCCCGGGGTGTCGTCAACCCAGTGCCAGAGTTCGAAGTGGAGGTGGTCGCCGCCGGCTTGATCGCCACGATCCTGGACGACGGCGATCGGTTCGCCCTTGACCACCGGCTTGCCGACCTCGACGGTTGGGAGCGGTTCAATGTGTATGTACTGGGTGGCGTAAGCCAGCCCGACGCCCTGGTGGGACAGCACAATGTCGTGAGCTCCGATCGACATCACCTGACCGCTGTAGGCGGCGAAGACCGGCGAGCCGGCCCCGCTGCTGAGGTCGAGTGCCTCATGTATCTGATGGAGGCCGGCGACCCCGTCGGGATGAACCGAAGAAAAGTGGTCGGAACATAGGCCCGGCGGAGCTGTTCCGTGGATTCTGGCGCCGCCGAATCGGCCGTTCTCAGCGTTGAGCCGCAGCGGGAAGTCCAGCGGCGGGCACAGCATGAACTGGGATTGCATTGTGGCTTGCAGGCTCATGGACCTTCCTTGGCATGGGATAGCTTCAATGCCTAGGAGTCGCCATTGATACCCGTTGATACAAATGAGCTGGCCGACGCCGCTATGTGCATACAGGCCGGGTTTAGCTCAGAGAGAGGGCGCCGACTGCGACAGTGCCACTGTTGGTCGGCGCACCGACGTCGATAGTGATTCGGCGACCCTGGGCGGCGTCGGCGATGTAGATCGAGACCAGCTGACCGGGTGGCTGCACGGCGAGGTACGCGTGGCCGACTCCGCTCACAGAGACCGACACCGTCACGTTGGCGGTTCCGCCAACGTAGAGCTTGATGTGTTCTGGATGTTCGGCGCCGTCGTTTTTGAAGCGGAACGCTGTCGGAGTGGCAGGCACCGACCACCAATAGTCGTTGATGTCGCGATCCTCTTCGGACTGTCCGTCGGTCCAGAGGATATCCATGGGCGCCGCTACCGGCTGCGGCGATCGACCCGGAGTGGAGACCGCTATCGAAGGCACACGATGGTCGAGGCTGATTATCTTGCCGTCGCGCCGCGACCCGAGCACGACCCAATCGATATAGCCGTCGGCCGAAAGATACAGGCTTGAGGGGAGGGCCTCGGCGGACAGTGAGATTTTCGCCTCGGCTGCGGTGGTTGGTCGTTTTATCGTAGACGGTCGGCGGGTGGTGGTCGATCGCTCGACGGTTGTGGAACTGGCCTGGCCGATGGTCGAGCGGGTGCTTTGAGCCTGCCGCGTTGTTGTCGATCGCCGTGTCTGCGTTGTGGAGGATGGCTCTTGTCTTGTCGAAGGAGCGGCCGCCGACGACGAGGGACTACCGACCCTCGTCGCCGTTGATGCGGCCGCCGACAGCGCAGGACTACCAAACCCCGCCGTCGAAGGTGCGGCCGTCGACGACGAAGGACTAGCAGCCCCTGTCGTCGATACGGCCGCCGATAACGAGGTGTCGCCCACCCTCGTCGTCGAAACTGTTTTGTTGTCTCGAGTAGCATCGTCCAGTGTTGCCACGGTACCCAAACCGGACTCAGAGTCGTTTGATTCGCTGCCAACTCTGGGGCTCTCTGGCTCAGAATCTGGGTTCGAGCCGATCGGGTCGGCGACCGAAACCCGGTCGACGGTCTCGACCTTGAGGTCGACCCATGACTTGTTGATCAGGGCAAACGCTAGCCCGCCTGCTGCCATTGTCATCGCCGCCACACCCACAGCGATGCGGGGCGAAACTCGAGGTGCCCCGGATTTGGCGGTGGTGGTCTGCAGCTGCCTTACTTCGAGCAGAGCGGCGATCCGAGCTTCGTTCGGGCGGTAGCCAGAGGAATACTCGGCGAAGTGCTGACGTAGGTCTTCGTTGCTGTCGTCGAGCTCCTGATCGGTCGAGCGCGACAGACGATTGTCGTTTGTCATACTGAGACCCCCGACTCCAGGATGACCCGGAGACGGTTGGCGCCTTTTGCCGTATTGCTCTTTACCGAACCGATGCTTATCGACAGGACCTCGGCCACCTCGGCCACCGGCAGGTCCATGCCATACCGGAGAGTCACACACTCTCGCTGTCTACGGGGGAGTAACCGTAGGGCGTGGTGTAGATCCATGCTGCCGGACAGGTCTGGATTGGGCGCGGCTTCGCTGACAAGCGGTCGGAGCAGGTGGAGTCGAGTCCTGTCGCGGACCTTGGTACGCACCCGGCTGGCGGCCAGGTTCATCACGGTACGCCGCACGTAGGCTCGCGGATTTTGGGTTGCGGCAACGCGTGGCCAGTGTTTCCAGGTCGCCAGCAGCGCATCGGCCACTAGATCCTCTGCTTCATCGGTGTCTCCGGTGAGCAGATAGGCCAAACCGGCGAGTTCGGTTGTCCATGCTGCGGCGTTGCTCTCGAAGTTCTTGAGGTGAACCGCGGTCACGTCTTGGGAAACGCTGGGGCGCGACGAACCGACCAGCCCGTTGCTTGGGTCGATCGCTTCGACCATCACCGCCTATGGCAGGCCCGCGGGCCTGCGCTCACCGCGTTCACAAGATGTAGTCGCTCCTGCCCGCAAGAAGGTTGCCTCCGCCTGGCTGATATCTGTTATGACTTTCGTCACACGCGAGACTTGCTACCCGACCGCTGCCTCCCCGATAGCTGGTCGGGGCTGGGTTCGTCAGCCGCGGCCCGCTGCCGCCTCATCGGCCCTGTTGCGGCCGGTAAGGCGGATCAGCTCCTCGTGAAGCTCGAACCAAACGGTGTGATAGCTGTCGCTGAGAGGGTGAGCCATCATCTTGCTGTCGCCGGCCGACACCTGTTCCAGGGCGGTGCTCAGCCGGGCCGAGTAGAGGCTAAAGCGAGGGTCTGCACCGGCGATCGTTTCCAATATCGGCATGATCTTGGCGTGGATCTCGGTGCGTAGCCGTTCGATGACCACCCCGTCGTAGGCCGCGTCAGTGTGGTCGTTCATCACCGTTTCGCCGTCGATCTCCCGCATTTGCCATTCCGCCATCAGCGACTTAAACGTGTCGTTGGCCTCGTGGAAGTCGCCCATCATCGGCTCGATGATCGGGCCAAGGGTCTTGGCCGACGTTTCATAGTGAGCGGTGATCTCGGGATCGGCGGCCGGGGTGAGTCGCACCCGTCCGCCGGGAAAGTCTTGCGCTTTCTCCGATGCCAACAGGTCTGCGATCACCTTGGTGACGCTGGCTTCGTCTGTGCCTAGAACAGCGGCGATGCCTTCGGCCGAACCCATACCCTTCAGCGCCAGAACTCTGACTACCTCGAAGGGATCCAGGGCCGGCGAGTCGCCAGTGGTCTGTGCGGCGGCATCGACTGAGGCGCTCCCCGAATCGTCAGACGACGAGTCTTCAGCCGAGCTGGCGGGCAACTCTTCGGCCCAGCGGCGCAGCACCGCCACCTCGGCGACCTCGGCTGTCGCTCCGGGATGAGCCCCTCGCAGCAGCCGTCCGTTGTCGCCATCCACAGTGACAACTTCACCGCTAGGGACGATCTGGCCGCCGATCGAGATGCCTTCGGGGCGGACCTCGACGCCGGTGGCGCCAACCACCGCAGGCACCCCCCAGGACCGAGCGACCACCGCGGCGTGGCTGACCAGACCGCCGAGTGTCGTCATCATTCCCTTTGCCTCGGCCATGCCGGCGATATCGGCTGGTGAGGTTTCTCGGCGGATCAGAATCACTGCCTCGCCGCGATTGGAGCGTTCGATCGTCTCCTCGATGCCGGTGCAAAGCTGGCCGACCGCCCGCCCCGGTGACGCTCCTAGACCGGTGCACAATACATTGCCAGCGTCGACCTCGGCGTCTGATCCGACCTGAACCGGTGGGTCGGCCAGGACTGCTGCGCATCGTTCGACGGCCCCGGCCCGATCCAAGGTGAAGCGCTCGTCCTCCGCCATGTCTATGGCGATGCGTAGCTCGGCCTGCGGGCTGCGCTTGCCTCGCCTGACCTGAAGTAACCACAGCGATCCCTGCTCGACGGTGAACTCGATGTCAGCCATGTCTCCGAGGTCGCGCTCTAGGACCTCGCAGGTGGTGACCAGTTCACCCGCCAACTCGGGCCAGGCGGTGTGCATTTCCTCGATGCTCTTTGTGATGTGCGTTCCAGCTACCACATCTTCGCCCTGGGCGTTGATGAGGAAGTCGCCGGTGAGGCACGGCTCGCCGGTTGAAGGGTCACGGGTGAAGACCACACCGGTACCCGATCGTTCGTCGAGGTTGCCGAAGGTCATCGCCTGAATGGTGGCTGCGGTGGCAAGGTCGTCGCTTATGCCCTCCACTCGCCGGTAGGTCACGGCTCTATCGGAATGCCAGGAGCTGAAGACGGCCTGAACTGCGCCGCGGATCTGTTCCAGCGGATCGTCGGGTATCGAGTAGCCCACCTCAGCCAGGTCGACTCGGAGCTGCTTGGATGCCTCGGCCAGGGCTTCGGGGGAAAGGTCGACACCGTCGTTCTTGCCGAGGCGTCGTCGCGACATCTCGGCGACGGTGTCGCTTGGGGCTCCGCAGACAACGAGAGCGTAAGACTGGGTAAACCGTCGAGCGGTGTCCCAGCCGAAACGAAGGTCGCCCGAGCGTTGACCGAGGGCCTCTGCGATGGCATCGCTCATTCCAGCGTTGAGGACGGTGTCCATCATGCCCGGCATCGACACCGGGGCGCCGGAACGTACGCTGACCAACAGCGGGGCATCGGGATCCCCTAATCGGCGTTCGAGGGCCGTTGCCACCGACTCGATGCCGTTAACCAGCGTGGTCTCCAGATCGTCGCCCCAGCCATCGGCCAGAAACTTCTTGCAGGCATCGGTGGACAGGATGAACCCGGGGGGCACAGCCAAACCCAGCTCGGTCATACGAACGAGGGCCGCACCCTTGCCGCCCAGCAGCGGTGTCCGGTCGTCGCTGGAAAGGGCGGCTGCATCGACAAAAGAAAGCCCCAGGGCTTGTGTGTTGCTCAATCTGGTTTCCCCTGCTTTGACTTGTGCGGTTCCGTATTGCTGTCTGTCCGGTGCGGCCATACGAAGGTAATCCTGCTGGAGCCGCTACGCCAACTATCCCACAGGCACCCCGGCTATCCCAGGGGCAGGGCAGCTATCCCTATGGCACGGCGTTAAAGCAGTTTTGTACGGACTACCCGAGAATCGAGCCGTTTGGCACTACTGACCATACTTTACGCCTGATATGGTCTGTTGTACGAATAGCACAACCAGCGAGCGGCGTGCGAAGAGTTGCCCTCAGGGCTCAAGGACGGACATGGCGTTACATCCTCTCGACCGAAACAGTCCGATGCCTCTTTGGGCTCAGCTTGAGGCCGACCTCAAGCTTCGCCTCGAAGCAAACGAGTTTGCCGAGAGCTTTCCCACCGATCACGAGCTGACCGAGGCCTACGGGGTCAGCCGCCACACGGTGCGTGAGGCGGTTCGTCATCTAAACAAGACCGGCGTGTTGAAGCGCGAGCGGGGGAGAGGCACGGTCGTTAATCGGGCCGAGTTCGAACAGTCGCTCGGCACGCTCTACAGCTTGTTTCAGTCCGTCGAATCCGCCGGCGTGGAGCAGACAAGCCAGATTCTGAGGCTCGAAGTGGTTGTCGACTCGGTGGCTGCGTCGCAGCTCCAGGTTGACGAAGCGACCAAGCTGGTATTGGTGGAGCGTCTGCGCCTGGCCGCCGACGCACCGCTGGCGGTCGATCGGGCTTGGTTGCCCCATGACATCGCCGAGCCGCTACTCGAAGTCGACTGGACTCATACCGCGCTGTACGCCGAGTTGGCCAACGCTGGGGCGCCGGTTCCAAACCAGGGTTGGGAGCGGCTCACCCCGATCGTTCCCGCACCCTCGGATCGGGCCAAGCTCGGTCTTCGAAAGACCGATGCTGCGTTTTTTCTCGAACGGCTCGGTTCTCGTGATGGGCAACTGGTCGAGTGGCGCACCACGATCATCCGCGGCGACCGGTACCGGTTTGTGACCGACTGGTCGACCGGCGGACGTAGCGAATTGCGCCCAACAGCAAACTGATCGGCTGAACTGCGGTTCGCCGTTACCTGGGCTGCGCTGGGCCCCTTATCAGCTGAACTAGGCCGATGCTCTTGACCGCAACTCCGAAAGACCGTACATTTATAGTGTCGTGAGTCACACCCACTAGAGGGGCTGTAACGGCGTTCAAAAAGGGGGAATGCAGGCATGGCCACAACCGCTCATCACAAGGTTGTCATCGTCGGTGGAGGGTCGGCCGGAATCTCGGTCGCAGCCCGATTGATCAAACAGGTCGGTGACGTTGCAGTCATCGATCCGGCTGAGAAGCACTACTACCAGCCGCTTTGGACACTGGTCGGCGGTGGCTGCTCAAAACGCGAGACCAGCGAACGCTCCCAGGCATCGGTCATCCCCAAGGGCGTGACCTGGGTCAAGGATGCGGTCACCGAGTTCGACCCAGCAAACAACATCGTGCACACCGATGCAGGCCAGGCGATCGGCTACGACGTCCTGATCGTCTGCCCCGGTATCCAGCTCGATTGGAACAAGATTCCCGGGCTGTCGGAAACGCTGGGCCGGAACGGCGTCTCATCGAACTACACCTACGACCTGGCCCCAAAAACCTGGGACTTCATCCGCAACACCACGTCGGGAACCGCGGTGTTCACCATGCCGAGCGGGCCGATCAAGTGTGCAGGTGCCCCTCAGAAGATCGCTTACCTGGCTTGTGACTACTGGCGAAGTCAGGGTGTGCTCAACAACATCGATGTGCACCTTGTGCTGCCGACGCCTGGCATGTTCGGGGTCAAGGAGTTCTCCGATGCGCTCGACGCGGTCGTTGCCGACTACGGCATCACCACCCATTTCAAGAGCGAGCTCGAGTCGGTCGATGCCGATTCGAAGAAGGCGACGTTCAAGTCGATGGACGAGGGTGGTGACGCCTTCGCTCTGTCCTACGACATGATGCACGCGGTGCCGCACCAGTCGGCTCCTGACTGGATCAAGTCGAGTCCTCTGGCCAACGACACCCCGGCTGGCTATGTCGACGTCGACAAGCACACCCACCAGCATGTGCGCTATCCCAACATCTTCTCCCTCGGTGATGCCGGCTCGACGCCGAACTCCAAGACCGGAGCGGCGATTCGCAAGCAGGCCCCGGTTGTGGCGGCCAACGTCGTTAAGCAACTGGCCGGTAACGATCCGACCGAGCGCTACGAGGGCTACGCCTCCTGCCCGCTGACCACCTCCCGCAAAGCGATGCTGCTGGCCGAATTCGATTACACGATGCAGCCGACGCCGTCGTTCCCAGTCATCAATGCTCAGAAACCTCGCCGAGACATGTGGTACCTGAAAAAGTACGGGTTGCCCTTCATGTATTGGAACATGATGTTGAAAGGTAAGGCCTAACCATGATCTTCGAACAGCACTATCTCGAGTGCCTCTCCCAAGCCTCCTATTTCATAGGTGATGAGAGTTCCGGACGGGCCGTCGTGGTCGATCCTCGGCGCGACATCTCGCCCTACTTGGAGACCGCGTCCGAGCATGGCATGACCATCGAGATGGCTATTGAGACCCACTTCCACGCCGACTTCCTCTCCGGGCACCTCGAGCTGGCGGCGGCAACCGGTGCTCAGATCGGTTACGGCTCGGCGGCCGAGACCGAGTTTGAGTCGCGCAAGCTGGCCGACGGTGAACGCATCGAACTGGGACAGGTCGTGTTGGAGATACGACACACCCCTGGCCACACGCCCGAGTCGATAAGCGTCGTGGTCTTCGAACACGCCGGCGACACCGAGCCCTATGGGGTGCTGACCGGCGACACCATGTTTGTTGGCGACGTCGGTCGCCCAGACTTACTGTCGTCGATCGGGGTCACCAGTGAAGAATTGGCCGGTCAGTTGTTTGAGTCGCTGCACGACCAGCTGCTCACGCTTCCCGATTCAACCAAGGTCTACCCGGCTCACGGCGCAGGATCGTCGTGCGGCAAGAACCTGTCGAGCGAAACCTGGTCAACGATCGGGGCTCAGCGCAGTGACAACTACGCGCTGGCGCCGATGTCCAAGGCGGACTTTGTGACCGTGGTAACCGAAGGCCAGACTGCGCCGCCCGCCTACTTCTCATTCGACGCGATGTTGAACCGAGAGAATCGTCCGCTGCTCGACGAAGCGGTTGAGCCGACGGCGATGCCACTGACCGAGGTGGTCAAGGCCCAGGAGTCTGGTGCGGTAGTGCTCGATACCCGCGACCCGAATGAATTCGCCAGCGGCCACATCATCGGCTCGGTGAACATCGGCCTCGCCGGCCGGTACGCCGAGTTCGCCGGCGGGGTGCTCGACCCCGTTTCGGCGATCGTGCTGCTGACCGAGCACGGCATGGAGCGGGAGGCGAAGAATCGGCTGGCCCGTATCGGGTTCGACAACGTGATCGGATTTCTCGAGGAGCCCCTGGCGGCCATGGCCGCCAACCCCGACCACGTGGCTCGTGGATCGCGTCTCGACGTCGCAGCCCTGAAACGTTCTCAGGACTCGATCGAGGATCTGCAGCTCGTCGATGTTCGCCAGCCGGGCGAAACCGAAGGTGGATTCATCCCCGGCGCCATCCTGATGCCGCTCACCCGGCTAAACGAACGACTCGACTCGCTCGATCGATCCAAGCCGACCGTAATCTACTGCGCAGGTGGATTCCGGTCCTCGATCGCTGCCAGCCGAATGATCGCCGCCGGGTTCAGCGATGTTTCAGATCTGCTCGGCGGGTACGGGGCCTGGGAAGCCGCGGCAGCCGGCGACGAGGTCGTCGCCTAACCCCTACAGTGCTGAACATGGCAGCCTTCGGATCGCACCTTCAGTTGGCGGCTGCGAAGTCGACATGCTGAGACGCTTGCTGCCACCTGATCCCCGTCAGATCGGTCGCGAACCCGACTACCGGTTCACGCTGGCGAACGAGCGGACGTTCCTCGCATGGATCCGAACGTCGCTGGCCTTGGCTGCCGGCGGGCTTGGTGTGGCATCTTTGCTTCCCGATTTCCGCTGGTCAGAGCCGCTTGGACTCTTGCTGCTGGCACTCAGTTTCACCACTGCTGCCAGTTCGTATCGTCAGTGGGCCAGGAACGAGACTGCGATGCGTCTTGGGCAGCCGCTCTCGCCATCACACTTGCCTGCCTTTATGGCCGGGGCGGTGGCGATTGTTGCGCTGGTAACCGCACTACTGTTTGTCGTCGACCAGATCTGAGGAATCCGTGAACTGCCCCCGATGCCAAACCGCCACACTTGATGTCCTGAACCGGGCCGGAATTGAAGTCGACGTCTGCCCTCAGTGCCAGGGTGCGTGGCTCGACCGAGGCGAGATCGAGCGGCTCGTCGCCACGATCGCTGCTTCCGAGGCAGCGACCGTGCCCGGTAACTTTGCCCCGCAACCAAGTCCCTTCGGTCCCGACGGCGAAGGTAGCCCGAACTATCCGCTCGACGACCTGCCGCCCACCCGGCATCACGATGACGATGACGATCGTAACGACGATGACGACGATGACGACGATGACGACGACGATCGTGATGATCACGATGACGACGATGATGCTGACGACGATCGCTCACATAAGCGGAAGAAGAAGCAGAGGAAGAAGAAGCGAAGCCTGACCTACCTGCTCGGTGAGGCACTGGAAGAGGTCTTCGACCTCTAGGTATTCCCGCCGCTCAGCTGCTCAACCTGTTGTGAAAGAGCATCGAGCTTGGCGGCGATCAGATGCAGATCGGCTTCGCTGTTGGTCGCTACCCGATAGGTCTCCTCGTCTCGAGCTCGGTCGTTCATGGCCCCTCGGCGCTGGGCGAGAAGGATGAGCGGACCCTGGGCTGCGGCAACGGTCGACAGTACGCCGCTGACAACCGCGAAGATGATGACCGGGTACGGCTCGAATGGTTTGGCGGTGACGTTCCAGAGCGCCCACATCAAAACGGTGGCGATGATCGTGGTTGGCACCCACCAGCTAGCAAGGTGGCCAGCCACCCATGAAGCGGCTCGCTCCCCACTATTGGGGCGAGGGGGCTCGTACATGCTCAGCTCGTGACCGCATTGCCGACAGTGCAGATTGCCATCCATCGCTGAACCATACTCGGGGCCCGAGTGCCCTCGAACAGGCTTGGTGGCTTCGAACCCGCCTTATTGCGCACCCGGTGATTGGCGGGTCCGGGCGGCTAGCCGAGGAACGAATCGGGGTGTGCTCGAAGCGTAGGCGGCGTAGTCGGTGTACCGCTCGGCCAGTTGGGCTTCCTCCCACTTGGCCTTCTGGTTGAAGAAGGCAATCGTCAGCAGTCCAACGGCCAGAGTCAGCCAACTACCGGATCGAATGGTCAGGCCGATGACGATGACCAGCACACCGGTGTAGATCGGATGTCGCATGAAGCGGTACAGCCCGCCGGTCGCCAGCTCCCCATCGCCCCTTGGCACCGGTGTCGGCGTTAGGGCAGAGCCGAGACGTAGGGCGGCGATGGCCACCAGACCCAGCCCGACGAGGATGCAGAGATACCCAAAGGTCCGGAGCCATGCCGGGGTTGCCCAGTCGTCGCCTGTTGGCAGAAGAATGAGCGCTCCCAGCAGCACCGCCTGTGCAGCGACAAATAGCCAGCCGGTCAGCTGTCGGTTCATCGGACGGATCGATTCATGTGAGTTCCCGATTCATGTGTGTTCCTGGTTTAGCGCGGCGATGAGCTCGTCGACGCTCGGTCGGTCGTCGGGACCGGCCCCCCAATAGCCGTAGATCAGCGAACCATCCGGGCCGATGACAAAGTCGCCACCAAGTTGCAGGGTGTCCTCGGTGGGTTTCGACAGCGCACCGACGCCGTCGGCTCGAAGAATCTGGAGGTAGCGCCGTGCTACCGACCAGCCGTAGACCCGAGCAACGGAGCCCCGACCGAGTCCGTAGGCCCGATAGCTCACCCGATCGTTGTCGACCAGAATGGGAAACGGCAGATCGTGCATCGCCGAGTAGCCAGCGAGGTTCTCCGGATCGGTGAAGGTGATCATGGCAACGGCTGTATCGGTGCCGAGTTCGTCTAGCCGGTCGCTCACGGCGACGGCGTGGGCTGCGCACGGCAGTCAATGGATGTGGCGGTGGAAGATCAACACCACGCTTTGCTCGCGGTAGTCGTCTGACTGCCACCAATCGCCGGTGCTGCCCCTGAGCCGAATCGACGGGGCCGGGCCGCCGAGCGCGGGACGGGTCGGGCTTGGTTTCACGGTCGAACCATATCGATCGCCGTGCTACCCGGCCACGGTTGGGAGCTGGGCCTCGGCCCAGGAGAGTAGGCCTCCGTCGACTTCGGCCACATCGACGAACCCAAGATCTTTCATCGCCGCACTGGTTTGACCGCTTCGGTTGCCTGACCGGCAGTACAGCAGGTAAGGAACGTTGGGATCGAGATCGGCAAGCTGATTGAGGAAGTCTTCCCGATAGAAGTCGAGCATGGTGGCTCCTTCAATGCGAGCGTCGGCAAACTCCTCCGGGGTGCGCACATCGAGGATCACCAAGTCTGCGGGAGGCTCGGCCAGGATTGATGCGCCGTCACTGGCCGAGACAAGACGCACGCCTGCAGATGTCGCGGTGTCGGCGTCGGTCTCACTGCTCGCTTCAGTGCTGGTCGCCTCGGTGTCGGTCACCTCGGAGCTGTCAGCAGCACTTTCATTGGTATCACTGTCTGCTGCTGTGCCGTCCGAGCCGCAGGCGGCGGCCATGAGTGTGCTTACCGCCAACAATATGAGGGTGATGCGTTTCATTTGAACTTCTTTCCACTTGGGTACTGAGAGTTAGGTGTCTTTTGCCGGCGCCAGACCGACCCGGTTCGAGTCGGCCAGGGAGAACAAATAGATCAGTGGGGGAACGACCAGTACAGCGGCGGCGCTGGCGGCGATCAGCAGCCCGATCAGGGTCGCTCGGTGGCCTGCCCCGTCGTCGATGGTGACCTGGTCGACCAGAATCCAGGGGTACTGGGCCACACCCCAGCCCCCGACGATGGTTGCCACCGCAGCCACAGCTGACAGTCGGGCAACCCGGAAGCGTCGCCTCTGTAGCAACCAAAGTGTTGCCAGCCCGGCGAGAGCGGAGACCACGATGAGTGGAGCAGCCCGGCCGGTGAGACCGTCGAACAGCGTCGGAGCGTCGGCCTGTAGTGGGAAGACCCCGAGTAGGGCCAGCGTGCCGGTGATCGCCCCCACCGCTATTGACCGCAGACGAAACTCGTTGGCCAGTTCGATCTGGCCGAGTCGATGGGCTTCGGCCGCGAGGAACACACCGGCGAGGAAGGTGCAGGTCAAGACCGCAAGTACGCCGCCAACCAGGGAGGTGGGGGACAGCGCTGCGCTGAGTCCGAGGGTGTCTCCGTCAAGAGTTACTCGGCCGGAGGCCAACGCTCCGGCGATCGACCCGAGAAAGAACGGTGTAATCAGCGATGCAACGGCGAAGGTGATGCCCGCCAATCGAGCGGCCTGGAGGGTCGGCGAGTATTTGCGCAGTGCAAACCCACCGCCTCGGAGTACCACCCCGAGTCCGACGAGCCAGAACGGGATTGCCAGCGACCTCATCAGCGCAGTGAACGGGACAGGGAAGCCGGTCCACAAGAAAACCAAGATGAAGATCAGCCAAACGTGGTTGGCTTCCCATACCGGCCCGATGGCCTGATCGATCAGTCGTCGTGTCGGTGCGCCCCGCCGGTCGTCGCCAGCGAGAAGGTCCCAAATGCCGGAGCCAAAGTCGGCACCGGCGAAGATGGCGTAGGCCACGACGGCGACGAACATGATCACCGCTACTACTTCGGCGATGCTCATGGCACCAGCCCTTCACGATCGCCTGGCAGCGGTACGTCGTCGAGTGCCGCTGGCCCGTACGGTGAGGCGAGGTTGTGTTCTCCTGCCGCCCACCGTCGAGACATGGATCGCAGAACCTGAAATGCAGCGGCTCCCATGCCGACGTACACGATGACCAGCGCGGTGAGGGTCACCCAGATGTAGCTGGCGTCGGTCACCGCATCTTCGGTGCGCAGCAGGCCATGAACGATCCACGGTTGGCGGCCAACCTCGGTGGTGATCCAACCGGTTTCCATGGCCACCACAGCGGCCGGGCCGGCCACGACCAGCGCTCGCAAGAACCAGGTTGCGTCGAAGAACTGACCTGGTCGACGGGCGAAGCGCCAGCCAGCCCAGCCGATGAGGCCGACGAGCGCGGTTCCCAACCCGACCATGATCTGGAACGCGAATCGAACGATATTGACCGGGGGCTGGTCTTGTTCCGGGACGCTATCGAGGCCGATCACCTCTGCACCGAAGTCGTTCTGGGCCAGGAACGAGGTGAGGCCGCCGAGCGGCAACTCGAGCCCCCACTGCAACTCGCCGTCCCGGTAGACCCCGCCAAGCACGAGCGGTGCACCTTCCTCGGTTGTGGCTATTCCCTCCATCGCCGCCAACTTGATCGGTTGATCGTCGGCTATGCGTTGGCCGGCGAAGTGCCCGACCATCGGTTGCAATGGGGTCGCAACCGCGGCGAAGAGTAGGGGCACGATGAGCCCGAGGCGATGGTGGCGATCGTTGCGGCCCCTGAGCATGCCTGCGGCGTAAACCCCGGCGACGCTGAATCCAACCACCATGTAGGCAGCGAGGAACATATGAAGAAACTGCAGGGCAACGGCGTCGTTGAACATCGCCCGCCAGGGGTCGATGTCGACGACCGCTCCGGTCACGGGGTCGCCGATGATGGTGAAGCCGGTCGGAGCGTTCATCCACGCGTTTACCGAAACGACGAAGAATGACCCGGCGATGCCGGAAATGATCATCGGGATCAGCATCAGTGAGTGTGCACGGCCAGGTAGACGTCCCCAGCCGTAGACGTAGATGCCAAGGAAGATGGCCTCGATAAAGAACGAGATGCCTTCAAAGGCGAAGGCCAGGCCGACCACATCGCCGTAGCGTTCCATCAACCCCGGCCACAGCAGGCCGAGCTCGAACGACAGAATCGTGCCTGAGATCGCGCCCAGCGCGAACAGCACGCCGGCCACCTTGGACCACCGCTTTGCCAGCTCAAGCGCATGGGGGTCGCCGCGCAGGCCGAGCCGGTGCTGCACGAAGATCATGGCCGGCAGGGACATGCCGAAGCAGGCCAAGATGATGTGGGCGCCGAGCGACAGCGCCATCTGATTCCGCGCAGGCAGAAGAGCGCCTTCGCTCGCCACCATCGAGTGGGCGATTGACTGCACGATTGCGGTCATCGGGGCATACCCATACGATGACTATACGGAATGTACGTACAAATGCCCCGCATGGATCGCCATGAACCTGATGTCGAAGATCCCGATGTCCTACTCTACGCCCGAGGGGAGCGCCCGTGAATGACCTTCCAATGGATCCTGTCGGTGCTGATTTGAACAATGACGGTGGGCTCCAGTTTGAGCGAACCACACTGGCGTGGGAGCGCACAGCCATTGCCATGATGGTGGCCGGCATCGTCCTGGCCAGAACCGCAGCCGCCAGTGGGCACTACCTGCTGGGATCGGCCGGAGTCGCCCAGACCGCGGCCGGGGGAGCGCTGCTCGTCTGGGCTGGGTTCAATAGCTATGAGCTGCACAGCATGGCGACACCGGCCAGCGGTGTGCCGCAGGTGACGCTGACCCGGCTTATCGGACTGGTGACCGTGATGTTCACCGCGGTTGCCACGGCGCTGACGCTGCTCGGAACTGTCGCAAGCTGACGCTGGTTTAGGCAAATCCCGCTTGGGGAGGGCCTGTTTGGTCACCTGGGTTGATTTTCACGCTAAATGTACGTATATTCGTACATGTGAGCTTGATCAACGATCTGCCGATCGCCCGCTGGGCCTTCAACTACGACCGTGCCGATCTCCGCAGCGATCTCACCGCCGGGTTGACCGTGGGGGCGATGCTGGTGCCCCAGGCCATGGCCTATGCCCTCCTAGCCGGGCTACCGCCGGAAGTTGGGCTCTACGCTGCCACCATCCCGGTGGCCATCTATGCGCTGCTTGGCACCTCACGGCAGCTGGCCGTTGGGCCGGTGGCAATCGTGTCGCTGCTGACCGCCTCGGCGTTGGCTCCGCTGGTCGAAGAGGGGACCGCTGGCTACCTGGCCGCGGCATCGCTGCTGGCCCTAATGGTCGGCTTCGTCCACATCGTGCTCGGTGTCGGCAGGCTCGGTTTCCTGGTCAACTTCCTGTCGCACTCGGTTCTGGTCGGATTCACCGGAGCAGCGGCGATCATCATCGGCTTCTCCCAGGCCAAGCACATTCTGGGGATCGCAACCGAGCGCAAGGAGCACTTCTACGAGACGGTGTTCGAGGTGCTCAACAATCTCGGCGATACCAACCGAGCAACGTTGACGCTCGGCCTCATCGCCCTGGTGGTGCTGTTCATCATGAAGCGCTACGCCGGACGCATGCCAGCGGCATTGGTAGTCGTTGTCGGATCGATCCTTGCGGTGCAGCTGTTCAATCTCGAAGCACGCGGCGTGAAAGTTGTCGGCGATATCCCCGACACGCTGCCTGCATTCGCACTGCCAACGTTCGATGGTTCGCTTATCGGAAGCCTGCTTGGCATCGCGGTTGTCATCACCATCGTCGGATTCATGGAATCGATCGCCGTGGCCAAGGTTTATGCTCGACGGCACCGCTACGACGTGGTGGCAAACAACGAGCTGATCGGTCTCGGTGCGGCAAACGTGGCCGCCGGGCTATTCGGTGGTTACCCGGTAACCGGAGGCTTTTCCCGCACCGCAGTGAACGACACCGCAGGAGCGAGAACGCCGCTGGCATCGTTGATCACCGCGGCAATCGTGCTAGTCACGATCGCCTTCCTGACACCGCTGTTCTCGTCACTGCCGAACGCTGCGCTGGGGGCGATCATCATCATGGCGGTGACCGGGCTGATCGACGTGGCCGAGATGCGCCACATCGCCAAGGTGAAAAGGAGCGACTTGGTGGGACTGGCCGTTGCCTTCTTCGCCACCCTGGCGCTAGGCATCGAACTAGGGATACTGGTCGCAGTCGTTGCCTCGATGCTGGTGGTCTTCGCCAGGATGTCGATGCCTCACAGTGCCACCCTCGGTCACGTTGAGGGTACTACCAGCTACCGCAATGTCGAACGTTTCCCGGAGGCGCAAACGGTGGACGGGGTTCGCATCGTCCGTATCGATGCTGCGCTCTCATTTGTAAACGCAGTCAACGTTAAGAAGCTGATCCTGCGCCACGTCGACACTCAACCCCGGGCGCTGATCATCGATGCGTCCGGCATAAACGACCTCGATGCCACCGGCGCCGAGATGCTGCACGAACTCGTAGCGGAGATCGCTGACCGGGGTGTTGCCCTGCACCTAAGCGACGTCAAGGGGCCGGTGCGAGACGTGCTGCGCCGGGCTGGTATCTGGGACGCGCTCGGAGAACAGATCCACACCTCGACCAACGACGCGATGCTGGCCCTCGATCGCCAGCAGCTCGGTCCAACCGACCAGCGCCGTCACGGCATCGATGAGCGGTGCACCGGGGGTAAGCGAGAGGTGGTTTCACATGGCTGAGCGTCGCTGGGACTCGCTGTTGGCAGCTCATCGTTCGGCGGCTGCAACCCTCGCTCTCGATCCGGCGATGGCGGGCACCCTGGCTCATACTCTTCCTCGCCACGCGCCGAAGGCCGCGATCCTGTCGTGCTCCGACGCTCGGGTGCCGCCGTCGGTGGTCTTCGATCAACCGGCAGGCGAACTGTTCGTCGTCCGCATCGCGGGTAACACCGCCACCCCGGCAGCCCTGGCCAGCCTCGACTATGCGGTCGCCGAACTAGACGTCAAGCTGATCGTGGTAATGGGCCACACCGGCTGTGGCGCAGTGGCCGCTGCTGCTGGTGGCGTCTGTGGTGGCCATCTCAAACCAATCGTGGCTCCGATCTGTCGCATTGTTCGGGCCCATCCCGGAGTCGATCCGGATCGGATCGCAGAACTCAACGTGTCGAACACCATGGATGAGTTGCGCCAACATGACGGCCCGGTCGGTCAGCTGATCGCCGCAAACACGGTTGACCTACAGGGAGCGGTTCACGATCTGCGATCTGGACAGCTCATCCCATTCGACAAATCAATGCCTCAGGTTTCAGCAGTTCTACAAAATCAGCAGCCAGTGGCGACAAGCAATGGCGACACAAAGATGGAGATATGACGATGACAGCATTCCCTCAGTCCGACCTTGAAGAGACGGTGACCATCGGCGCGGCCGAGCTCAAACAACTTCAGGGTCACGATCACACCGTGCGGGTGCTCGACGTTCGAAGCGGCGGCGAGTTCGAAGCGATGCACATACCGGGCTCGCATTGCATCCCGTTGGATGTGCTCGACGACCAGCTCGCACACATCGCGGCCATCGACCGGCCCCTCGTTCTAGTATGCCATTCAGGAGCCAGGGCATCCCAAGCTCACGCCAAGTTGCAGCAGGCCGGAAAGGCCAGGCTGCACATACTCGACGGAGGGATTGCCAGCTGGCAGTCGGCAGGTGAGGAACTGAATCGGGGAGGTGTTGAACGTTGGGCCATGGACCGCCAGGTACGGTTGGCCGCAGGCGCCCTTGTATCGGCGGGAATCATCGGCAGCACGGTATTCCCCCCGGCAAAATGGATCGCCGGCGCCATCGGCGCCGGGCTGACCTACTCGGCATTAAGCGACAGCTGTGCCATGGCCGCCGCGCTATCCAAACTTCCCTACAACCGCGACAAGAACTTCGACTTTTCAGCGGCCCTTGCGTCGCTGGACGGCTAATCGCTAGCCCAGGACATCAACCCACCGACCCTCGTACGGAAAAGAGATTGCTATGAGTGAAGCTCAGATAACCCACACCGAACACCCCGCCCCCGACTACGCCAGCGCCGTCGGCGACTCCGGCCAACTGATCGACGTTCGCGAGCCAGACGAGGTTGCCGAAGCCTCGTTGCCCGGGGCGGTCAACATTCCCCTCGGCCAGCTGCCAGAACGAAGCAATGAACTCGACCCGCAGCGGCGGGTTGTGGTGTTGTGCCGCAGCGGTGGCAGAAGCACCCAGGCCTCGCAGTACCTAACCAGCGTCGGTTTCGCCGACGTGGTAAATCTCAGTGGAGGCATGTTGGCCATTCAAGACGCAGGAGGAAGCCAGTCATGAAGTTCACCCAGTACTACCTCGAGTGCCTTTCGCACGCATCCTATTTGATCGGTGACGAGACCACCGGCAGGGCGGTGGTTGTCGATCCGCGACGCGATGTCGACGAATACCTCAACGACGCCGCAGCCGCCGGTCTCACGATCGAGCTCGTAGTCGAAACCCATCTCCATGCCGACTTCCTTTCCGGCCATCTTGAGCTAGCGGCCGCCACCGGAGCTGAGATTGCATACTCGTCTGTAGCAAACACCGAGTTCGAGTCCCGAAAGCTGGCCGACGGCGAACGCATCTCGCTCGGTGAAGTGGAGTTGGAGATTCGTCATACTCCTGGTCACACCCCTGAATCGCTAAGCGTTGTGGTTTGGGAACGGCCTGGCGATGAGGAGCCGTACGGGGTGCTCACCGGCGACACGCTGTTCATCGGCGATGTCGGTCGCCCCGACCTGCTTACCTCGGTTGGATTCAGCCGCGAGGAACTGGCTGAGAACCTATACAACAGTTTGCAGACCAAGCTCCTGCCGCTTCCAGACGCCACCCGGGTATTCCCGGCCCACGGCGCTGGATCGGCCTGCGGCAAAAATCTGTCGACCGAGACGGTGTCGACGATGGGGGAGCAGCGAGTCTCCAACTATGCACTGCTGGCCCCCAACAAGGACGCCTTCATCGAGTTGGTGACCGAAGGGCAGCCGCCTGCCCCCGGTTACTTCGTCTACGACGCAGTGCTCAACAGCAAGCAGCGCGAGCTGCTCGACGAGTCGGCGCTGCCGGCGGCGCTTGAGCTGTCGGCCTTCGATGAGCTGGTCGCCGGTGGAGCGATGATCATCGATGGGCGAGATCCTGAGGTTTTTGCCCTCGGTCATCTCAGCGGCTCGATAAACGTTGGCCTCAATGGGCGCTACGCCGAGTTCGCCGGTTCTGTGGTTCCTAGCGATGTCGACATCGTGTTGGTGGTCGACGAGGGCTTCGAGCTCGAAGCCAAGAATCGCCTCGCCCGCATCGGCTTCGACCGGGTCGCTGGCTATCTCGACCAGCCGATGGCCGTGATGGCCGCCAACCCCGATCGGGTGAACCGAGCGTCGAGGTTGACGGCGACCGAGTTTGAATCCCGCAAAGCCGACATCGATGGCCTACAGCTTGTCGACATCCGCAACCCAGGGGAGTTCGCGCTTGGCACGATCGAAGGAGCGGCCGCCATCCCGGTTGGTCAGCTACCAGACCGAATTGGCGAACTGCGCTCCGACGCTCCAACGGTGGTGTTCTGTGCCGGTGGCTATCGGTCGTCTGTCGGCGCCAGCGTGCTGCGTCAGGCTGGATTCGCTGATGTCTCCGACATCATCGGCGGCTACGGGGCCTGGCTCGAGCTCGACCCTTCGTCTGCCTGAGCACGTTGTTGTTCCGCTGCTAACTCGACGACTCGGTGCAGGTTTCGAAGCTCATCGTGGGTGCCGGCCGAGCGCTTTCCCAGTCGATCGTCCACCTCATTGAGGATTGGCAGGAAGAGCGCTCCGGCCCGACGATGGGCTTGCCTGCCGTCGTCGGTGAGCTCAAGTAAATACGACCGGCCATCATCGGGGTTGGGTACCCGCCTTAGGTGGCCCCGTCGCTCGAATCGTTTGACGTAGCTCGACACCGTGGTGGTCGGTGCTGCCATCCAACGGGCCAGCTCGGTAGGGGTGATCGAGTCGCTTCCGGCCAACACCGAATAGACGCCGAACTCATCGGCATCGAGACCGGACTGTTTCACCGCGTCGTCGATCAGCGCAGTGGTTGCCCGGGACACGAGCCAGACGTCGAACAGTACGTTCCCTAGGCCGTCCGCAAGCGGGTCCGGTTGATCTTTCTCGATCTCGACTCGATCTGCCACCCGGTCAATCTAACGGTCGGCTTGAGCCAGTGTCACTCATCGGTCCGGCGTCGGTAGTGCGCTGCTGCCGCCGGCCGGTCAACCTGGTCTTGACCAGTCGGAGTGCTAGCAGAGAGACCGCGGCCAAGAGCATCGAGCCTGCGAGCCAGGATGAGACCGTCTTGGCCAGCGAGGCCAGGCCTAGAAGTGAGTCGGTTGCTGCTTTGTTAGGGAAGGCGGATAGCGCTCGCCAGGCGAACAGATTCTCCAGGTAATCGAAGCCGCTGCCAACCGCCGCGGTTAAGGCCAGCCAACGCAACGATGCACGTTTTGGCCACAGTCGGCTGATCGCCAGCGCCAACGCCGAAGTGAAGAACAGCCCGCTCACCGCGGGGTAGAAGAGGTCTGCCATCTGCAGGTTTCGATATGCCTGTCGGCCTGCCACGCCACAATCATCGAGGAACTGATGGACCTCATCGCTGGTCGAGTAGGTCCGCATGTCGAGGGCAGGGGCGTTGCAGGCCTCCTCGACGTGTGGAATCGAGAAGGCCAGGTTCGTGGCGAAGAATACGGCGGCAAACGCGGCGAATACCACGCCGCTGACTATCACTACCGGCCATGAACTCAGGCGGTCCACCAGGCCGGTCGGCGATGCTGGCAGTGCCGCTCCGGTCGGTATCAGCGGCGGGCGCTTTAACTCCGGCTCATAGTCTTGCAGCGTCTTGGTGTTCATGAGGTCTCCAGTCGGTGACGTGATCAGTTGTAATGCGATATCGCACTAAATAGATAGTGCGATATCGCAGTAACTTTGTCAACCTCTGATACGCGACTAGCTACGTGCCGTCGCTCAGACGCTTAACCCATGCAGGCGATTTAGATCGGCGAATCGGGCTGGGTCGAGCTCCCGGCCTGCGAAAGCGACGTGATCTGCCGGATAACGATGGGCCCGATAGAAGCCAAGGGCCACGTCCCCGTTCCGACGGTTGTTGACGAACGGGTTGATCCACTCCCAGACCACCTCGCCGCTGCGGGTGACCTCAAACAGTCGACCACTTGAGCCTTCACAGACCAGAACCGATCCCGACCACAGCCGATCTGCACCGGACATGTAGCTGCTGAAGAACTGGTGTGGTGGGTTGGACTGGTAGCTCCACACAACCTCGCCGGTGCTGACCTGGATCTCCAAGACCTTTGAGGTCGACAGGCCGTTGTCGAACACCTGAACGAGGTCGTCGCCGACCCAGGTCGCGTGGTGCTGACCGAACGACTCGGTGAACTTCATCTTCAGCTCACCGCTTGCCCCGTCGATGACGCCGACCCGGTTGTTGGTCCGAGCGGAAAAGACGATATCGCCTGCGTCGTTGACGTCGATGCCGTTGACGTGGGTCCATTCCCAGCGGCGCTTCGTGGGGTGGATCGGGTCCTTAACCGGGTCGAGTAGCTGCCAAGTGTGGATCCGCCGCACTTCGATGCCTGCCTGGTCGACCTCGACCAGGTCGTCGCCGAGCAGGCGTGGCAACCGTTCCCGTGGCTTCCGCTCGCCGCCTCGTACACCCTTGTGAAGCTCCTCTGGGAGCTCTACCCACTCGGGAACCATCGTGTTCCCGTTCGGGAGCCGGACAAAGTCGTGGTGCTGGGCTCGGTTCTCGTACTCCCAGACGACGTTGCCGTCCCAGTCGACCTCGAGCAGCGTTGTCTTGTAACCGCCGAGTCTGGTGATGTGACGTTCAAACGGCGGGGGAGGCTTGGTTGGCTCGTCCTCCGGTGGCGCGGGGAGATCCACATCGGAGCCACTCATGAGCAGGTTGCCGTTTGGCAGTAGCCGACCGTAGCCAGGTTCGATGGAGTCGAAGTTCCAACGGTGAACGATCAGGCCATCCATGTCGAGCAGATAAGCCGACGTGTCATGGCTCGGCGTGAGCAACGTGTAGCCCTTGGTCGACAGGTTCGGGCGATGGTACGTCAGCCCCGTAGCTCTATTGACCGACCAACCCATGTCGTCCCTTCTTTACTCTGCAGCTGCTTCCAATAGCACCACCGGTATCTCCCGGTCGGTCTTGGACTGGTAGTCCGCATAGTTGTTGTACTTGGCGCACACCTGCTCGAAGATCTCATTGCGCTCCGCACCAGCCAGCACCCGAGCGGTCATCGTTTTGGTGCCTGCTGAGGTGCGGATCTCCACCTGCGGATTTTCGCGCAGGTTGAGGAACCATGCCGGGTGTTTATCGTTGCCGCCAGCCGAGGCCACCAGCGCCATGGTGTCGCCGTCCTGCCATGGCGTGGTCAGCATCGAGGTTCGTTGCTGACCACTTTTGCGGCCGGTGGTTGTGAGTTCGAGCACCGGCATACCGGCGGTGGTCCACCCGAGTTTGCCGCCGCTGGCGGCCATGATCGCTCGATGAGCTTGGTTCATCATCTTTAACGCAAAGTCGGAAGGCACAGCCGCCACTGTAGCCAGAGCCTGGTACAGAGAGTAGGTTCGGCGAATGGCTGAGATGCACGGTTCCAACGATCCTCGATTCGACCAACTATCGGAGATTCTGTCGAACTCGATCGACAGTGGCGCAGACCTTGGTGCGTCGGTCTCGGTAACGATCGAGGGGGAGACCGTGGTCGACCTCTGGGGAGGCCATGCCGATACCGCAAAGACCAAACCATGGGAGGAGAACACCATCACCAATGTGTGGTCATCGACCAAGACCATGACCACTCTCTCGGCGTTGATTCTCATGGAACGGGGCCAGCTCGATCCCGATGCCCCGGTCGCCTCATACTGGCCCGAGTTCGCTCAGAACGGGAAGGACCAGATCCCGGTTCGCTCCTTCATGGGCCATACCTCCGGAGTTTCGGGATGGGCCCAGCCGGTCGCCGTCGAAGACATCTACGACTGGGAAAAGTCCACGTCGATGTTGGCCGCCCAGAAGCCATGGTGGGAGCCAGGCACCGCCTCGGGCTATCACGCTCTGAATCAGGGGCACCTGGTCGGCGAGGTCATCCGGCGGATCTCCGGCCGCCAGCTCGGACAGTTCTTCGCTGATGAGGTCGCTGGTCCGCTCGGGGTTGACTTTCATATCGGTCTTGATCGGTCGCAGTTCGACCGGGTCTCCAACGTGGTGCCACCCGCTCCACTCCCGTTCGATCTCGAGTCGCTCGACCCTGACGGCCCCACGTTCAAGACGATGACCGGGCCGGCACCTCAGGCCGAAGAGTCCTGGACCGATGGCTGGCGCACAGCCGACATCGGTGCCGCCAACGGTCATGGCAACGCCCGCTCGGTCGCCAAGGCGCAGGCCGTGGTGGCCAACGGCGGAACGGTTGACGGCGTGAAGTTGCTTTCCCCGGAGACGATCGCCCGGATCTTTGAGGTGCAGTCCGACGGCATCGACCTCGTGCTCGGCGAACACCTGAAGTTCGGTATGGGCTACGGCCTCAAGTCTTCATCCTCAGCCCACTTGCCAGATGGGAACATATGCTTCTGGGGCGGCTGGGGCGGATCTTCGATCATCGTCGACACCGACCGCCGAATGAGCTTCGCCTATGTCATGAACCTGATGGCCGATGGCGTGCTTGGCGATACCCGGGGCGAGTCGCTGCTCAACGCAACCTACGCCGCTCTGTAAATCCCGCCTCAGAATAGACTGAGCGCATGCAGTTCCATCTGAATGGTTTCCGTCCCGGCGACCCCCGCCTCGCCGACCGGGACGCCCGCACAGACCGTGGAGCCAATCACCAAGCGGACCGCCAGTCGGGCGATCAGCTTCCAGCCGAAGTCGACGTCCTGATCGTCGGTTGTGGCCCCGCAGGCCTCACGCTGGCGGCCCAGCTGGCAGCGTTCCCTGACATCAAGACCGCGATCGTCGATCTCAAACCGGAACGTCTTAGCCTCGGTCAGGCTGACGGCATCGCCTGTCGGACGATGGAGATGTTCGAGGCGTTCGGGTTCAGCGAGCGGGTGATGCAGGAGGGGTACTGGGTCAACGAGACGACGTTCTGGAAACCGGATGCCGCTGCCCCGGACAGAATCGTACGGACCGGCCGGATCGATGACACCGAGGAGGGCCTGTCGGAGTTTCCCCACATGATCCTCAATCAGGCCCGAGTTCACGACTTTTTCCTCGACGTGATGGCCCAGTCGCCCGGAGCGATCGAGCCCTTCTATTCCCGGCGTTTCAGCACCCTCAGCATCGACCGTGTCGCTCAGCCCGAGTATCCGGTCACCGCCACTCTGGAGCGCGTCGACCCCGATCGCGAAGGCCAGCGGGAGACCGTTCGGGCCCGCTACGTAGTCGGCTGCGATGGTGCCCGTAGCGCGGTACGGGCCGCAATCGGCCGGGAGCTACGGGGTGACTCGGTGAACCAGGCCTGGGGCGTAATGGATGTCTTGGCGGTGACCGACTTCCCCGACATACGGCTCAAAACCCTCATCCAATCGTCGACCGAGGGTTCGATGATTGTCATACCGCGCGAAGGTGGCTACCTGGCACGGCTGTATATCGAGGTCGAAACGCTCAACGAGGACGAGCGGGTCTCCAACCGCAACATCAACTCCGATCGTTTGATCGCCGCGGCCCGGCGCATTCTCCACCCATACAGCCTCGATGTGAAGGAGGTGGCCTGGTGGTCGGTGTACCAAATCGGCCAACGTTTGTGCGACAAGTTCGACGACGTTAACGAAGAGCTGAAGACTAACGCCGCGGCCCCGACACCACGGGTGTTCATCACCGGCGACGCTTGCCACACTCATAGCCCAAAAGCTGGGCAGGGTATGAACGTCTCCATGCGAGACAGCTTCAACCTGGGGTGGAAACTGGCCTCGGTGATCGAGGGCCGGTCGCCGTCATCCTTGCTACACACCTATTCCGGCGAACGCCAGGCAGTGGCCCAGGAACTTATCGACTTTGATCGCGAGTGGGCCGCGGTCCTCAGCGCGAAACCACAAACAGATGCTGGTAGTGACGAGGGTGGGCCCGACGAAGCCTCAGAGTTCCAGAATTACTTCGTGAAGAGCGGGCGTTACACCGCTGGCACCGAGATCCGCTATCGGCCATCGATCCTCACCGGGCAGCCGACATACCAGCACCTTGCCGCTGGCCTGGAGGTCGGTATGCGGTTTCACTCTGCCCCGGTTATCCGCCTGGCCGATGCCAAGCCGATGCAACTGGGCCACACCGTGAAAGCCGATGGCCGTTGGCGACTGTTCGTGTTCGCCGATCAGGGCGCAGGCACGTCGTCGTCAAACAGGCTGACCGGTCTGCTCGACTTTCTGGCCAAAAGTTCCGATTCTCCGGTTCGTACTTACACGCCGCCGGGCGCCGATGTCGATGCGGTTATCGATGTCAGGGCGGTGTTCCAGGAGCCTCATCGCCAGCTGGCGGTCGAAGCACTTCATCCGTTTCTACTACCGCCAAAGGGCCGTTACGGCCTGCTCGACTATCAAAAGGTTTTCTGCCTCGACCCTGCGCCCGGTCGAGACATTTTTGCCCTCCGGGCCATCGATCGCCAACAGGGTTGTGTCGTTATCGTCCGACCCGATCAGCACATTGCTCACATTCTGCCGCTCGACGCCCACAGCGAACTAAGCGCCTTCTTTGGAAATTTCCTGATCGATCAGTCCTAGCGCCCGTTGGCCGGTTGACGTGCGATCGCAACATTGGCGACGTATCTGGTGGTCTCGTGGTCGCTCATACCTGGTGAAGGAATCGCTATATGGCGAACCGGTGACTCTCGGCAAGGGAGAAACCGGCAACCCTTTAGGCAACCTTGTATGATCGGCTTTCTCGCCTGAGGAGGGACCCCCAGGGTGGCAGATGTTTTTATCAGCTATGCCGGCGAAGACCGGAGCACGGCCGCGGCGCTGTCTGGCGCTTTGGAAGCAGCGGGCTGGTCGGTGTGGTGGGATCGCGAGCTAGCGGCAGGCGATGAGTTCGCTGGGGTCATCGAGCGCGAGTTGGATGCTGCCGGTTGTGTGATCGTGTTGTGGTCGCACGCCGCAGCGCGGAGCCGCTGGGTCACCGCTGAAGGGCAACGGGCATTCGATGCCGAGAAGGCTCTGCCGGCAAGGCTGGACGATCTGACGCCGCCACTGCCGCTCAGCATGATTCAAGCACCCGCTCTTGCCGCCTGGGACCGCACCCCCGGAGCCCCGGAACTCGACGAACTCAAGGCCGCCATTCTCGGCAGTCTCGATCGATCCGAGCTGGTGGCGACTGCCCCCTGCGCCCTGTTTCGATGTGTAGCACTTGGGGAATGGGGCTGCTCGGCAGGAGCACACGACGGCATCATTCGAGTCTGGTCTTTGAGCGACGGCCAGCTTCTACGGGAATTGACCGGACACGCAGACGCGGCGATGGCCGTTGCTTGGGACGGCGGCGACATTTTGGCTTCTGGTAGCGCTGACCGTACCGCACGCCTGTGGTCTCTGAACGAGGGTCGGGCGATTCATACACTCGTGGGACACGGCGGCCCAGTCGACGATGTCGCCCTGGCCGGGCAGACGTTGATCACCGCGTCATCGGACCGAACCGTTCGCTGGTGGTCGACGAGCTCCGGTCAACCATTCGCCAGTCAAGCCACAGACCAGCCGCTGCTGTCATGCGCCACCGATGCTGTTGGGCGGACGGTGGCGGTGGGTAGTACCACCGGTGACGTCACGGTTTTCACCGACGGAGTCGTCGATACGAAACTGGCCAACTGCCATGATGGTGCGGTCTTTGCGGTTGAACTGTCCGCCGATGGAAGCCGGCTGCTAACGACCGGCGCCGATCAGCTAGCCCGATTGTGGTCAACCGCGACCGGAGCCATGACCTGCACGTTCCGAGGCCATCGCGGCCTGGTGTTCGCCGGCGCCCTAGGAGACGACGTCGTTGTCACAGGATCGAGCGATGGCACCGTGCGACTTTGGGATAGCCAAACTGGCCAACAGCTCGACCAGATGGCTGGCCTTACCGGCGGCGCCGCGGGCGTCGATCTCACAGACCAGGGCACGATCGTGGCGACATCTGGTCGCGGTGCAGTCCGAGTCGTTACTACGTCAAACACAGACCAGCAATGGTCGTTGAGGGAGCGAAATGGTTGACGTCACCGGTAGTTCACAGGCTCAGTTTGCGACGTCGCCGTTCGCTGACGCCGTGCTTACCCCTAGTTATGCCGTCCAGTCGACGGGCCCGGCCGGTGATCAGGCGATACCGCAGGAAACCATGCTCTCGCTTTCCGAGCGTGCCCGCCCGGTTATCGAGATCGGCCGTCGACTGCCGCTGCTTGCCGGGCGCGATCACGATCTGGATGATCTCAATGACCGCATTCGCAGCGGGGAGAGCATCGAAATATTTGCCCAGGAGGGCTTCGGCAAGACGTCACTTCTGAACATGCTGCTGCATGATCGCCCCGAGTTGAAGGGCTACTTCGCAGACGGAGTAGTTTCGCTTTCCGGTCGCACGGTGCCAGACGGTGATCTGCTCGGCGCCCTGTTCCGCACCTTCTTTGTTGCCGGACAGGCCGCAGCGTTCGACTCGGCCGAAATGATGCGCAGACTGAGCCCGATTCGAGCCCTGATCGTGCTCGACGACATCGACGCCGAAGACGATGAGTTGCAGAGTATCATCGCCGGCCTCACAGCTCCGGTGTTCTTGGTTACCTCCTCCGAGCGTCGTCTACATGACCTGCCATCGAGCACCGTTGGGCCGCTTGACCCCGTTGATCTCATAACCATCGCCGAGATTCGGCTCGGTCAAACGCTCGATGAAGCAGGTCGATCGCAGGTCGTGGAACTGGCCCAGTTACTCGAGAATCGGCCGAGAGCGTGGGCCCGGGCCATCGGCATGATCGACCGAGTGGAAGACCTGGCCTCGGTTACCTCCCGACTGGATGGCGTGCGGAACCCGAGGGCCGAAACCGCTCGCATGACCCAGGACCAAAGCGGACCGGTCGCGGTCAAGGCCATGACCCTGCTATCCGAGCTAGACGGAGCGGCTATCGGCCAGGACTTGCTGGCCACCGTGCTCGACATCGAAGATGCTTCGCCGGTCACTGCCGAACTGGAGGAACGAGGCGTCGGCCTCGTCGTCGGTGGCGCGGTCACCGTCGACTCCGATGTCGCAGCCCTCGCCGCCGATCGTATGGATAGCGATCCGATGGTTGGCGAAGCGTTCAGTCGTCTGCTGGAGTGGAGCGAAAACGCCGAACCGGCCCAACTGGTCGACGAGGTGGCAGCGATCACCGAGCTTGCGGAGTGGGCGGTCGATCACGACCGGGCTGAGGAAGTGGTCGAGCTGGGCCGCCGGGTCGACTTGGCGCTATTCCGGGCCGGTCGTTGGGGCGCCGCGGCGGCGCTTCTACTCCTGTTGGCCCGAGCTAGCGAAGTGTGTGGCCGTGATGCCGACAAGGCTTGGGCGCTCCATCAACTGGGCGTACGAGAACTGGCGCTTGGCGACACCGATGCCGCCAAGCCGCACCTGCGAGCGGCCCGGTCCATCCGACAACGCCTGGGGGACAAGACCGGGCGGGCCTTGACCCAGCATCATCTCAAACTGATCGGGCCGCTGGCCGCAGCAACTGTTCCGGTGGTAGCGGCGATTCTGCTGGCGGTACTCGGGGCTACCGGCGCGACAATCGCCGCCGTCACCGCAGTTACCGGCAGTGGCGATTCTGGCGGAGGCAACGATGACGAGATCGCCAGCCCGACAACTGAGATCTCCACGCCGGTCGGCGACGGCGTGCAGCTCTCGGCGCGGCTCGATGGCCCCACAACCGTCGTGATCAGCCTGGCCGCTGGAAAGGATCTACTTCCCGGCGAATTGATTCAGGTCAGCCGAACGGCGCCAGATGGTGGCGAGCAGATCGTGGGAGACAGCTCCGGTCAGACGCCGGTCATCGACCGCGGACTCGATTCGAACAGTACCTACCGCTACTGGGCCCGGGTTATAGGCGGGGTCGAGCCCGGGCCGTGGTCTGATCAAATCTCGGTGACGACCGAAGAAGCCATCGATGCCGAGCCGCCACTGCAGGTCTCGGGTGTTACCGGCTCGTTCGCCAACGGCGTGGTGACATTGGCCTGGCAGCCCTCCGGTGCCGACGACCTCGGCGGCTATGAGGTGCTGCGCGACGGCCGCACTCTGGCCCAAACTGTTACCAACGCGGAGTTCCGCGACTCCGACCCGGCGGAGGGCGAGACCCACGGCTACCAGATCGTGGCCTTCGACGAGAGTGGAAACGAGGCGCCTGCATCCGAGGCTGTCCGGGTTCCAATTCCGGGGCCGCGACCCTTGCCCCTGTCCAAGCCGACGAACCTGGTAGCGGCCTGGGACTCGCAGGTTGGAGTGACACTTTCCTGGACCGGCAAGGCCGTCGCTTACCGGGTGGAGCGTGACGGTCGACTGGTCGCTCGGGTGGCGCAGCCGCTACTCATCGACTCCGACGTCTCCGAAGGCCAGACGGTCGTCTACGAGGTGTTCGCCACCGAAGACGGTCGGTCTTCGGCACCCGCTACGTTTCCGTTCACCGCCAGATCCGTAGCCCAATCGACGCCTCCTACACCGGAGGCGCCAACCGCTACCGACCGGGGCAGCACGATTCGAGTGCAATGGTCAGCTATCGTCTACAACTTCCCGGTCACCTATCAGGTGTTACGGAACGGGCAACTGGTCGGCGACGGCATCGCCGAAACCAGCTTCGACGAGACACGTCCGGCCGATGGGACCCACACTTACACCGTTGTCGCGGTCAACGGACAGGGTCTCTCGTCCGATCCTTCGGCTGCGGGCCAGATAGTGCTCAACCCGGCAACGTTGGCCATCGGCCCTGAAACGATCAACTTCGGACCGGTCGATTTGGGTACTGGCACCTCGGCCTCGGTGACGGTGAGCAACAGCTCGACAAAAACGCTGGACTTCGGCGTCCTCGACACCAGCGGTCTCGACGGCACCGGTTTCGCCGCCTCCACCGATTGTGAGACCACGGTTCCGGCCCAATCGACATGCACCGTGACCGTCGAGTTCAGCCCAACCGCGGCCGGTTCAGACCTCGGTGAGGTCGCGACGTCGGTCCACGGTGCGATCACCGCGCTGACCGGTGAAGGCATCGCCCCGCGGCCCATGGATTCACCGCTCAATCTGACTATCGACGGTGCTGGCTCTGGCACGGTGGCGAGCAACCCAGGGGGCCTTGTTTGCAGCGTTTCCTGCTCGGTCGATTTCCCGAGTAACTCATCGGTGACGCTGTCGGCCGACGCCGATCCCTATTCGACGTTCGCCGGTTGGTCTTCTAACTCATGCCCAGGAACTGGGCCATGCACAGTGACCGTCGAGGGAACTGGCGTCTCAATAGCTGCGGTGTTCGATGAACTTGTGCCAGTCGATCCGACTCTCACGGTGGCGGTTACCGGTGCTGGCAGCGGAAATGTCTCGACGGCCAGCGGACCGGGCATCGACTGCCCGGGCGACTGCTCGCAACAGTGGTTTGCCGGGGCAGTGGTTGAGCTAGTGGCGAGCCCGAGTGCAGGTTCGATATTCAGCCGCTGGTCTGGCGGGGGCTGTGGCGGCACCGGCGGTTGTACGGTCACCCTCAATGACGACACAAATGTGCAGGCCATCTTTGATGTCGAACCTCCTCCGCAACCGCAGTTCGTCGTGACCTCGACCCAGGGAGGCAACGGGAGCGGGACGGTATCGATCAACCCATCCGGCCCGGTGCCCGCTGGCACGGTGGTCACCCTTACCGCGACGGCAGGGAACCTATCGCTCTTTACTGGATGGTCTGGCGGAGGCTGTTCTGATGCCAATCCGACATGCACCGTGACCGTCGTCGACAAAAACATCGACGTCTATGCGCAGTTTGACGCGACGAGTTAGTCGGGCTTGGCAGGGTTCAACACGCCGAGGGATTCGAGCTCGTCGAGAGCTGCGTCGCTGTAGCCGACCTCGGTGAGCAGCTCGCGACCATGTTGACCAATTGTCGGAGCGGCTCGACGTATGGTTGATGGCGTGATCGAAAACCGTTCCGGCGGCGGGATGACCCGATAGGTGCCTGCCTCCGGGTGTTCCGCCAGTGGAAGCTCCTTCACCAGCTCGTCGAGGGTCGTCGCCTCGGTGGCGGGAATCTTGTTTTCAGCGCAGAAACGAAGCCAGTGTTCGGTGGTCTGGCTTGGGAGTAGTGCGGCCACATCGCGGTACAGGCTGTCGCTGTTGACCGTTCGGTCCTGCCTGGTCCTGAAGCGTTCGTTGTCGACGAGGTCAGGTCGCCCACCTTCGGTGAATAGTGCGTTGTAGTGGGTGTCGTCGTAGGGGAGGATGTTGATCCAACTGTCAGCCGTCGGCTGCGGCTTTCGGGCGGTTGTCAGAATGCGGGGGTAGCCCGCTTCGGCCACCGGCGGTTCAGACATAGCCCCTGAGCCATGTTCGGTGAGCACGAAGGCCTTCATCACGTCGATCATGGGGATCTCGATATCTTGGCCCTGGCCGGTCTTCGCACGGTGAAGGAGGGCAGCCAGGATGGCATTGGCGATCGCCATCCCGCACACCTTGTCGGCGATCAGCGTTGGCATCAAGCTCGGTTCGGCACCCATCAGGCTGAACAGATCGGCGAACCCGCTGGCCGACTGGATGATGTCGTCGTAGGCCGGTGCCTCAGCGTCGACGCTGTCGGAGGGGTAGCCGTGAGCCCGGCAAAAGACGATGTCGTCTCGGACCCCCCGAACCGTCTCGTAATCGAGACCGAGCCGCCCCAGCGGCCCCGGCCGAAGGTTGGTCACCATGACATCGCAGGTCGCCGCGATATCGAGCAGGGCTTGGCGGCCCCGCTGGGTTTTGAGGTCGATCGAGATGCTTCGTTTATTGCGCATCAGGTTGAGCGAGACGCCGGAGAATTCTTCATGGGGACCAGCACCCATCGCTCGGTTGCGATCTCCGATGGCTGGTTCGACGGCGATCACGTCCGCCCCCATGTCGCCCAGGGACCGGGTGGCCACCGGACCCATCACCACGCTGGTCAGATCCAGCACCTTGATTCCCGCCAGCGGACCGTTCACTTCGGTACTCATTTGCCCAGTCTGGCTGAGCCGAGTCCCCGGGTCCAAGACGCCGCTGGGGTTGGTACTTGCTGGCTATGTACTTGCCCGCGTCGGCCCGAGAACATAGATGGCCAGAATCGACCCAAGAAGCCCACCAGACGATGACAGAATCAGATCGCCAACGGTGTCGGTGTAGCCGAGAGCAAGCCCGCCGCCGCCGCTGGCCAGCGGACCCTCGGTCGACAGCAGCCACTCGAAGCCTTCCCACCAGATGATGGCAAGCCCGCCGATGCCGTATCCGAGAAGCAGGGCATCGGAGCGGTGATGAACGTTGCGGAAGCGAAAGGCATGAAAGGCACCGACGAGCAGGATCCAGTTGACGAGGTGGAGCACGTCGTCTGTCATGTTGAACTGTTCGTAGAACCCAGCGGTGTTGGCCAGCGTGTCCAGCAGGAAGGGTGCCGCCAGTAGCGCATCGGCGGTGTGAGGGAACGGCTCCCAGCGACGTTTGATAGCGATGATGGGCACCAGGATCGCCGAACCGAGGAACGCTGGTGCCCGGTACTCCATGCCTTTACCTTGAGCTCCCGAGGGCTCGAAGATTATGGCAACAGCGAACGCCGCGACCAGGGCAATCTTGATGGCGATGTTGGCAACCTTCACAGCCGTTTTGCGGTCGTAGGCCAGCACAGCGGTTGGATACTCCATGCCTGCCGAAGCTATCTGGGCACACCCTCCGATTTGTCCGATATGACGAAATGTCGCGGTGGCTCCCAGTCCCAACTAAGTTGCGTACATGGACTACTCCGATGCCATCGCCGCTATGTTCCAGCCATCGCCGGAGGGTGCCATCGCCTCGCCTACAGAGGACGCATCGCCTGCACGGCGTTTTCGTGATGCCATCGAGCCGATCGCTATGCACGCGGTGTGGTCGCGAGCCACAAACGAGAGCCTGGCCGGTCTCGGCCTGAACTTCCTTAGCGGCTATGTCTGGGGCCGAGCCGCAGCCCTAGGTGAACCCGAACCGGGGGCCGTTGTCTCGTCCTTCGCGGTGTTTGAACCGGCCATGATTCAAGGCGTCTACAACGAGGGTCGCGAGGCGTGTGATCGCGAGACACTCTTGGCCACCAGAACCGAGTCGACGGTGGCCAGCCTGACCGAGGTCTTCGGCAGAGCTAAGCGCAACGCCGGGGTATCTGGCGATCTCGAAGGTGTGGCAAACGCCCTGCAAAGCGCGGTCGAGGCCGGAGACGGCACGGGCCGCCCGCTGTATTCAGGTTTGATGAGCCGGCCATGGCCCGGCAGCGCTATCGGGCGGCTCTGGCATGCCAGCGAGATCGCTAGAGAACACCGTGGTGATAGCCACGTAGCGGTGTGTGTCGAGCGTGGCCTCGGACCGATCGAGATGAACGTGCTGACAGAATTGTGGGTCGGTATGCCGCTCGGGTCCTACACCGCGAGCCGAGGTTGGTCACCGGAGTCCATCGCCGAAGCGGCTGATGGCCTCAGAGGCCGAGGCCTGCTCGACGGAGATCAACTCAGTGCCGAGGGGCAAGCGTTCCGCCAGGACATCGAAGCAGCGACCGACCGGCTGGAACAACCGATCATCGATGCCTTTGGTGGTGATTTTGATGCCGTGGTTGATCAGCTAGCTATGTGGTCGGAGGAGTGCATCGCCGCAGAGGCCTTTCCCCCTGATGTGTTCAAACGAGCGGCTGGCTAGGGCCGGATTTGGGAGTTACAGCGTGAGCACCGAAGTAATCATCACCGGGACAGACATCCCTGCGCCCTCACCGGTTCGCTCCGGGCTGGGCTTGCTGGTTCGTGGCGGTGGCTTGGAAGGTAACCTGATCAAGGCCGACGCCCTGGACTCGGTGACATTGGGGTGATGAGTCAATGAAACTGTTCTCACACAAGAAGCGAGCGGTTCACCTGGGGCCATATCCACTGGAGCGGCTGCCGCGTCTAGCCGACCCGTCTGCAGCGCCGCTGTCCTCCGGCCGAGCGCGGCGCCTAGCTGAGGTTGAGACCCCCGGCCCTCGCGGCGCAGGCCCGGCCTTCGGCCCCTATCTCGATATGTACGATGGGCAGCGCACCGGCCCCGTGGCCCCTGCTGCTCCGCTGCCAGACGATCTCGCTCTCCGGGCCGACCATCTTAAGGCCGGGCTGTATTTTCTCGATGCCGACATGGTTGGTTGTGGCCTGGTTCCCGAAGACGCCTGGAGAGACGATGGCCAAACTGGCGATAGCCAAGCTACTGATTCGCTAACATCCGACCCGCTGCCCGCCGAGCGCGACAATCATCGGTTCGCGGTGGTGACGCTGGTGGCCTTCAGCCGCAAGCTGCCCGGCTCCAAACCCGGCGACGATTGGATCGATGGCACCCGCCAGGTCAACGCCGATCTCCGGGCTGCGGAACTGGCGGTGATCACCGCCTCATACATCCGTAACCTGGGCTTTGACGCCGTCGCTCACACCCCAACTACCAGCTCGGTCGATTTGGAGCGGGTGGCCATGCAATGTGGGCTTATCGAGGCCCGTGGCGGCAAGTTGCGTGCGCCATATCTGAAGAGCGGATTTGCGCTGTCGGTTGTGACCACCGACCTGGAAATGGCGCCAGATGCACCGCTTGCCCGCCGAGGATTGCTGGACCAGCTGCGTTCCACCCGGGGCCTCGGCTGGATGCTGGGGTGGCAGGGCACGCGCGCTGGCATCGGCCGGCTAAACGGCGATCACCGTGCCCTACACCTGGGCCGGTATCCAATGGAGCGCATCAAGCGGGTCGATGAGCCGACCACCCTCATCATCGCCGACGAGGTCGAACGGGTCCCGGTACGGGCCGGTGGTTTCCCTCGTGCCGCTCACGGCGACATGGGGCCGAAGTTCCAGAAAGACGTCAAGGTCTTCGCTTTCAAGACGCCGCAGGCGCAAAGCTACGTCCAGCAGATCAGCGGCATGGTTCCCTTCCAGGACGGCGAGGTGGCGGCTGACGTCGCTCCCGAAACCAGCGACCCGGACCGCAACGCCGACGCGCTCAAGGCCCTTGCCTATCACCTCGGCGGCGACATGGTTGGCGTTTGCCGAGTTCCGAGCTACGCCTGGTACAGCCATCGCGGCGATGGCACCCCGATCGAGCCATATCACCGTTACGCGGTGGTGATCCTGCTCGACCAGGGCTACGAGACCATGGA
>JBOEHD010000173.1:0-8444 GCA_050633745.1 Acidimicrobiales bacterium
GCACCGGCAATCCCTTCTTCACCACAGATACTACGGCCGCCCTCAGAGCGGTCGAGGTCGATGCTGAGATCCTGTTGAAGGGCACCCACGGTGGTGTCGACGGCATCTATACCGCCGATCCCCGCACAAACCCGGATGCGACCAAAATCGATGAGCTCACCTATCTGGATGTGCTCAACAGGAACCTGCGAGTGATGGATCCCACCGCCATCACCCACGCCAAGGAAAACGACCTACCGATCGTGGTCTTTGATCTCATGGCCGAGGGAAGCCTGCACGGCCTACTGTGCGGTGAGGCGATAGGTACGATGGTGAGATGAGCGAACTGGCCGACATGGTGATTGAAGATGCAAAGGACCGGATGGAGAGGGCAATAGCCCATTCGCGGTCCGAGTTTGCGTCGATCCGTAGCGGACGAGCTGCTCCACAGCTGGTGGAGAAGCTCACCGTAGAAGCTTACGGAGTCGACGTCCGACTGCTGGAAGTGGCTTCGGTCTCGGTTCCAGAAGCCCGGCAACTGATCGTTACTCCGCACGACCCGGCCAATCTCGAGTCGGTGGAACGAGCTATCCGAACTTCAGATCTTGGCATTTCTCCTAGCAATGATGGCCGTTCGTTGCGGCTGAACTTCCCGCCTCTAACCGAGGAACGACGCAAGGAATTGGTCCGGGTGGTCAAGAAAATGGCCGAAGATGGCCGGATTTCCATCCGTAACATCCGACGCGACGTTCGCAAAGAGTTGGAGAGCGCTGAGAAAGACAACGAGCTCAGCGGCGACGAACTCAGTCGGGCCGAGAAGGACCTCGACAAGCTAACGCAGTCGAGTGAAGCTAGCGTTGATGAGGCCCTCGCCTCGAAAGAAGAAGAACTCCTAGAGGTGTAGTAACCCAATCGGCAGGTCAAGTACGTAACACCGACCTGCATACAACTCGCCGGCGAGATCCACTTGTGCAGTTGCCGCTCTGCGGACCAACCACACCGGTGGCAGCGAATCTGCTCTGACAGGCCCAAGCCGGGCCTAAAAATGGGCCCGAATTCCGGTGGGAATAGGTATGGGAAAGGAACGCATTATGGCTGACAATAACGAGCAAAACCAGTTGGATGCCGAGGCAGCCGAGCAGAAGACGAGCATCTTCGATCTCTTCGAGCCGCCACCAGAGCGCGACCCCAACTCGTTCGGCAAGATTCCGGTGATCAAGGACGACGAGATCGACCTGACCGACTCTTCCGATCCCGAACGCAAAGCCGCATCCGATGCTGAGGCCGCTGGTCTGCAGCATTGGACCGCACCCCCGACAGGCCAGGTTCCGGCCATCCTCACCTCGGAGAAGGACGAAAACAGCCTCTGGGCTGACGTCGCCGGGCCGAGCTGGCACGGTGATGACCCATCGTGGGCCGGCCCCGATCTGGCCGATGTCTTTGCCGATACCGAGGCCATCAACCTCAATGGTGAAGAAGACGAGCTCGACGAAGACGACGAGGACGACGAAGACGAAGGCTACGGCGACAGCGATCTACGGGAAGTGGCGGTGCAACGCCCACCACGATCGGTTAGTCCAGCTGGCTCGATCCTGAGCGACGAAACCCAGATCGCAGCCCCTCCCGAGCCCAACACGCAGACCCGCCCCGCCGTCGAGGTCCGCCCGAACCGCATCGCCCCAAATCGCGTTGCCGCCGCGAACGACCCAACGAGGCCCCCCGCACCCGTCGTTCCATCACGCCCCGGCCGCCACGACAAGCAGGCGCCTGCTCCGGAGCCAACCCCCAACCCGGTAATGAACCCCGCAGCCGTTGCGGCCGATCCCGACCTCGATGTCGATCTCGGCGGCGAACGCCCAGCGGAGCGCCGCACATTAAGTGGCGCACTGGCCGACGCACGCAACGGTGCCGACGCCAACGGCCGCCCAACAGAGAACGACGGCAGCATCGGCTTCGTCGAATCGCTTGAACCGAGCATCGACGACATCGAGTTCGCAGACGGCGAATACTACGACGACGATGACGCAGTCGACGAAGCGATGGGATTCGGCCCGGTTGGCGGCCGTAATCTCCCTCAGGCCATCGGCGTAGGTGTCGCGCTTGCCGCGGTTGTCCTAGCCGCCATGTGGTTCGGCCCATACCCAACGCTCTTACTCGTCGTGGTGCTGGCTCTGCTGGCTGTGCTCGAGTTGTACAACGCCATGCGTATGGCCGGGCTTCGGCCCGCGACGCTGCTCGGCATCGTCGGCACCGTGGCCGCTCCGGCAGCCGCTTATTATCGAGGCGATGCGGCCTTCCCGCTGATCGTCGCCCTAGCGGTGGTGTTCGGCACCCTGTGGTATTTGGTTGGCGCCGACACCGAACGACCGGTCCTGAACCTCAGTCTCACCATTCTCGGGATCTTCTGGGTCGGCGGGCTAGCTGCGTTCGCCGCGCTCATGCTGCGGGTCGACGGCGGTATTCAGCTTCTGCTGGCCACGATCCTCATCACCGTCGCTTCCGACACGATGGCCTACATCGGCGGCCGAGCGTATGGCTCGCGGCCGTTCCACCACGCCAGTCCCAACAAGACCTGGGAAGGAACCATCACCGGTTTCAGCGGTGCGGTGTTCGCCGGTTTCGCGATCGGCGTAACCGATATGGGCACGATCTGGGACGGCAACCTGATGGCGGCAGTCGCCCTCGGTGTAGTCGTCGGCTGTCTAGCTCCCATGGGTGACCTCGCCGAATCGGTGGTCAAACGAGATCTTGGGGTCAAGGACATGGGCACGCTGCTGCCCGGCCATGGGGGAGTGCTCGATCGTCTCGACGGTCTGCTCTTCGCCCTCCCGGGAGCGTTCTACCTCGCCCTGGTCTACGGCCTGATCTAAAGCCGACGCTGTCGCCGGGTCCTCACGTCGACAGTCGCCAAAAACGCAATAGCATCGGTGGTCATGACCACTTCCGTCGCCATTGTCGGCTCAACCGGTTCCATCGGTACCCAGACGCTCGACGTCATGGCTGAACGGCCGGACGAGTACCGGGTCGTGGCTTTGGCCACCGGCTCTCGACTCGATGAGCTGGTGGCGCAGGCCGAGGCGTTCAAACCCGACGTTGTCGCTCTAGCCGACGAGTCGAAACTGGAAGAGCTACGAACCAGGCTGCCAGCGGGAATCGAGATTCTCTCTGGTTCGGCCGCGCTGAGCGACATCGCCACGGTTGCCGACGTCACCGTGAACGGTGTCGTCGGGTTCGCCGGGCTGCCGGTCACCATGTCGTGCCTGGCGGCCGGTAAAAGGTTGGCGTTGGCCAACAAAGAGTCGCTTATCGCCGCCGGGCCGGTGGTGCAGCAGGTGCGAAACACGCCCGGTGCTGAGCTGCTCCCAGTCGACAGCGAGCATGCGGCCATTCATCAGTGCCTCCGGTCCAGTGGCGATGACCGCATCGTTCACCGGCTCCAGCTGACCGCATCGGGCGGGCCGTTCCGTGGCAAGACAAGCAGCGAGCTAGCCACCGTTACCGTCGACGAAGCCCTCAAACACCCGACGTGGTCGATGGGCCCCAAGATCACCATCGATTCTTCAACCCTGATGAATAAGGGGCTCGAAGTCATCGAGGCCAACGAACTGTTCGGCAAACCGGCCGGTGAGGCGAGCTACGGGATCGATATCGATGACATCGAGGTTGTCGTCCACCCGCAATCGATCGTGCATTCGATGGTCACCTACGCCGACGGCTCAACCATCGCCCAGTTGTCGAACCCCGATATGCGGCTGCCGATCGCCTACGCGCTGGCCTATCCCGACCGATTCGACGTGGCCTACGGCAAGATCGACTGGGCCGATCTCGGCAGGCTCGACTTTGAACCGCCGGACCGGCAGGCCTTCCCCTGCCTCGACCTGGCCTTCGAAGCGGGTCGAGTTGGCGGCACAGCCCCGGCATGGCTTAGTGCCTCGAATGAGGTGGCTGTAGAAGCGTTTCTCGCAGGCCGGATCGGCTGGCGGGCTATCGCCGAAACGATCGAGGCCACGATGCAGCACCACGACGGCGTGGCCGCCGATTCGCTTGACGCCGTTCTCGACGGCGACGCCAGGGCTCGCAAGTATGCTGAACAGGTATTAGACGCATAGAGAGATTGCGTTCGGCTGCCAAAAACGTCGTCTCTGGCCGGTCACTTAGTGTCGGAGCGAAAATAACTGGCCGATCGAGGTGATCGGCCGATAATGAGTCCCTGGGGTGATACCACACCGGTCGCCCACATGCCCTAGATTTTGATGCAGTGCCATATACCGGCCTGCCTGACAGCGAAGTCCTGCCTGACAGCGAAGTAATGCCAACGGTTTTGCGAAGCGAGACAACCAGATCACATGACTGATATCAACGACACAGCGAGCGAACTGGAGCCGGACGTCCGGCAAACGGGCAAACGAGACGTTCCGCTGGTTATGGCCGAGCCGAAAGACAGAGCGCCGGGCGAAGCTCAATCGAACCCGATGGGGCTTGTCTTCATCGCTGGCCTATTCGCCATGCTTTGGTTCTGGGCTGGCCCTCGCTACTTCTTTGTAGTGGTTGGTCTTGTCGTCATGATCTTCCTGCACGAGCTGGGCCACTACCTGACGGCTCGCTGGACCGGCATGAAGGCCACACAGTTCTTCTTGTTCATGGGCCCCCGCATCTGGTCATTCCAACGGGGTGAAACCGAGTACGGCATTCGTTCGCTGCCCATCGGTGCGTTTGTCCGCATCATCGGCATGCACAACCTCGACCCGGTCGAAGACCCTGCCGACGAGCCCCGGGCCTACAAAAACAAGAGCTACCCTCGCAGAATGCTGGTTATAACCGCCGGCTCAATAATGCACTTCATTCAGGCCATCATCCTGTTCATGATCGTCACCACCGCGATCGGCCTCGACAATCCCGAGGACTGGTCGGTCGGTGAGATCTCCCAGCTAGAAACCGGTGAGACACCAGCGATCGTTGCCGGACTCCAACCGGGTGACACGATCATCGCCATAGACGGCGTAGCTTCCACCGACTGGCGCGAACTCCGCAACTACATTCGCGATCATCCGGGAGACACCGTCGAACTGGCCGTGCTGAGCAACGGTAGAACCACAATCCGAGAGACCACGCTTGCCGTTCGTGAAGACATCGACACCGGTGACGAAATCGGTTTCCTCGGCGTTGCTCCTTCCTTCGAGCACGTGCGGGAGAGCCCGGTCATGGCGTTCGAAATGTTCGGCGAGACGTTCTGGAGCGCACTCAAGTCGATCCCCGCATTCCTGTCGCCTTCGACCTTCAGCAATCTCGGCTCGCTGATGTTCAGCGGATCCGAGGATGTGGATCGCACCAGCGATGAAGCCAACCGGCCGATCTCAGTGGTTGGAGCGGTACGAATCGCCGGTCAGCCCGATTTCGATATCTCATGGCCGATCAGCTTGCTGGCGGTGCTCAACATCTTTATCGGGCTACTGAATCTGATGCCGCTGCTGCCGCTCGACGGAGGCCACGCCGCCATCGCAACCTACGAGCGACTGCGCTCCCGCAAGGGTAAGCCGCATCACATCGACGTGGCGAAGCTGTTGCCGGTGACTTACGCCGTCGTAGCAGTTTTGGGATTCCTCATGATCTCGACCGTGTATCTCGATATCGTCCGACCCATCAGCTGATCACTTTCTATCGAGGCGAGACATCATGGATGCCGGAGCGGTAACTTTCCCCCGTAAAAAGACTCGGCAGATCATGGTCGGTGACGTTCCGGTTGGCGGCAACGCCCCGATCACCGTGCAGTCGATGACGATCACCAAGACCGCTGACGTCGAGGGGACGCTGCAACAGATTTACGCCCTGGCCGCGGCCGGGGCCGACATCGTGCGCTGCACCTGCAACGAACCGGAGGCGTCCGAAGCGCTGGCTCGGATCGTTCCCCGCAGTCCAGTGCCGATCGTGGCCGACATCCACCACCAGTATCTACGAGCCCTTGAGGCGCTGGAAGCCGGAGTGCACTGCCTGCGGCTCAACCCGGGAAACATTCGTAGGCCCGAGCACATCAAAGCGGTGGCTCGCGAGGCCAAGGACCGCAACGTGCCGATCCGGATCGGGGTCAACGGCGGCAGCCTGCATCCCGACCTGTACAAGAAGTACGGCGGCAACGTAACACCAGAGGCCATGGTCGAATCGGCGCTGCAGGAGATTGCCTACTTCGAGGATGTCGACTTCGACCTCATCAAGATCTCGGTCAAGGCATCAAACGTTCCGCTGATGATCGAGGCCTACCGTCAGCTGAGCGAAGTCACCGACTATCCGCTGCACCTTGGAGTCACCGAGGCTGGCCCGCCCCCGGCCGGAATCGTCAAGGCCACCGCGGGCATCGCCACGCTGCTGGCTGAGGGCATCGGCGACACCCTCCGTTATTCATTGACCTCGGACCCGGTCGACGAGGCCCGCCTCGGTCGAGTGCTGCTCGAGGCCTATGGCCTGCGGGAGCGCAAAAACGTCGACCTCATCGCCTGCCCATCATGCGGCCGGGCCGAGATCGACGTCTACAAGGTGGCCCAGGAAGCTCAGGACGCTTTCGCCGACCGGAAACTGCCACTGCAGGTGGCGGTCATGGGTTGTGTGGTCAACGGTCCGGGCGAAGCCCGAGACGCCGACATCGGCATCGCCGCAGGCAACAAACGAGGCCACCTGTTCATCAGGGGTGAGAATGTGGCCGTCGTGCCGGAGGACGAGATGGTGTCGACCCTCGTCGAATGGGCTGAATACATCAACACCGAAGGCATGGACGCGGCGCTCGACCGAGCCCTGGCCACCAAAGAGTCAGCCCGCAAAGCGGCCGAAGAAGACCGTGCGCTCAACCTCGACGAACGAGGCGACGATGCCAACGCGTCAGAGCAACTGGTTGAGCTGATGAAGAAGAAGCGCCAATAGGCGAGCGACTAGCTGCTTGGCGGCGGTTCGGGAGGAATGACCTCTTCCGATTCCAGGTCGAGCACGTTGTCTAGCGGCGTACCGTCGGCGGATCGGCCGAGATCGGCAACCTCACCGGTGGCATCGGCCAACGCTTCACGACCCTCGATCTTCTCCCGCAGAGAGTCGAGCGTTGAATCGCCGTCGGCGATCTTGTCCTGCAGCTGATCCAGGCGCTGCTCCGGCGTGAGGTTTAACTCGCCCTCACGGCGATCGAGCTCGGCTTCCATGCGGCCCTTGGTCTGCCGACCGAGGTCCTGAGCTTCCGCCGTCTCGGTTCGCAACCAGGACTTGAACGAATCAAGAAATCCCATAGTGATCAGCCTAGAAACACCGAGGAGACTTACGAACCTCGGTCGGCCTAACACCGGTCCCCGGGCTGTAACGGCCACGTAATGGGTCCTATTGCGGCTAGTATTGGAAAAAGCGTGGGCCGAGGCCCACGCTTTTGACTTCTATTAGGGCTGAAAATGGCCCAAAACCGATCGACAAGCGCAGGAGGTGAGCCAATGTCAGAAAATCCAGCATCCGAAGACACATCAGCTGAAAACAACTCGTCTGAGGCCGCCTCTACCGGTTCTCCGGTGGCCGATCGGGTATATGAGCTGCTGGCTCCGGTTGTTGCCACTGCAGATGTCGAGTTGCTCGATGTCGAATGGACCGGTGGCACCCTGCAGGTGGTCCTGGACCACGCCGATGGCGTCACGGTCGACAATCTGGCGACGGTGAATCGCCTCATATCGCCGTTGCTCGATCAACATGATCCGGTTCCTGGTCGCTACACCCTTGAGGTGACCAGCCCAGGAGTTGAGCGTCCGTTGCGTCGGGCTGAGCACTACCAACGGGCCATCGGCGAGAACATCGTGGTCAAGAACAATCCAGGTGTCGAACCTCGCCGTGTCCGGGGGCTACTGCAGTCCGCTGGGTCATCGAGCGTTTCGGTCGAGGTGGTAGAGATCGACGGGGTCGACTTGGAAGAGGTCCAGAACCTCACCTTGGAGATCGCTGATGTCGCCACCGCTCGCACCATCTTTGACTGGGGCCCAACTCCGAAGCCTGGCACCGCTAAGCCGGAGCCAAAGGGCAAGACCCCCACCCCGGGGGCCAAGCAGGCCGCGGCTCCTCGGAAGCCGCAGAAACAATCGCAACGCAAAACCAAGAAGTCGGCGGGAGCTAAGAAATCAGCTGGAGCCAAGAAATCGGCCGAAGCGAAGAAGTCGGGCGCAGACCCGAAGAGCAAGCAAGAAACCAAAAACCAAATAGAGCAGAACAGGAACGAGGTCGGCCATGAGTAACGAGATGACCGAGGCGCTTCAGGCGCTCGCAGAAGACCGCGGAATTTCGATCGACAAGTTGTTTGGCATCATGGCCAACGCCCTCGAGTCGGCCTACAAGCGCATGCCCGATTCCTTCGAGTACGCCTGGGTGACCATCGATCCCTCGTCGTTCGACATCCGGGTCTTCGCCCAGGAGCTGGACGAGGACGGCCTCCCCTTCGGCCCCGAGTACGACGTCAC
>JBOEHD010000174.1:0-4449 GCA_050633745.1 Acidimicrobiales bacterium
TCGGTCCTGACGAGGACATCGAAGACCGGTATCTCTACGAGCTCAATTCACGCCGTCGCGAGCTGGACCTCGAAGAGATCGAGGACGAGGAAGCGATGCTGGCAAACGGCAGCATCCAGCTCGAAGAAGATCCAGACGACGTTGTGATCGTGACACCGGGTCGAGGTGGCCGAGCAGGCTCACGTCGGGTTGGAAACAACGGGTCAAACGGACCCCGGACTCGTCAGCGAGACGAGGTTGACATCGATCTGACCGAATTCGACCCGGACGGTGACTCGGGAACCGTTAGGGGGGACTCGGGAACGGTCAGCGAGGTTGATTTCTCCGACGGCGGTATCAACACCGACCGCGGGCGCCGACCGGCACGAACCAGTAGGTCTGACCGCAGTAAGAAGCAAGGTGCGAATTTCGTGGACACTTCAACCGACATTCAGGATGCCGACGAGTTCGCCGACGAGCTGGCTCGCCTCGGCGAGGTAGAGCAGGACGAGCCTGATCTGGCCTACGGGCTGCTCGAGGACGACCCCGATGAGGTGGTTGACTTCATCGACGACGATTCGTTCGCCGAGTACATCCCACGGCGTCGCGGCGCCGTTCGTGAGCCGATCGAAGGGGCTCCTGAGAACCGCAGACGAGATGGCCGCCCAGCATCCGACCAATCGACCAACACCAAACCAGAGGAGGCTGTCGTGCGCTCTCTGGATTCCATGCGGGCCAAGCCGAGAACATTGACCCCAGAGTCGTTCGCCGATGCCAAGCTTGTGGCCGACGAGTTCAAACGAGATATCCCGGTGTTGTTGAATCTCCAGGGCCTCGAACGCGATCTGGCCCGACGTCTGATCGACTTCGCAAGCGGCATTTGCTACGCGCTCGACGGGAGCATGGAGAAAATCGCCTCCCAGGTATTCTTACTTATCCCAGAATCGGTCGAGGTCTCTGACGAGGATCGTCGGCGGATTGAGGAGAGAGGATACGCTAGGTAAGCCATGCGCTACGTATGTATTCTCATTCTCGCATTCCAGTTCGTGTTTCTGCTGAGGATGGTTCTTTCTTTCTTCCCAATCCGGGAAGGAACGCTGTTTGCCAGTGTTAGAGAGCTATCCATGGCCGCAACTGAACCGGTGGTGTTCCCGCTACGACAGAAGCTCCCCCCGCTGCCAGGAGCCCTTGCAGGTTTTGGCATCGCCGAGTTGGTCGTACTCATCGGCGTGCAGATATTGGCAGCGATTTTTTGCAGTCTTGTATAGGTCTTTCGGCAGGGGTTGTTGTCTTAGCAGCACGATGCAGTGGGCGCCAAGTGTCTGATGGGTTAGCCTGGACGAATGCCATTGCAAAGTGACAAGTTGCGGTTGCTCCGCAGAATCCCCGATATCCGATTCGAAGAGGAGACCCGCGGGTACAGCAAGGACCAGGTCGACAGGGTTCTCGCCAACTTGGCGCCGCTTGCTGATGAGATCGAGCGGCTACAGGCTCGGCTAACCGAATCCGAAACTCGCGCCGCATCGGCCGAAGCCCGCCTCGTCGAGGCCCGCAGCCCATCGCAGTCCAGCGCTGCCCCCGGTATGCCGCCGGCCCCTCAGCCAGACTTCGATGAGACGCTGCGCAACACCCTGGTGTCTGCCCAACGTCAAGCCGACACCACCATCCGCGAGGCGAAGGAAGAGTCGGAACGGCTCCGTACCGAAGCCGAGTTCCAGTCGAATGCTCTGCTGGCCGATGCCAGAGACCAGTCCTCTGAGATGACCACGGAGGCGGTCTCCTACCGGGAGAAGCTCATGTCCGAGGCTGTGGCCGAGCGCTCCAAGCTGCTCGACGAGGCTCGCGACGAAGCACAGGACCGGGTCAAGGCGGTCGAGAAGGAACTGGCTGAGGCTCATGAGTCCGAGCGGACAAAGCTGGTCAACCAGATCGACGACCTGCAGGAAACCCACAAGCTGCTCCAGGAAGACGTTGTTCGCTTCGAGCAGCACCTCAAGGCACGCTCTTCCGAGGTCCGCTCCGCGCTGGAGGAAATCACCGCGGTGCTCGACGATCCGGAGCGGCTGCGGTCGAAAGATGGCATCGAGCCTGCCGATATCGAAGAGTTCGCCACCGCCGACTACCCGCCGATCGCGGTAGAGGTAGTAGCACTCAACGATCTTGAAGCTGAGGCCCAGATGGCCGCTGAGGCCACAGCACGGCCCGGTGAGGTACTGAACGCCGCCGATCTGCAAGAGCTTGAGATCGACGAAGAAGAGATCGAGGCTGAAGCCGAAGACGAAGAAGAATACGTCTACGACGAGCACGACGAAGCCGAGACCTATTCCGAGCCAGCCCCCGAGCCGGAGTACATCGATGACGATCCACAGATCGGCGTCGAGACCCAGACCGTGATGCCGCACATGCTGCAGGATGGTCGCTCGATCCTAAACGGCGATGGCGACGAGACCGAGGTCCCACCGCCTCCTCCTGGAGCGAACGATCAGCCGGACACGTTTATGGACGATCTCCGGCGAGCTACCTCTGAGGACCCACAGGGCGGCGACGCAATCGGCGATTTCCTCGACGACAAGCAGGACCGCAACGGCGGCGGTTGGTTCGGCCGTCGCAAGTAGCGGGTCACTGCTACTCAGAAGCATTTCCCCTGCCTTGGCAGGGTTTGCGCTGCCCGTTAGCGCTGAGCGGCGAAACTAGGCCTGAACGGCGAAATCGAAGCTGATGTCGTCTTCGCCGATGCGGCCAGCGACCGGTAGCGATGCGCCGGTCGACAGCTCGGTGGCCAGCACCTGGCTCTTGATCCAATCGAAGTGCACCTGCAGGCTGGTTTCGAGCTGCTCAGGTAGTGCTACCTGAAGGGCGATGCGATCGGTGACCTGGAGGTCTCGATCCTTTCGCTCCTGCTGCACGAGGCGGACCAGGTCTCGGGCCTGGCCTTCCGCTTCAAGCTCCGGAGTCAGTTCGGTATCGAGTACCACAACTGCGCTATTGCCCTGCAGAGGTGCTGCGGCCACGCCATCGAGAGGCACGAGAGCCAGCTCGAACTCATCGGCGGCCAGCTGGTGGCCAGCGACGGTTACCGTGCCATCGTCGTTCGCTACCCAATCGCCAGCTTTGGCTGCCTTGATCACCGTTTGCACATCGGGCCCAAGCTTGGGCCCAAGGACTCGACCGTTCGGCTGAAGCCGGAACGATCCGAAGGCCTCGACGTCCTCGGTGAGTTCGATCGACTTTACGTTGATCTCGTCGGCCAGCAGATCGCTGAACGGCCGGATCAGTTCTGCGTCGGCTCCGGCGATGGTGGCCTTGGCCAGCGGCAGTCGGATCCGCAGGCCGCGCTCATCCCTGAGCGAAAGCGCCGCCGAGGCCGCGTCGCGCAGTCGGTCCATGCGCAGCACGAGATCGGGGTCGGCGGGGAGTTCGTCGGCTTGAGGCCAGTCCTGCAGATGCACGCTGCCTGCAGCACCGCCGTCGGCCTCTGTCAGGCCTTCCCAGATCTCCTCGGTAAGAAGAGGCAGCAGGGGAGCCGAAACCTTGACCAGCGTCAGCAGGACGGTATAGAGGGTGTCGAGGGCATCGGCGTCGACCGCACCGCTCTCACCGCTCTCGTTTGTGTTCCAGAAACGCTCACGGCTGCGGCGGATGTACCAGTTCGTCAACGCGTCGAGGAAACCCTGGACGGTGGCCGAGGCCCCGGCAAGGTCGTAAGCGTCGAGTTGCTCGGTAGTGGTAGCTACCAGGTCGTGCGACTTGGCCAGGATGTAACGGTCGAGCAGGTTCTCTGAATCGGTGCGCCATGTCGCCCGATAGTCGTCGGCGTTGGCGTACAGGGTGAACACCCGGTACGTGCTCCAGATCGGGTTGAGGACCTGACGAACAACGTCGCGTACGTCGGCTCCGTCTTTTTCGATCCGCAGGTCGTTGCCCCGCAGTATCGGCGAACTCATCAGATACCAACGCAACGCGTCGGAACCGAGTTCTTCGAAGATCTCAAGTGGGTCGGGGTAGTTGCGTAACTTCTTCGACAGCTTCTGACCTTCGGCGTCGAGTACGACCCCGTGGCAGATCACGTTGGCGAACGCCGGCTTGTCGAACAGAGCGACCGAGAGCACGTGCATGGTGTAGAACCAGCCGCGNNACGATGAAGTCGGCCGGGTTGTGCTTTTCGAAATGCTCGACGTTCTCGAATGGATAGTGATGCTGGGCGTAGGGCATGGAGCCAGACTCGAACCAGCAGTCGAGTACCTCGGGCACTCGCCGCATCATCGACTGGCCGGTCGGGTCATCGGGGTTTGGCCGCACCAGCTCATCGATGAATGGTCGATGAAGGTTGGTCGGGCGCACGCCGAAGTCCGCCTCAAGTTCGTCGAGACTGCCATAGACATCGATGCGGGGATATTCGGGATTGTCGCTGCGCCAGATTGGGATTGGTGAACCCCAGAAGCGATTACGGCTGATCGACCAGTCGCGGGC
>JBOEHD010000174.1:4514-4658 GCA_050633745.1 Acidimicrobiales bacterium
CCCTGACATACCAGGAGTTGATGGCCTTGTAGATGATCGGTGTATCGGTGCGCCAACAGTGCGGGTAGTTGTGATCGTAGGTTTCGTGCCGCAGGACTCGGCCCCGGTCCTTCAGAACCTTGATGACCTCGGGGTTGGCGTCGA
>JBOEHD010000175.1:0-17766 GCA_050633745.1 Acidimicrobiales bacterium
CGGGCATTCGCCGCCAAGCACGGTGAAGCCATCTTCACCGCGGTGCTGGAAAAATCCGCGGCCCAAGATTTCTACCGCGACATCAAGTCTCGTGTTACGGCGCTAGGGCGTAGACCCGATCACTGCCTCATACTGCCAGGGTTGAGTCCGGCGATTGCCTCGACCGAAGCTGAAGCTCGTCGATACGCCGAAGAGCTAGACCTCCTGGGAAGCCAAGCGGTCGGCCTGGAACGGTTGTCGGGCACGTTCGGCGGTATCGATCTTTCAAACTTCGATCTGGACGCGCCGCTGGCCCCGGAAGACTTTCCCGATCCAGCAACGCTGCAGGGATCCATCAGCCGACCGGCCCTGATCGTCGACCTGATCCGAAACGAGCGACCGACCCTCCGTCAGCTTCTGTCCAAGCTGGCAGGCGCACGCGGTCACTACACGTTCGCAGGAACCCCGGAACAGGTCGCCGACCTAATGGAAGATTGGGTTGACGACGGGGCCGCCGACGGCTTCAACCTCATGCCACCTGTGTTGCCACAGATGCTCGATGTGTTCATCGCCGAGGTGATACCGCTACTGCAGAAGCGTGGAATCTTCCGGACCGGCTATGAGACCAACACCCTGCGGGACCACTACGGCCTCTCCCGGCCGGAGAGTCGTTTCGACTGAACAGTCGGTAGTCCAATGTTGATCCAACGAGCGTCCAATGTGCAGAGGCGAGTCTGCGCACATGACAACAAAACGAGCTACTTCTCCCGCCCGGGATGTTTTCAGCATTCGCCTTTTGGCAGTGCTGGCGCTTCTCATACCGATCCTCTCTCTGATTGGAGCGCCATCGGCTGGGGCGACCATAACCCCGCCCAACGCCTCCATCTTCGTCTCGTCGACCTCACCAGGTACCGTCCCGGGGGCAAACGGCCCGATCGCCTTCAGGCCTGAAGATGTCCTGCTCTGGAACGCCGAGCTCGATGAGTGGTCGATGGTCTTCGACGGATCAGATGTTGGTGTTACCAACGTCGACGCCGTGCTCGTCGAATCCATCAACGGCACCGTGGACATGCTCTTGTCTTTCGCCGCTCCCCAGACGATCCCCGATGTTGGCGCAATCGACGACTCCGATGTCGTGCGATTCTCCGGCAGCTACGCCGGAGGGGTAACGGCCGGCAGCTTCGAACTGGTGTTGGACGGGTCTGATGTCGGGCTGTCGGCTGGCGGCGAAGATGTCGACGCCGTAGCAACATCGCCCGGGTCGGGCATGGTTTTATCGACAGTGGGCAACGCATCGGTACCCAGAGTCGACGGCGGTACGCTCACCGCAGCCGACGAGGACCTAACGACCCTTGCCAGCGGGTCGTTTTCGGCGTTGTTCGACGGGTCTGATGTCGGGGTGACGTCCGAAGACGTGCAAGCGGCCTACATCGATAACGAGACCGGCGTGCTGTATGGGGCGATGCAGAATAACTTCACCGCCGGAGCCGTCTCCGGAGATGCCGATGATGTTTGGGCGTTCGCAGGTACAACCGGGGCAAACACCAACGGCCAGTTCAGCAAGGTCTTCGACGGAGACCTGCACGACTTCGGAAACGAAGCGATCGATGCGCTTTCGATCACCTTTGAGCCACCTGCGCCAGCGGGTATCTCTGACCTGTCTGTTACCATCACCGACCTTCAAGACCCCGTCGACAGCGGCGACCAGCTGGCCTTTGAAGTCAACGTCCACAACAACGGACCAGACGCGGCCGCCAATATCGCGGTGGCCCTGAGCCTTCCGGCCGAGGTGACGTTCGGTCACACCACCGGCTGCATCAGCAACGGCCTCAGCTGCTCCCTTGGAGCCATCGCGCCAAACGACAGCAAGACCTTCAACCTGTTCGTAGACGTCGATCCCGGCACCAGCGGGACCATATCCACCACGGCCACGGTGAGTTCAACCAACACCGACCCGGCATCCGAGAACAACTCGGCATTCGCAAACACCGTTGTACAGGTCGCCCCTGTTACCGGTGGCGACATCGTGTACCTATCCTCAAACCGGGGAGGCACCGTTGGAGCCCCGGGCAACGTCATCACCTACGCCAACGAGGACGTCCTTGCCTACGATGCCGGATCAGCCAGCTGGTCGATGCACTTTGACGGTTCTGACGTTGGACTGGGCGGCGCAGACATCGACGGCATCTATGTCGCCGACACTGGCCTCGACTTCTCACTGACCAGGCCATTCACCATCCCCGGTCTCGGCCGAGTCGACGACTCCGACATCGTGCGTTTCACCGGCACCACCGGGGATACGACCAGCGGTAGCTTCCAGCTGGTCGTCGACGGATCAGCGATTGGGCTGGCGGCCGGTGGCGAAGACATTGATGCCGTAACCATGAAAGACAGTTCGTATCTGGTATCGACAACAGGTGCGTTCAATGACGGCCACACCTCAGGCAGCGACGAGGATGCGCTACACCTCACCGGCACTACCACCACCCTGCTTTTCGACGGCTCCGACGTTGACCTGCAGGCCGAAGATCTCGTTGCCGCTCACTTCGATCACGCCACCGGCACCGTCTACGGTGTCAGCCTGAACAGCTTCAGAGTGACCGGCCTGACGGGTGATCGAAACGACATCTTCGCCTTCACCGGCACGACCGGAGCAGCCACCAGCGGAAGCTACAGCCTCTATCTGGACGCTGGCTCCATCGGTTTCTCCGATCAGATCGACGCGACCCACATCGGTGCCGCTCTGGCGAGTAGCAACCAGGCACCGGCCATCACCAGCTACGGCGGGGCCGCAACAGCAGTTGACAATGTGCACGAGGGTGCCAGCAACGTCGAAAACCTGAACACAACCGACGACAACGACTCCGAAGGCGCCGGCCTCACCTACTCAATCACGGGCGGAGCAGACGCCGCCCTGTTTGGTATCCAAGCCGACCAGGGTGTGCTCCTCGCCATAGGCGGCTTCGACTTCGAAAATCCAACTGATAGTGACGACGACGGGATCTACGAGGTCCAGGTCACCGTCACCGACTCAGGCGGCCTCACCGACAGCGTCGACATCTCCGTCACGGCCAACGATCGGGACGCCGACCTCTCCGTGGCCATCGACAACGGCCAGACCGAGATCACCGAAGACCCCACCACATACACCATCGACGTCACCAACAACGGGCCGGACCCGGCGTTTAGCACCGTCATCTCGTGGAGCCTCGACAGCGGACTGCAGTTCACATCGTTCGACCCCGGAACCAGCAACTGCGTACTCGACACCAACACCAACACCTCGTGCAACATGCCATCCGCCGCCGCGTTTGGACTCGGGGCCAGCGTGCAGGTGACGGTCACCGCCACACCGATCAACGTCGGTACAACGGTTACCACAACAGCGTCGGTGACCAGTCGGGTCGACGACCTCGTCAACCCGACAAACAACACCGACACAGATACCGACACCCAAGTCGATACCAACCAAGCGCCGACCATCATAAGCTACGGCGGGGCAGCAACGGCAGCTGACACTGTGCAGGAGGGTGCCGGCCTGGTCAAAAACCTGAGCACAACCGACGACAACGACTCCGAAGGCTCCGGCCTCACGTACTCAATCACCGGCACCGACAGCAGCTCGTTCGGCATCGGTGCGGCCAACGGTGTTCTCACCGCTCTCGGCGGTCTCGACTTTGAGAACCCGACCGATAGGGACGGCGACGGGATATACGAAGTGCGGGTCACCGTCACCGACTCAGGCGGGCTCACCGACAGCGTCGATATCACGGTCACCGTCAACGATTTGGACGCCGATCTCTCGGTCAACATCGACAACGGCGAAACCGAGATCAACGACGACCCCACGACCTACACCATCGATGTCACGAACAACGGGCCAGACACGGCCTTTGGCGCCGCAATCTCGTGGAGCCTTGACAACGGACTGCAGTTCACATCGTTCGACCCCGGATCCAGTGGCTGCGTTCTCGATACCAACACCAACACCTCGTGTGACATGCCACCGGCCACCGGCTTCAACCCCGGGGCCAGCAGGCAGGTGACGGTCACCGCCACGCCGATCAACGTTGGTACAACGGTTACCACAACAGCGACGGTGACCAGCCGAACCGACGACCTCGTCAACCCGGCAAACAACACCGACACAGACACCGACACCCAAGTCAAAGCCAACCAAGCACCCACCATCACCAGCTACGGCGGGGCGACCGCTGCGGCCGACACGCTCATCGAGGGAGCCAGCCTCGTCGAGAATATTGAGGCAACCGACGACAACGACTCCGAAAGCAGCGGACTGATCTACAGCATCAGCGGTTTGGATAGCGCGTCGTTCAGTATCTCTCCAAACAGCGGCGTGTTGTTCGTACCAGGCGAGTTGGACTTCGAGAATCCGACAGACGTCAACGGTGACGGAATCTACGAGGTACGGGTCACCGTCACCGACTCAGGCGGGCTCACCGACAGCGTCGACATCTCCGTCACCGTCAACGATGAGGACGCCGACCTGTCAATCTTGATCGACAACCAACAGGACCTCGCCGAACTCGGCCCGACAACCTACATGATCTCGGTTGCCAACATCGGGCCATCCACGGCCCTGGGTACCACGATCTCGTGGGAGCTCGACGCCGGGGTGACCTTTACATCCTTTGACCCGGGCACCAGCGGCTGTGTGCTCAACACCACAACCAACAGTTCCTGTAGCTTCCCGGCGTCGGTTGGACTGCTGTCGGGTGGGACTATCGAGGTATCGGTTACGGCGAACATTGAAAGCGCTGCGTCTGAGATCGAGACCACCGCAACCGTGGCCAGCCTGACCGACGATCTGATCGATACCGATAACAACACCGACACAGACACCGACACGAGCGATCCGCTCTAAGCTCCGCCGGCGGCCAAGGCCACCAAGAAGTAATCAGTAGTGAGGGTTCGGGACCGCAGCCAACGCCCGTTCGGCTATGGAGGCAAAGAACTTCATGTCGAGCGCGATGGCTCGGTCCCGNNGTGATGTCGCGCCGCCAGTACTCGTCACCTTCGCGACTGATCTCCCCCCGGGCGACCTCGTTCCACTCTGCTGAGCCGATCCAGGAACCCTGGTAACGATAGGGCTGCTCATCTGGCCACCGTTGCCGTCGAGCGTCGATGGCCAGCGGGATCATGCGGGCTCGGCGCCGGACGTAATCGTCGTCGTAGGTGATGCGCATCGAGTTCCCGCCTCCGGGTATGCGGAACGAGTGCACGTTGGTAGTGGTCGCACCGATGGCCGAGCTCCGCTTGTGGAAGCCAAGCACCATCGTGACCCGGCGCTCGCTCGACTCGTTGCGAAACGAGCCGTGCAGCGAACTGCGGTTCACCATCCCGCAGTCACCGGGTTCGAGCAACATCGGGACGGCCTCTGGCAACGCCGTCGTGGCAGGCGGGAAGCTGCCATCCCCGGCAAGCTCCCACCGACGGTGGCTACCGGGCACAACCCACAAACAGTTCTCCGGGGTGCAGTGCGACCACGACACCGACAGATTGAACCCGTGCGACTCGCCTCTGCCGTCGTCGCCTTCGAGGCTCGTTCCATCCTCGGCCCAGTGGGTGCGACCGTCCTGGTGCCACGGCGTTGGCGGACCCTTTCCCGCCGCCTTATAGAAGATGCTCTCGTGGAACGGCACAAAGTCAGCACCGTTCACCCCTTCGACCATCTTGAGGATCTCGGGGTGACCGTACACACGGAGCGCGGCGTCCATGAGCATCAACGGATGGGATACCAGACCGACAACAGCAGCACCGTCACCGTCGACGCCGTTCTGACCGAACAACTTGTCGGACGACATCGAGTAGTACCCGGCGTGCCGCACCGGCCGACCATGCGCGTCGACATCACCGTCGCGCTCGACGGGAGCGTTGTCGATCAGCTCGTCGAACTCCGCCTCGAGCTCCGCTACCTCCTCGACCGACAACACACCGGTGAACACGTAGAAGCCGGTGCGGTGATACGCGTCGAGGATGTCGCGGGCCAAGCGGCCTTCGTCATCAAAGCGAATGGGGCCTCGGTTACCGAGCGCCTCGGCCCGTGCTTTGCCATCGTCGAGGTACTCGGTCCACTGCTGGTCGGTCAGCTCCGGCTGGGTCTTCGTAGATGTCATCTCGCCACCACCTTTGTTAAAGCCCCTGTTAACGGTCTTTGTTAAAACGTAGTAGCGGTTGGCACATCCACCCCTATTTCTCGCTGCGACAGATACCGTTGAGAGTGCCAGCCGGGGCTACGGCGATGCGGTCTGACTCTCTGAGTCGAGTAGGGGTTCGACTCCCCCCGGTGGCACTGCGGCGTACCTCCAACCGGCGGAAACCAGTTCCGGGTACTTCCAGCGATCGGGTACGCGCCGCCCACGCGGTATAGCGTCGGGGTGTAGTACCGACTGTGTAGTACCGACGAAGCTTTGGGGAGCTTTGGCCAAAGCCGAGAGGAAGACACGATGCTGTCCGAATTCCGGGTTCTCGACCTAACGGACGAGCGAGGCCAGCTGTGTGGCAAGCTGCTATCGGATCTGGGCGCCGACGTGGTGCTCGTAGAGCCGCCGGGCGGAAGCTCGTCACGCCAACTCGGCCCGTTCGTCGACGATCAATCCGGCGTAGATCGAAGCCTTTATCATCTCGCGTATAACCGCGGTAAACGATCGCTGGTGCTCGATCTTCAAGACGCCGGCGGACGCGATCGACTGCTGGAATTGGTGGCCGACGCCGATCTGTTGATCGAGTCGTACGAGCCGGGCGAGCTCGAGGCCATCGGTTTAGGCCATGGTGTTCTGGCCAAAGCAAACCCACGTCTTGTGCATGTGGCTATCACCGCCTTCGGTAGCGACGGCCCCAAGGCCCGTTGGCCAGCAAGCGACATTACTATCGCCGCGTCGTCCGGCTACTCGGCCCTCACCGGCGACGAGGACCGGGCGCCAATGCGAGTGAGCCTGCCTCAGGTCTTCCACCACGCCAGCGCCGACGCCGCGGGCGCCGCTTTAGCCGCGCTCTACGAACGCGACTACCACTCGGGTCATGGACAATTCATCGACATCTCGGCTCAGCATTCCCATAGCGTGTGCTGCCAGTCGTTCCTGCTGTGCCATCCTGGCAACTCGAGCGTGGCCAGTCGAGTGGCGGGAGGTAGCAGGCGCGACGATCTCGACACAAAGATCCAGCTGCTCTGGCCCTGCAAGGATGGCCAGGTCTCGGTGACCTTTCTCTTCGGCGTGTCGATGGGACCGTTCACTCGCAGCCTCATGGAGTGGGTGTGCGAGGAGGGTTTCTGCGACGAGGCCACGCGTGACAAGAACTGGATCGACTATGGAACGATGCTCCACGACGGGCGCGAGCCAGTCTCGGAATACGAGCGAGTCAAACAGATCCTGCACGACTTCTTCGCCACAAAAACCAAAGCCGAACTGTACGAGGCAACATTCAGCCGACGGCTGCTGATCGCTCCGGTCACGACGATGAACGAGCTGATCGATAGCGAACACTTCGCAGCCCGTGACTTCTGGCAGGAAGCCGACGGTGGCGATCTGGGGGCAGTGCAGATTCATGGCGCGTTCGCGAAGTTCTCGGCCGCACCGCTGCCAAACTCCCCCATCGGCACGCCACTCGGATCGCTCAACCCGCAGACCGTCTGGGCGAAACCGCGTGATCCTCAGCCAGCCTCACCGTCAGCCGCCTCGCCGCGGACTGGGCTGCCCCTGGAGGGCCTCAAGGTCGCCGACTTCATGTGGGTATTCGCAGGGCCTTGGTGCACCCGCAACCTGGCCGACCTCGGAGCGACCGTGGTGCGAGTGGAGTCGAACACCAGGCTCGACACGCTGCGCACCGCGGGCAACTTCCAGGACAACAAGATCGATCCCGACTGGGCCGTGCAGTTCACCAACCTGAACGCAGGCAAGAAATCGATCACTCTCGACCTGACAAAACCCGAGGGGCGAGAAGTGGCCATCGACCTCGTCAAGTGGGCCGATCTGACCACCGAGTCGTTCACCCCGAAGGGAATGGCCGGTCTCGGGCTCGACTATGAGTCGCTCCGCGAACATCGGCCCGATCTCATCATGGCCTCGAGCTGTCTGATGGGGCACTACGGACCGCACTCCAGTCTTGCCGGTTTCGGCACCATGGCTGCCGCGGTGTCCGGCTGGTTCCACGTCACCGGCTGGCCCGACCGGCCGCCATGCGGTCCGTTCAGCGCCTACACCGATTACGTCGCCCCCCGGTTCCTCCTGATTGCCCTGTTCGCCGCTCTTGAGCATCGACGTCGCACCGGGGAAGGACAATACATCGACCTGTCTCAGGCCGAGGCGGCACTTGAGTTCATGGGCCAGGCCGTTCTCGATTACACGATCAACGGTCGTGTCGCCGGTCGGCACGGCAACGATGATGCGGTCCATGCTCCACACGGAACCTACCCCTCTCGGGGAGACGACCAGTGGGTGTCGATCGCCGTAACCGACGACAAAATGTGGCATCGGATGTGCCAGCTCTTGAGCCGACCGGATCTGGCCAGCCTTACCGTCGGCCAACGCCACGAACAAAACCGCAAACTCGACTCGATCATCGAGCAATGGACCTCCGAACGCTCGCCCAGCGAGGCCATGGAACAACTGATCGCCCAGGGCGTCGCCGCCCATCAGGTCCAGAACACCGTCGAAGCGTGGGACGACCCGCAGCTGGCCCACCGCCAGCACTTCAGGCAGGTTCCGCACAGCGTGATGGGCCAAACGTGGATCGAAGGAAGCCGTTTCCGCATGTCGCGTACCCCACCCGGTGCCGGCTCGCCTCCATCGCTCGGGGAACATAGCTGGGATGTGCTTACCGAGGTGCTCGGCTACGACGACGACCATGCGGGTCGACTCGCCGCATCGGGCATCTTCGACTGATCTACCTAACCGGCCTCGGGGGCAGCGGCTGCCGACCGGGCGTCACGAAGGGCTTGCCACACCCGATCTGGGGTGAGGGGCAAATCGATATGTGTGACCCCATAGGGAGCAAGGGCATCGACGACGGCGTTCTGGACCGCGGTCGGCGCGGCGATGGCCCCATTCTCCCCGATGCCCTTAGCCCCGGTGGTCGACACCGGGCTGGGGATGTCCATGGTGGCGGTGAGAATCGAGGGTAGGTCAGGGGCTGAGGGGATCAGATAGTCGGCGAAGCTCACCGAGCGAGGATTGCCGTCGGGGTCATAGACGAACGCCTCAAACAGGGCCTGGCCGATGCCGGCCACCGATCCGCCGTGCTGCTGGCCCTCGACGACGGGACGGTTGAGCACCGTGCCACAGTCGTCGACCGCGGCGTGGGCCAGGAGCGATACCCGGCCCGTTTCTATGTCGACCTCGACCACGGAGGCATGGGTACCCGACGGGTAGCTCGACCCGTCGCCCTCATGATCTACCGCTTCGCTGAGCGGCCGCCCCTCGGCCTCGGCTGCAACGGCGAGACGATCCCAGCCGACAACCGAAGTCGGGACGCCTGCTACCCCGATCCCCGCGGGACGGCTTCCGTCGGCCGCCATCACCACGAGATCGTTGGGGCTCGCCTCCAACAGCGCGGCGGCCAAAGTCAGCGCCCGTTCCAGCACAGACCGGGCGGCGACCACCGCGGCTCCACCGGCCATCTGGGCGCTGCGGGACCCCCCGGTTCCACCACCGGTTGGGATGGCGGCGCTGTCGCCATCGAGGTAGGACACCGACTCAGGGGCTACGCCGAGCTCCGCTGCCACAAGGCCGCCGACCGTGTCCGCGTGGGATTGTCCGTGGCTGAACGTGCCGCATCTGACACCTATCGTGCCGTCGGCACCAACTTCGACCGAGGCGTGTTCCGGCGAGGTGTCAACCACCGAGACGTAGCAGGCGAAGCCGACGCCCAGCTCGATATGGCCACCCTCGGTCCGCCGGTCGGCCTGCTCGCTGCGCACCGCGGCGTAGTCGACCAACTCGGCGGCCCGGTCAAGGGCGGTGGCGTAGTCGCCGCTGTCGTAGGTGAGCTTGGTGGCCGTTGGCTCGGCCAGCTCGTCTGGCCGGAGCAGGTTTCGGCGGCGCAGTTCCAGCGGGTCGATCCCGAGGCTGCGAGCGGCGTTCTCAATCGTGCGCTCCAGGCCGTTTGTCACCTCGGGCTGGCCTGCCCCACGGTATGGGCCGACCGGGTTGGTGGTCGTGGCCACAGCGGTCCAGGCGTAGTCGACCCGGGGGATGCGGTAGGGGCCGGGGGCAAGCTTGCGGCTCATAAACGGCATCAGCGGCCCAAAGTGGGGGTAGGCGCCGCAATCGGCCAGGTTGTGGACCCGAAGTCCGACGATGAGGCCATCATCATCGAATCCGATCGACACCGTGTGGTCCTGGGCCCGACCGTGGACCATGGTGGCCAGGTTCTCACTTCTGGTCTCGTCCCAGCGCACGGCCCGCCCAAGATGCCGGGCCACCGCAGCAACGATGATGAGCTCGATCGGAGCCGAGTGGCGACCGCCAAACCCCCCGCCAACCGCAGCGGACCGGACCCGGATGAGTTCCGGGGCGAGGTCGAGGGCACTTGCCAGCTCGTGTTGGATCACATGTGTGCCCTGGCCGGTGGCCCACAGGTCGAGCCCTTCTCCTGGCGTGGGCCGGGCGATGACCCCGGTCGGTTCCATTGGAGCCGAACACAGCCGCTGGTTCGGGTAGCTGCCATTCTCGACGTGGCCAGCCAGGTCGAACAAATCTTCGATGCGGCCCCGGTCATACTGCATGACCACGTTGGAGTCGGCGTCGTCGAACAGCGCCGGAGCGTCGGCGGCGAGGCGGGGATCGATGATGGCCTCCCGAGGCCTGATGTTCACCATGACCGCTTCGGCCGCATCGACGGCCTGGGCCGCGGTGGCGGCCACCACCACCGCTACGGGCTCGCCGACGAACCGCACCCGGTCGTCCGCCAGCAGGGGCCGGGCGAATGGTTCTGGGATCGGTTGGTAGAACCGAAACGGCGCCAGGTCGAGATCAGCGGCGGTCAGCACCGCTTCCACACCGGGCTGGTTCCGGGCTTCGCTCACATCGATGGTCTCCAGATCGCCGTGGGCCACGATGGAGCGAACGAAGACCAGATGAGCACAGTCGTCGTGAGGGAGGTCGCGGACGAATGCCGTCTCACCCCGTAGTAGGCCTGGATCTTCTCGTCGCTGCATGATCCCGACACTAGTCACCGTTGCCATCGCCGAAGCCACTCAGGTGGGAGAGGTGACGAACTCAATCAGCTCGATGACCGACCCGTCTGGGTCTTTGAAACAAACAAACCGGGTATGAGAGCCCATCATCTGGGGCGGCGACAGGAAGGTGACCCCTTCGGCTCCGAGCCGTTCTACGTCGCCGTCTAGATCGGTGGTACGGAGCGCAAGGCGGGCAATGCCAAGCCGACCCAGGTGTTCATATGGCGGGGTCGGATCTCGGGGGGTCGTCCATTCAAGGAGATCGAGCCGCGTCTGTTTCGGCTGGTTTGGGTCCAGCATCATGATGGTGGCGCGGCCATCGCAGTGCGGCAGGTCGAGCCCGCGGGCCAGACCGGCGTCGCCGCCGGTGGGGAGGTCGAGCACACTTTCGAAACCGAGGCGCTCATAGAACTGCTTCGATACGTCCAGGTTGCTGCAGTTGACGTTCACATGAAAGATGTGGGTGATAGCCATCTCCGCCTAGACCTATCACGAGACAGTTGATCTGGTCGAAATCGGGCAACCGCTCCCTGACTTGGTCCGAACTCCCGGTTAGGGCTGGTGAGGGTCGCTCGTTTAGGGGGTAAGGGTCGCTTCGACTGCGGCGGCCACGGCAAGCAACTCGGCATCAGACCAGCGAGCGCCGGTGAGCTGGACCCCAACCGGCAGCCCATTCGGCCCCGCTCCGGTCGGTAGGTGAAGAGCCGGGACGCCGATCGTCGTCCACGTGCGATTGAATACGGGGTCGCCGGTGCTCTCCAATGGTGGCGCTTCACCGGGAGCAGACGGCGTCAACAGCGCATCGATTTCGTTGCTGGCCAACCAGCCATCGTGGGCTCGACGAGCCGCTTCCAGGTTGATCTGGGCCAGTCGGTAAGCATCGAGCTCGACGGCGTCGGCCCGCTCAAGCATCTTGCGAACCGGTGCGGCGATCGCCTGCGGGTGGTATTCCCGCTCCCAGCTGAATACTCGGGCTACCTCGTACTGGAGCACCGTGTTGGAACACCCAGCCACCGAGTCCCCCGACCCCGAGTCCCCAGACCCCGAGGCAAGATGTGGAAGCGGATCGACATCGACAACTTCGACGCCTGCGACCTGAGCCAAACCATCGGCGACGTCGTCCAACTCGGCCATGGCCTCGGGCTGAGCATCGGACCACTGGTGGGATCGGTACCGTGCGATGCGAATCGGCCGATCGCCCCGACGGCCTCGGTCGACCGCAGGCCGGTAACCGGTCATCGCTTCGAACATCGAGGCGCTGTCGGCCACAGAACGAGTCATCCAACCGACGGTGTCCAGCGTGTGAGCGAGTGTGGCCACCCCGGTGAGCGGGACGAGCTGATGGGTCGGCTTGAAGCCGACCACGCCGCAGTACGCTGCCGGGCGAATCACGGAACCAACGGTTTGGGTCCCGAATGCCGCCCGCACCATGCCGTCGGCCACCGCGGCCGCCGACCCGCTCGACGATCCACCCGGGGTGCGTTCCGGATCATGAGGATTGGTGGTGACCGTCGGATTGAACAGAGCGAACTCCGTTGTCGCTGTTTTGCCGACGACCAGCGCCCCTGCTCGACGGGCCAGGGCCACACAGGCGGCATCGTTGGCTGTGGTCCGGCCCTCATAGACCGCAGAACCCCGCTCGGTCGGCAGGTCGGCGGTGTCGATGACGTCCTTCACGCCGAGACTCCACCCGTGAAGCGGGCCGGGCGGCAGGGAGCGGTGAGCCCGGCGCAGCAGGTCGTCATCGTGACGGGCGACCCAGGCCCGTACGGTCGATTCCCGCTCGGCAACACGTGCGAGTTCACTTTCGAGATCGCTATCAAGGTCGGACATAGCGCCCATCCTTGCCGCTCATTCGCTCCATGGCGAGTGACAGCGATCGAGACATCGCTGCAGCGGTAATGAGCCGGTGACCAGTCGATGTGGTGGCAGAAGCGTCGGTTGGCCTTCGCCCACCGGTCCAGAACATGGAAAGCTGGGTCCATGACGACGACTGATGCACCCCTCACCGTCGATGATGTCGACATTCACTCACTCGACCGATACGTCGAGCACGGTTACCCCTGGGCCGATTGGGATCTGCTGCGTCGGGAAGCACCGATCTATCGCTACGAGCGCGAGGGCTTTCCGACGTTCTGGGCCATCACCCGGTACGCCGACATCCACCGGATCGGCGCCCACCCCGAGGTGTTCTCGAACGCCGGTCCGATCCTGCGGCTCGACACCGAGCACCAGCTCGAACGCTTTGGGTTCTTCCGTCGCCGCCAAGCCGAGAAGTATGGGTGGGATCCGGACGAGCCGATGGACCTCGTGTTCAAGGACCGTCCGGAACACCTCGACATGCGCCTGCTCACCATGCGCCGCTTTACGCCGGCCGCTATGCGTCGTTTCGAGGCCGAGCTCGACGCCCTGTCGGAACGGTTCGTCGATGAGTTTGTCGAGAAGGCTCGGCAGGCCGGAGGCGAACCTATCGATCTGGTATCGGAGTTGGCGGTTGCGGTGCCGCTGGCAACGATCTGCGGGCTGATGGGCTTGCCGGTGGACGACTGGGCCCGCATCTCGGAGATGACAGACCAGCTACTCATCGGCGAGCTGGCGGCCGAGCAGGCCCTGCCTGGCGAGTCGTTGGCCGATGCCCGCCGTCGTTTGGGAGCCGAGTTGTTCGAGTACCTCGAGCGCCTCATCGCTGATCGTCGGGTCTCGGGACCCGACGGCGGTGATGACCTGGCCACGCTGCTCGTGCACGCCACCATCAACGGCGAGCCGTTGACCCAACAGCAACTCCACGGCTATCTGATGTTGCTCATCGGCGCCGGAAACGAGACAACCCGAAACTCGATCGCCGGCGGAGTCCGAGCTCTTCTCGAACACCCGGAACAAATCGATGTGTTGGCCGCCGACGTCGACGGCAACATCGAGACCGCGGTGGAGGAGATCATGCGTTGGGTGTCTCCGGTCATCCAGTTTGCCCGAACGGCAACAGCCGATTTCGAGTTGTCTGGCACAACGATCAAGGCTGGTGAGACCGTCGGGCTCTGGTACCCGTCGGCCAATCGAGACGAAGAGGTGTTTGTCGACCCGTACCGGTTCGATGTCACCCGTACGCCTAACTACCACCTCGCCTTCGGGCACGGGGTGCATTTCTGTCTAGGTGCCAACCTGGCCCGTTGGGAGATGCGGTCGGTGTTCCGCAGGCTGGCGCCTCACCTGCATAATCTGGAACTCGTGGGCGAACCAAGACGACTACCTCACCTCCACGTCGGAGCGGTGCATTCGCAGATGGTCCGCTGGGTCGACTGACTTAATCGTTTCGCATACGCTGATTTTGGTGGAGACAAGTCGCAGCCTGCCAGTCGTCGACCTCAGCGGCCACCTCGCGGGCGACCGAGACTGCACGCTTGTCGCCGCCGAGCAGGTCGGCAAGGCGCTGACGGAGCTCGGCTTCCTTTCCATCGTCGGCCACGGCGTTTCCTGGTCTCAGGTCAGCGAGATCTATGAGTGGGCTGCGGCCTATCATGCGCTCCCCCTGGGGGTTAAGAACAGCCACGGTATGGGCCCCTCGACGATGGGCTACATCCCCCTCGGCGGAGCCCAACAGGGCGATCTGCCTGCGCTTAACGCCGCCTTCTTTATGGGTCGGCCCGGCTCGCGCCGCAACCAGTTCCCCGAGCCAGGTCTGCTACCGGGCTTCGAGGATGCGATCACCGCCTACTACCGAGCGATGGACCAGCTCGGTCACCACCTGCTCCCCCTGTATGCCATCGCCGCCGGTATGCCAGGCGAGTATTTCGATCAGTTCTTCGATCCCGCCCTCGCCACCCTTCGCATGACGCATTATCCGGCGACGACGGCGGCCGAGGGCCAGTGGGGTATCGACCCCCACTCCGACGCCGGCTATATGACGATGCTGCCCTCCAACCCGGTCGCTGGCCTGGAGATCCAGGAACCATCAGGCAACTGGTTCCCGGTCGATCAGGAGCCGGAGTCGTTCGTAGTGAACGCTGGCGACATGCTCCGCCGCTGGACAAACGACCGGTTCCTGTCGACCCGTCACCGGGCACGGAACGACAGCCCGGGCGACCGGTATGCCATCCCTTTCTTTTTCGACCCACGGGTGGACAGCATCATCGATCCTGTGCCCAGCTGCATCGATGCCGACAACCCGAGACGGCACGAGCCGCTGGTCTATCGCGATTACCTCACCACGTTTATGCAGCGAGGCTATGCCGCCACCCGTTCCGACTGATCGGTTTACCGGTTGGTGATATCGACGATCCGAGTGTCCAGTGCTGGTTCCGTCTCCGGCTCGTCGAACGGTGTCGTGCCACCGATCGTGTGGTTGTCGTCGAGGAATTCTGCAAGGGCATCCTGTTCTGAACCGGGATCGGCAAAGTCGAAGTCGCCGACATCGCTCAGAGTACCGACAAGATCAACCCGGTTCGCAGCGCTCAGCTCGTCAAAGGGGTAGCCGTCGCCACCGCCGGCCAGGAAGTTGAGGGTTACGATCCGGTAGACCTTGGTTGGGCTAACCACGGCCCCGTTGACAATCACCGGCTCCAGGGTTGTACCGGTGCTGTCGAGTACCGAGAAGTCGATGACCCGAGACCCGACGTCCGCCGTCGGATCGTAGCTGAACTCGCCGCCGCCGATCTGTGGGAACTGACCGGGCGTGTTCCCCGGACCGGTCGCCGCAACCGCATGCTCGATCATGGCCTGCATCTCGGTGCCGGTCAGGCTGACCAGACTGAGGCCGTTGTTGAACCGGAGTGAGTTCTCGATGTCCAGCTGGCTGATCTGCCCCTCCAGCTTGCCGCTGAGCGGGTTGGCCTGTGGTGGCAGGAAGTTACCGTCGATGTCGATCTCACCGATCGGGGCTCGGATACCGCCGCCGTTCTTGAGTGAGAACACGACGTTGTCGTCGGCAGCCTGAGCCACCGCCAGATTGGCGTCGGCGCTGAGATTGCCGAAGTTGGTTTCCTCGGTTCTGACACTCTCTCGACGTCCGTCGAGATAGACGGCGGTCTCGCCGACAACGTTGCCGTCCTTGGCGATGACAACGGCCTCTACCGCATCGACCAGGCGCTTGACCAGGTTGGCCTTTGTCCCCTCGGCGACCGCAGCATCGGTTGAGCCCCACAGGGCCACCACTTCGGCGTCCTCGGTCTTGACCGGGCCGTTCCTAGACAGATCGAGATCGTCGAGGCTGTCGACCAGCGTCCCGTCAGGGGCTACCAGTTGGCCGACCGCGTTGAACACCACGTTCAGCTGGCCGACGTAGCTGTACTCGCCGTCGGTGCTGACGATGGCTACCGGGTCTCCGGCAGCATCGGTCGACAAGACCGGGTAGGTCTCGTCTGCGCTGTCGCCAACCCGGAGGGCGTCATCATCGTTGGCCAGCAAGCTGTCCGAGCCACCGGCAATCATGATGTCGGCGCCGTCCAGAATGCTGGACAGTTCCCGCTCCAATGCCAGTTGTTGGAAGTGGCTGACGATGACGATCTTGTTGATCCCCATGGCCTCCATGGCATCGATTTGGGGTTGGATCAGCGTTGCCACCTGAGCCATGTCGTTGGCGTTCGGACCGATCACCGTTGTGGAACCCGGTGAGGAGATGATGTCGAGCAGCTGAGTGGTGGCCCCGACAACGCCGACCTTCTCACCGTCGCCAACGTCGATCACGGTTGCCGGAGCGATCTTTGGCGGGTTCGCACCGGCCAGCAGCTCGGCCGGTCCGGCCGCGAAGTCGGTGTTCGGCAGGAGGTCGGAGGTGAACAGGCCGCTGAGGTTTCCGTCGGCCGAGAAGTCCAAGTTCGAGCTCAGGTACGGGAATTGCGCCCCGGGCCAACGGATGTCGTTCAACGTGGTGCCCCGGACGTCCGGTGCGATGATGCTGGCTACAGCATCGGTGCCGGCGTCGAACTCGTGATTTCCGAGAGCAGAGGCGTCGAACCCGATGACGTTCATGATCGAGATATCGGCCCGGCCGCCGCCCTCACGGACATTGGTCAGCTCGGCACCAAACAGGTCGCTATAGACGCTCTGGAAGACCGGCCGCATGCTCCCGTCGCTCGAAGCGGCGAAGAACGGACCGGGGATGTAGTTGTCGCCGGCTGACAGAGTCAGCGACGCGTCAGCCGATTCGTCATCCTCGAGGGCATCGACGATGGCGGCGAAATTTGTCGCCCGATCGAGAGCCTCAACGCCGCCCTCCAAGTCGGAAGCGTGCAACACCTGCAGGTTGAATCGCTCTGGCGGGATAAGAGGTGTGTCTCGCTTCGGCAGCCGGAACCGAGCCAGGAGCGGCTCGTGGTCGCTGGCGGTGACATCACCGGTCAATCGGGTGCGATCGACGTTGACATGGACGATGTCGAGTTCGGTGCGGCTGTTCACCAGGTTGTCGGTCACGAAGAAGTGATCGAGAGCCTGGGAGTTTCCTTCGAAGATGAAGGTGTAGCGGTTCTTGCGGTCTTGGCTGTTGAGCGCGCTGGCCGTCATCAGGTTGTTGAGCACACCGTCCTCGCCGGGAAGGATCTCGGTGAGGTCGTTTGTCCACTCGAAGGTGTTGAAGTCTCCCGTGATCATCACGATGG
>JBOEHD010000176.1:0-22272 GCA_050633745.1 Acidimicrobiales bacterium
TCATCCAGAACAGCTTCCAGGCTGCGGCCGACGAGATGTTTGTGGCTATGAAGAAGACGGCTGTCAGTTCCATCATCTACGAGGTGCTGGACATGGGGACCGCAGTGCTCGATGAAGACGGCGAGCTGGCCTCTTCCGGTGCCGGAATTCCCGCCTTCGTCGGCGTGCTCGACAAGGCATGCAAGGTAATCATCGACACCATCGGTCGAGATGACATCGACCCCGGTGACGTCTTTATTACCAGCGATCCATACCGAGGAGGCGTGACCCATCTCAACGACGTCGTCGTCGCCATGCCGGTCTTTCACGCTGATGAGCTGATCGCCTGGACGGCCAACATCGCTCACAACTCCGACGTCGGTGGCATGGCACCTGGTTCCGCTAGCGGTGATGCAACCGAGATCTATCAAGAGGGTTTGCGGCTGCCACCGATCAAGGCCATCGCCAAGGGCGAGCCCGTCCGAGCGGTATTCGACATCATCATGATCAATTCCCGACTCCCCGAGACCACAGAAGGAGATCTGTGGGCCGCCATCGCCTCGGTGCGTACCGGGGATCGACGGCTCCGGGAAGTGGCAGCGCGCTACGGAGTCGAGACGTTCCGGGCTGCCTCACGCCAGTTCATGGACTACGGCGAGCAGGTGGCCCGCAAGGGGCTTGCGGCACTACCAAAGGGCACGTTCAGCCACACCGAAGAGATCGACGACGGTCGGGTCCTCAACGTCGAGATCACGATCTCCGACGATGCCTTCGTCGTCGATCTGCGGAACAACCCGGATCAGGCGACCGTGCCGACCAATTGCAGTCGTGACGCGGCGATGATCCCGGTTCAGATGCTCTTCAAGTCGTTGACCGACGCAACCGTCACCGCAAACAGTGGTTCGTTCCGTGCGATCGAGCTGCTCACCAGACCTGGATCGGTGTTCGAGCCGATCGAGCCTGCACCGATGGGTTTCTACTACGACCTGCTGCTGCCGCTCTACGACTTGCTCTGGCGTTGCCTTGCCCCGCAGGTTCCCGATCAGCTCGGAGCAGGCCACTTCGCTTCGGTATGTGCCACGTTCATCGGCGGAACCCATCCAGATACCGGTCGGCCGTACGCCATCATCGAGCCGCAGATCGGGGGATGGGGTGCCTCACAAGCTCGTGACGGCAACCCGGCTATGTTCAGCGGTGTGCATGGTGACACCTTCAACTGCCCGGCCGAGGTCAACGAGGCAAAGAACGGCTTGTTCGTGAGGCGGCTGGAGCTGAACACCGAGACCGGGGGAGAGGGACGTCAGACCGGTGGTCGAGGCATCGTGACCGAGTATGAGGTTCGGGCTGATGATGGCTACGCCACGTTGGCCTTCACCCGCTCGAAGTTTCCCCCATGGGCGGTGGACGGTGGCCGAGACGGCTCACCAAACTACTGCGAAGTGATCAGCGCTAAGGATGGCACATCAACCCGATACTCCTTCGCCTCTGGCGTCGAGACGGCACCAGGGGACGTCATTCGTATCGTCACTGGAAATGGCGGCGGTCTTGGAGACCCAGGCGATCGCGACCGTGAACTGGTCGAGCGTGACGTTCGAGACGGCCTGGTTTCACCGGAATGGGCGGCTGAGGTGTATGGCATGCAAGAGTTGCCATGATTCGGACATACTTAGAGTTCGACGTCCTACCGGGAAAGGCCACGGGCTTGGCAGACTTCTTTGATCGACGAGACATCCTCCGAACTTCTGTTGCCCAACCGGGATGTCAGTCGGCGGAACTTACCATCTCGGCCGATGGCCTGACTGCACTGGTCACCGCTACCTGGGATGACCGGGACGCATACGATCGCTGGACTTCGAGATCGGACCGAGAAGACGACGCCGACGAACTGAGTTCATTCCTCCGCCAACCGGTTGGGCCTGCCACTATCGGCCGAGTCCTCGACGTCGTGCTCGACGGGGCCTCCTAACCGAGTGGACGTCGAGCTAGAGGTCGTCGGACGCCGGATTAAGGAACTCCGTAAGGCCGGTGGGCTTCGGCTTTCGGATTTGGCGGCGGCAACCGGATATACCACGAGTTACATCTCCCAGATCGAACGAGGAACAACCCTTCCGTCTCTCACCGCCATGGCCACNNAGATGACCGCCTTCATCGAGAATCCAGCGTCGCCAGACGTGGTGGTGACCAGAGCTGGCAGCGAACGGGTGTTGCGGCTGGGCGCCGGCATTACCTACTGGATCCACGGCACCATCGGCGGTGATAGATCCTTCTCGGCCATGGTTCAGGAGATTCCGAAGAGTGACCAGAGCTATCGGCACTACGGCGAACGCTTTGTGCTTGTGCTCGACGGAACGATCGATCTATCGATCGGTGATAGCACCCAGGAGCTCAAGAGCGGCGACACCGTGCACTACGGAGCCCATCAGGAGCACACCATCTCGGCTAAGACCGTTGAGTCGGCGAGGGTGCTCATGATTTCGTCCCCGGGAATCTTGTGACTACCAACGGCCCCATTCCGGAGCCTGTGGAGTCGCTCTCATCCGAGGTTGGCCGTCGACTGCGGGAGCGCCGTCATGAGCGGAGCGAGACGTTGTCTGAGGTGGCTGAGGTCGCAGACATCTCCTCGGCCCACCTGGCCGAGATCGAGACTGGGAAATCCTTCTGTTCACTGCCGGTCTTGCTGCGCTTGAGTCAGGCACTGGAGTACCCGATGTCGGAAATTCTGCCCCGGCTCGGCGGCAACCGGGTTCGTGCCGACTCGATCGACCCGGAGTTACGTGGGGCGCGTTCGCTATCCCATCCCGAGCTCGATCTGGCGATTCACGAGGTTGGTCTGGGGTGCGCCGAAGAGACGGTTATCGAGCTGTCCGAGGCTGATGCGCTTGTCTTCGTGATCGGCGGGCAATGTTCGCTGCAGATCCCTGGACACACGGTCGAATTAGGAGCTGGTGACTCGGCCGACGTGACAAAGACGAACTCCTTGACGCTGCGAACCTCGACCGGCGTCACGGCCCTGGTGGTCATCGGCGGCTGATCGACCGGTCGCACCCGTGCCTATGAGTTGAGTGGCACGGTAAGTGGCGAAGAGGCGACCGACATCACTCTGAGCAACCTCACCCACAGCCTTGTAGCTACTTCTAGTTGCGTTGTGTACTAGTGGATCAACCTGGACCAAGATGAGGGAGCGGTATGGGTCGATCAAAGCTAGGGGTGCTTTTTGGAGCACCGATTGTGATGTTGTTGCTGCTGTGGGGCGCCGGTGGCGTCGGTCCAGCATCGGCCGGTGGGTCGAGCCCGGCAGCGTTCATCTATCTGTCGTCGACCACCGGCGGTTCGGTCGGCGGAGTCAGCTTCGCCGATGAGGACGTTGTCGTTTATGACACCGTGGCCGACACTTGGGAGCTGTTCTTTGATGGCTCCGATGTGCTGCCAGCCAGCGCCGACGTCAACGGATTCAGCATCAACGACGACAACACCATGCTGCTGTCGTTCCAGGCCCCGGTCACCATCGCCGGGCTTGGCACCGTCGACGATTCCGACGTGCTGCTGTTCACCCCAACCAGCACCGGACCAAACACCGCAGGCACCCTCACCATGGCGGTCGACGGTTCGACCGTTGGACTCACCACCAGCAACGAAGAAATCAACGCGTTGGTTTCCCCGCTCGGTGACAGCGATCTGATCGTTAGCACTCTCGGTGGATTCAACGTGCCGAAAACCGGTGGTGGAAACCTCACCGGAGTAGATGAGGACCTGATTGGCCTCACCGGCGCCACCTGGGACATCCAATTCGACGGCTCCGACGTAAGCCTGGCCACCGAAGACCTGTGGGGGGCGTGGATCGATCCTGATACCGGGCAGGTCTACGGAGCATCGCTCAACGGATTTAGTGTTCCCGGTCTCACCGGCGACGGTGACGATGTCTTTACCTTCACCGGCGTTACCGGTCCTGCCACCTCCGGTACGTTTGCCAAAGCCTTCGATGGCGACGCCCACGGTTTCGGTGGCGAACAGATCGACGCCCTCCACCTTGAGCTGCAGGCCCCGCCACCTCCGGGTGATGCTGACTTGTCGATCACTAAGGTCGATGATGTCGACCCGGTCCTACCCGGTGATCTTGTTATCTACACCGTCACCGTCAATAACGCTGGCCCTGATACCGCGGAAAAGGTCGTGGTCACCGACACCCTCCCCGCAGGTGTGACCCTGGCCGCCACCAACGGCTGCGCCCAGGACCCCAGCGCGCTCACGTGCTCGCTTGGCTCCATCCCGGTCAACGGTTCCGCCCAATACACGATCACTGTCATCGTCGATGCCAACACCGCCGGGGTGCTGTCGAATAGCGCCACCGTCGCGGCCGGGACGGCCGACCCCGATCCGAACAACAACACCACCACCGAAGACACCCTCGTCGGTTCGGCGCCGACGGCAACCGACGACGGTCCGGCCACCAACAGCATGGTGGGTGATCCGTATCACACCGCGACCGACATCGCTCTGGCGGCGACCGCCCCCGGCCTCCTAGGCAACGACAGCCTGGGCGATCCAGCGGCGCAGGTCGCTAGCTTCGGCGGCGGCGATTCCGGCGGCGACGCCGCAAGCAATGCCCCGGGCGCATCGGTTGCGGTTGGCGACGGGTCGATCACGATCAACGCCGACGGCTCGTTCGCCTTCGAACCGCCAACCGGCTTCGACGGGGTCTTCACCGTCGACTACCGCCTAGAGAACGTGCTCGGCTCGGCCGACGCCACGCTGTCGATTTTCGTCGGGGAACGGCTGGAGGTCGAGGGCGGGGATCTGATCTACCTGTCGTCGACTTCGTTCGGCACCGTCGACGGGATCGACTTCGACGACGAAGACGTCCTGGTGTTCGACAATGCGCTCGACACCTGGGCTTTGTACTTCGACGGCACCGACGTGTTGCCTGCTGGAGCTGACGTAAACGCCTTCTACATTGAAGCCGACGGCAACCTGTTGATGTCGTTCCAGAACCCCGTCACCATCGCCGGTCTGGGCACCGTCGACGATTCCGACATCGTGCGGTTCAACCCCACCACCCTTGGCGAGGCGACCACCGGCTTCTTCAGCACAGTGCTCGACGGCACCGGAGTTGGGCTCACCACCTCGGCCGAGGAGATCTCCGCCCTCACCGCATACGACGGCAATCATGTGGTCAGCACCGCTGGTAGCTTCAACGTGCCGTTGACCGCGGGCGGTAACCAGTTGGGCCGCGATGAAGACTTGATCGTCAACACCGGCCCCGGCACCTGGACGCTACTGTTCGACGGATCCGATGTTGATTTCGCTTCCGAAGATATCGCAGGCGTCTCTTACGACGAACAGAGCCAGGCCATCTACGCCACCTCGTTCAATGGCTACAACGTGCCCGGCCTGGCCGGTGACAACAACGACGTCATTGTGTTCTCCGGCAACTTTGGCGATCCGACAAGCGGAACCTTCAGTACGTTCTTCGACGGAGACGCCCACGGCATCGGCAACGAACAGCTCGACGCGCTGCACGTGGTGTTGAACCGAAACGACACACCGGAGGCCAACCCTGACCGGGCCGCCACCGATGAGAACACGCCGATCACCATCGGCCCCGACTACACCACCAGCATCTCCAGCGACGGCGGGGAGATCTCCAAGATCGCCGCCGACCCTCGGACCGGCAACTACGTGGTGTTGGACGTGGTGAGCTCGCTGGTCAGAGTCCGGGTGTATGACCCGGTCAACCGGCGGGTACTCCACACCACCACTATTGCTTCGCTCGGTCCGGCCGCCGCCGTCCCGGGCGGGGTCGATGTCGACCTGCGGACCGGCAACGTCGTGGTTGCCGAATCCCGGAGCTCCACCGTCACCGTGTTCGATCCGACGCTTTCCACCGTGCTGGACTCCGAGACCGTCGCTGGCCTCGGCTCGGTCCGGGCGGTCACTGTCGACCCGTTCACCGGCAACATCATCGTCGGCGGGCAAGACCTCTCCCGGATCTACACCCCGGGGTTTGCCTCGTCGACCGACGTCGACCACAACGGCCTCATCGCCACCGGGTTCGACGTCGACGAACGAAACGGCGAGATCGTGGCTGTGCTCTACGAAGACCAGGGCGGTTCGGCCCCGGGCCAGATCCAGCGATGGGAAAGCGATGGCAGCCTCATCCAGACCGTCACCACCCAAGAGATGGACTTCCCCGCCGACCTGAGCGTCGAGCAGCCGACCGGTGACATCGCCGTGGCCAACTTCTCTGCCTGCTGCAGCGGCGTGGTCACCTTCGACGAGAACGGCAACACCGAGTCCATCATCGGCGGTCTCTCCGAACCAAGTGGCGTGGCCTACGACCCGATGACCGGCCACCTGGCGGTCGCCGATGACGGCGGATCACTGGTCAACCCCACAACCGGTGCGCTGCTCGACAGTTTCCTCGACCGGAGGGGCCGGACGATGGCCGTACAGCCGGTGAGTGAGGAGATCCTGGCAATCTCCGGCCCCAGCAGGCACCCTCGGTTGGTCACCTTGGATCCGACCACCAGGACCCGATTGGGACTCGACGAGCGGTTCGTGGTTGACGTGGCAACCGACCCAACGACCGGCCGGATTGCCGTGATCATCGGCGAGGCCATCGCGCCCCGTGTGCTCGAGATCTACGACCCGACCGGCTCCACGTTGCTCCACTCGACATCGGTTCCCGGCGCCAGCGTGGCCTTCCACCCCGACACCGGTGAGGTGGCCGTCAGCCTTCGCACGGGAGAGTTCCGACTGTATGACCCAACGCTGACCACGGTCCTGACGAGCTTCCCGTTCGCGTCGACCGACTCGCTCGGGGTACAGCCCGGCACCGGTAACATCGTCACCCGATTCGGGTTAAGCGAAGTCCGGATCTTCGATGACGGCGGTTCGCGGATCGGCTCGATCATGCCGTCGCCCCCTGTGTCCGATTTCGCGGTTGACCCGACGACGGGCAACATCGCTGAAGCTTCGACCAACGTCGAGGTCTGGGACCCCACGGGCACAACAATCCTCGACTCCATCCCCGCCCCGTCGGTCGGTGGTAGTGCGGTCGGCGTGGCCTACGGAGGCACCGGCAACCTGATCATCGGTTACTCCAACCACGGTCCGCTCGATGTGATGGCCCGAGGTGTCCTGGCCAACGACACCGACCCAGACGGTGACCCGCTGACGGTGACCGGCTTTGATGCCACGTCGGCCAACGGCGCCGCTGTCACGGTCAATCCCGACGGCTCGTTCACCTATGACCCGACCGGAGTCCCGGCCATCGAAGCGCTCGGTGCCGGGGAGACGCTGGCCGACACCTTCACCTACACCATCGGCGACGGTAACGGCGAGACCGATACCGCAACCGCCACGGTGTTCGTGGCTGGGGTCAACGACGCCCCGATATTGGGCGGGCCCGCCGCCATCACCGTTGCCGAGAACACAACGGCCGTTGCCGACTACAACGCCACCGATGACACGAACAGCGAAGGGTCAGGCCTCACGTATTCGTTTATCGGTGAGGTCGACGGCGAGCGACTCTCTATCAATACGTCGACCGGGGTGCTGCAGTTCAACCCGCCGGCTGACTTCGAGAACCCCGACGACGCCAACCAGGACAACGTCTACGAGATCGTCGTCGGAGTCACCGACTCGGACGGCTTGTCCGATGCGCTGAACGTCACCGTCACGGTGACCGATGTGGTGGAGACCGGTTCGATCACCATCGTTCAGGACACGGTGCCCGATTGGGCGACCGACTTCTCGTTCACCGGTGGCCTCGGTGCGTTCTCCCTCGACGACGATGCGGCGGCGCCGAGCAACGGTGGTGACAACACGCTGTCGAACACGTTTGAAGCGACGCTGCTTGAGCCCGGCGTATACACCGTGACCCAGAGCGCGGTCTCGCCGTTTGTGGTGACCAGCCTCGACTGCACCGGTGGTTCGACCTCGACCGATACCGGCACCAGAACCGCCACCATTACGCTGGCCGCCGGTGATGCGGTGACCTGTACGTTCACCACCGAGCCGAGCTCTGATGTCAGCGTCATCTTGAGTGACTCGCCGGACCCGATTGTGGCCGGCCAAACGCTCGATTACCTGTTCGGTTTCAGCACCTCCTTCCCGATGAGCAATCCGGTGCTCACCCTCGACCTGCCGGCTGGCGTCACGTACGTGGGCGCGCTCAACGGTTTCGACAGCTTCTGTAGTGAAACCGCGCCGGGTTTCGTGACCTGCGACGGGTTCAACGGGTTGTGGGTCGGCGCTACCTTCCGCATCGAGGTCATGGTCGATGCGGGCACCGTTGGATCGATCTCCGCCACCGGATCGGTGTCCTTCACCGGTGTCTTCGACCCGAATCTTGCCAACAACACAGCAACCGTCACCACCACGGTCACCGCGCCGGACCTTCCGCCAACCCTGGTGTCGAGCACACCGTCAGAGGGCGGGACGATCGAACCAGACGATGACCTGATGCTCACCTTTTCCGAGCCGGTCACCCTTGTTGAGAGCGCAGGCCCGGCTTTCGTCCTGTTCTGCGAAAGCCGTCAGGTCATCTTAACCGCCACTGGCGGCCCGACGGTCTTCACCCTGTTGCCCGACACCGATCTGCCGCCGGGAGAAACCTGCAACTTGACTCTGGTGCCGGAACGGATCGTGGACCAGGACGGCGCCCCGGATTCGTTGGTCGGTAACCGGGCTTTGAGCTTCCAGGTTGCGCCGAGAGTTGATCTGTCGATCACCAAGACCGACAGCGCGGATCCGGTGACGGCCGGTGGGTCGCTGACCTACACGATCGCAGTCTCGAATGCGGGTCCCCAGGCTGCGACGAACGTGGTGGTGACCGAAGCCCTGCCTGCTGGGGTGACGTTTGTGTCGACATCAGGCTGCAACGAAGACCCGGCCGGTGTGCCAACGTGTTCGCTTGGCGATATCACGAGTGGAGGTTCCGCTTCCTTCACCGTGAACGTAACGGTCGACAGTGGGACGACGGGCACGATCGTCAACTCGGCGTCGGTGACCGCAACCGAGACGGATCCAAACCCGGCCGACAACAGCACGACCCAAAACACAACCGTCAACGAGCCGGCGGGCTTGGCCGTGACGAAGATCGACTCCCTCGTGGTCGACGTCGACAACGACGGTGAGGCTGATCCTGGCGACACACTGCGCTACGAGGTGATCATCAACAACACCTCTTCGAGCGCGCGAAACAACGTGGTGTTCACCGACACCATCGACAGCAACACAACGCTGGTCGGGACCGTGCACGTTTCGCCGTTGGCCGTTGACGACAGCTACACCTCAGAGCCGGCGGGGATCACGATCACCCCGGCCCAGGGCCTGCTGTTGAACGACGCCGATCCCGACAACAACGTCTCGCTGAGTGTGAACGCGGTCAACGGAAACCCGGCCGCGATAGGCAACCCTGAGGCCACCTCGCAAGCCGGGTCGGTTACGGTCGCTTCCAACGGCAGCTTTGTCTACACCCCGGCCAGCGGGTTCCTAGGTGACGATACGTTCACCTACACCCTGACCGACGGGGATCCGCTGACCATCGATGACACCGACACGGTCACCATCACAGTGAGCGACCCACCACCTCCGGGTATCGGCCTCGACTCGGGCCAGTCCGATAGCGGGTCGGACACACTCGTTACGGCCACGGTCCTGACCCAGAGTCTTGGAACGCTCGAGCCCGGCCAGCAGGTTCAAATGGTGTTCGACGTCACCGTCAACGACCCTCGCCCCGCCTCGGGCGAGGTCTGCAACCAGGCGACCGTGACCATGGTCGGCCTCGATCCGGTCTCAAGCGATGACCCCGGCACATCCATCGCCGATGATGCAACCTGCACCCCTATCGACGAACCGGACCCGGTGGAAGCCGTGGCCGATGCCTACGACTCGCTCGGCAACGTCGGCATCACCGTGCCCACGGCAAGCGGTGTATTGGTCAACGACCTCGGTGGCACAGCGGCCAATGCCGCCACCGCTGCTGCAGGAGCGACGGCGCAGGGCGGGGCATATAGCCTGGCGGTCGACGGCTCGTTCTCCTACAACCCTGCCCCGGGGTTCGAGGGCGACGACACGTTCACCTACACGATCAATGACGGCAACGGCGGCACTGACACCGGCACCGTGACCATCACCGTCGACGAAGTGATCTGGTTCATCGACGGCGGCGAGGCCAGCAACGGTAACGGAACCCTGTCCAGCCCGTTCAAAACGATCGACGGCGTCGGGGGCTACGAGGCCACCGCAGCCGATGATCCGAACGATGTGATCTATGTGGCGGACGACCCCACACCGTACAACGGCCCTCTAAATCTCAAGAACGACCAGATCCTTCTCGGCGATGGGTCGGTGCAGGACATCCCGACCGCGGCAGGTATCACCGTGCCGCCTCATAGCAACGCTCTGCCGATGCCTGGCGGGTCCACGCTGGATCGGCCACTCATAGGGACGACCGCTGGCCACGCGGTCAACCTGGCCAAGGACAACACCGTCCGGGGCTTTCTCTTCGGCAATACAGCGGGCCATGCCATCGTTGGCAGCGACTTCGGCAAGCTCGTGCTCGACGATGCGGCCATAACGGGAACCGGCGGCAGCCTCGACCTGGTCACCGGGGAGTTCGAGGTCGACCTCAACTGCATCCAGGCCTCAACCACTTCGTCGACGAGACCGACCTTGCGACTACGAGACGTCGAGGGTCCGTTCAATGTGAGCTGCACTACCACTGCGACGTTGAGCGCCACCAGCGGTCAGGCCGTCGACATTCTCGGTCGGCTGGAATACCCGATTGGCCCTGGGGACGTGCTGGACGTCAATAACCTCATCTTCGCCAGCGTGTCGGTTGACGGTGCCACAACCGGTATTCATCTTCAGGACATTGTGTCCGGTTCATTCACAGTGATCGGCACCGGTACGGCCGATGGCTCCGGAGGTACGCTGCAAAACATCTCGGCCAACGGGATTTATGTTGAAAACGTCAACGGTGCGACCTTCAAGAATATGAACCTCACCGGTGCCAGTTTCACCGACGGGGTCTCGCCGGTTCCCGGAAGCACCTGTGATCGGCTCGACACCGGTACCAATACCGGCTGCCACGGAGCGGTGAAGCTCAGCAACACCGGTCCGGTCGTGCTCGACAACCTGCACATTGATGACACCGCGCAAAACGGTGTCACCGGAAATGGAGTCGACGACCTGACGTTGACCAACTCGGTCTTCACCGACATTGGCTCCAACACCGGAGCCGAGCGGGAAAACGCTCTCCATGTCATCAACCTGACCGGCACCTCAAGCGTGAGTGGCAACACCTTTACCGGCAACTCCATCAACACCACCCGGAACGTGCTGATCGAAAACTCGACCGGCACGCTCAACCTGACCATGAACGACAACATCATCGCTACCGCGGCCTCGAACGGCGTGCGGGTCCGGGCTCAGGATTCGGCGGTGATGAACATCGACGCTGTTCGGAACACCTTCCAAACCAACGGCGGCACCGAGTTCGAAGTCAACGCGGTTGGCAATTCGACGGTCGACGTGAACCTTGGCGATGGGACCTCGGCCAACGAGAACGTCTTCATCGGGACTCCAGCGACTGTCGGCAGCGGTGGCGGGATCCTCATCGACGGCCGCGACAGTGCTCAATTCACGTTTGACATCTTGGCCAACGAGTTGCGACCGGTCCGTGGGACTGGAATCGCCGTTGTCGCCCTTGATGGCTCCCAGGGTGAGGGCAGGATCATCGGCAACGAGGTGCAAGGCAATGAGCAGGGTTGGGGAATCCTGGCCAAGGCCGAATCGACCGCTCAAAGCCCGTCGATGATCGTCGACGTTTCGACCAACATTGTCGGAGGCGTGAACGCCATCGGATCTGCCGGGTCCGGCGGGGCTGGCATTGAGGTGAGCAGCGTGCAGGGTTCAGCCGGCGCTGGCTTGGCCAATACCCAGGCCAAGGTTCACAGCAACACCATCACCATCGGCGGTGCCGACTCGATCATGCAGCACCTTGCCGACGCCGGTAACACCCTCTGTCTGGACGTCAAGAACAACGCCGGGTCAGGCGCTGCGACCAGCCCGTTCGCCGGAGGCGGAAGCACCCACTACATCGGGAACCCGGTCTCCGGAAGTTCGAACGGGGCCGGTGTGGTTCACTACGTCGGTTACCTGCCCGGGAACCTCGGTGGTTCATGGAATGCCAACGGAAACACCCCGGCTGTGGCGACCGGTATCGCAGGCGAAGCATTCGTCGACGGGACCGAGCCAACGGCAACCGCGTCCTGCACCGCCCCGTCGAACAACTGACGGATCGTCGCTAGCTGCAATCTGGCTCCCTAGGGACTGCCCTCGGTCTGGACGCTACTGAGACCACTACCGAGCCCGCCCGGTCAACAGTGCCGCAACCGACAGAGCATACTCGCCGCCAGCTAGCGCAGGCGGCCGGGCAGGGCAGCCAACTCGGCTCGTCGGTCATCGGCTATGGCTGTCCCAGAAACCAGGCCGCCGGGAGATGGCGCGGTCTTGGCGGGAGTGTCGATTGGGTTCTTCGGCACTGGATCATGGCACCCTGTTCTAATGAGTGACGTTGACAAGCCAATTTCCCGCTACCCGGTTCCAAGTCTTGATGAGTTGCCCGACGACATCCGCGAGATGATCACCGCGGTGGCCGACAAGTCCGGCTTTGTTCCGAACGTGTTTCTCGCACTAGCTCATCGACCAGCTGAGTTTCGTGCCTTCATGGGGCTTCATGATGCCCTGATGGACCCAGAGCGACTTGAGGGAGCCGACGCCCGCGAGTCGGGCCTGTCGAAAGCCGAGCGAGAGATGATCGTGGTGGTTACCAGTGCACAAAATGAGTGCCTGTACTGCGTCGTCGCTCACGGCGCGATTCTTCGAATCCGAGCCAAGAGTCCGACTATCAGCGATCAGGTCGCCACAAACTGGCGCCACGCTGATCTCACCGATCGAGAACGAGCAATCTGCGCCTTCGCCAACCGCGTGGCTATGGAACCGGCCACACTCGCTGATGAACATCACGCAGAACTTCGAACCCACGGGCTCAGCGACGAGGACATATGGGACGTTGGGGCGATTGCCTCGTTTTTTGCCCTCTCAAACAGAATGGCCCACCTCACACAAATGCGAGCTAATGACGAGTTCTACTCGATGGGCAGATAGCCACGCTGTCTACTTGGCGTGCGGCTTGACCTTGGTTGTCAAACGCTGAGATGGGGGCGAAGATTGAGGGTCTTTAATGGGGTGGAAACGACATGGCAGGCGATGAATCAAACGCGAGTATCACCGGGTGGCGGAGAGCCATAACCACCGAGATCTTCCTCGGCTCGCTTGTTGCCATTCTCACCATATTTACAGCCGTTGCCGCCTACCAGGGTTCTCGCACCTCAACCGAAGGTGGCCGAGCCAGCGGTCGCTCGGTTCGAACCATGCTGGAATCGAACGCCGAATATTTGCGAGCGACGCAGAGCATCGCTGCTGACCAAACGTTGTACGGCCTCTACCTCACGCCAGACCGTGAGGCAGGGGAACTCGATTACTACGAGGCCAGCTTCTCGACCCATCTGCAGGAAGCCCTTGACCGGGTCGTCGACGATCCCGGGCTTGCCCTGTATCCCTTTGATGAGCAATACGAGACTGCGCAGTATGAGGACTCGCAGTTCCTCTACGACCAAGTTTTTGAGCTGGTTGACGAGAGCGCTCGCCGACGAGTTCAGACGCAACGATTCCAGCTTGCGACGTTCGTTTTCGCTATCGCCCTGGCCTTTTCCTCTTGGGCCTCGCTTGCCGTGGACGGGACCAGGTTGAAGATCGGCTTTTCGCTACTGTCCACCATCATTGGTGCTCTCGGAGTCGCAACCTACGTCTTTGCGCTCTCTAGTCTTTGAGCTCCAACGGCGTAACGACAGCGCGACCAAAACGAACCCATCGTTCACCATCTGCATGGGGGCAACTGGCGGGCAGATCCGCAGCGAGACCGCCCCTTCAGTGGCCGATGTCATGTTGCCCGGGCGAGATCAGGCCGCTTTCGTAAGCGAAGACGACCGCTTGGGCGCGGTCTCTTAGGCCAAGTTTTGTGAGGATGTTGGACACGTGACTCTTGACGGTGGCGGCGCCGATATAGAGCGTCTCAGAGATCTCGGCGTTGTTGTCGCCCTTCGCCAACTGGGTGAGGACTTGGCGTTCGCGGTCGGTGAGTGTATTGAGACGTCGACTGGTAGCGGTATCGGTGGCGAGGGTTTTGGTGAACCGTCCGATGAGGCGGCGGGTGATGTTGGGGTCGAGGAGCGCACCGCCGGCGACGACGGTGCGCACTGCGGGAGCCAGGTCTTCTGGAGGGATGTCTTTGAGCACGAATCCGCTGGCGCCGGCTTGGAGGGCCCGGTAGACGTACTCGTCTGGGTCGAAGGTTGTCAGGATGACTACTTTGAGCGGCCAGTCGGCTTCTTCGAGGATGGTAGCGGTGGCGGCAAGGCCATCCATTTCCGGCATGCGGATGTCCATCAGGACGACGTCGGGCCGGTGTTTGGCGGCGACGGCTATTGCTTCGAGCCCATTACCCGCTTCGGCGACCACCTCGATGTCGGGCTGGTGATTAAGGACCATGGCAAAGCCACGGCGCACGAGCGCCTGGTCATCGACGACGGCGACGCGGATGGTCATGGTCGCTCCAGCTCGACGGGAATCTGAGCGTTGACGCAGAACCGGTCGGGCGGCTGGGCTTCGGCCGTGAGGGTGCCGCCGAGGAGGGTAGCGCGTTCGCGCATTCCGGCGATGCCGAATCCGGACCGGGGGAGCCGGGGAGCCGTGCTGTGATGGTTGATGTGGCTGATCGTGTTGGTGATGTTGATAACAAGTCCGGACTCGTCGAGGTCAATGGCCAGGCGGACGCTGGGGTTCGGCCCGGCGTGTTTGATGATGTTGGTGACCGATTCCTGGACGATGCGGTAGGTGGAGAGGTTGACCGCGGCAGAGAGGTTTGCCGGAAGAGGAGCGACGGTGAGGGAGACATCGGCACCGGTTTGGGTGAGTTCGTCCGCCAGAGCGGCGATACCGGAGAGCCCAGGTTGAGGGCCGAGGTCATCGCCGTCCGGAATCTCGGGGCGCAAGACGCCGAGAAGATGGCGGAGCTCGCGCAGGGTTTGCCGACCAGCGCGTTCGACGTCGCCCATGGCTTCGACTGCAGCGTCGATGTCATCGTTGGCGATGGTTTTGGCTGCGCCGGCTTGCACGGTAATCATCGAGACCTGGTGGGCGACGACATCGTGGAGTTCGCGGGCGATACGGGATCGTTCTTGGGCGACGGCTTCGCGGGCTCGAGCATGTTGGTCGGCCTCCAACCGTTCGGCCCGCTCCTGGAGCAGAGCCAGGTAGTCGCCGCGGTTGTGACTCCGGTGACCGAGATACCAGGGGAGCCAGCCGAGGACGACGGCTGGGGCGATGTCGACACGTTGGTTGGAGTCGATGATGGTGCCGAGGATGCTGACTGCAATCACGATGGCGACGACAGCGAGGTTGAGACGGTAGTCGGTGGTGTATCGGCCAACGGCGTAGACGGCGATGATGATGGCTAGGTCATGGCCATCGCCGTAGCCGGCAATGGCCCAGCCGATCAAGGTCACCGTCAAGAAAGCCGTCACAGCGATGGGCCTCTGGCGCCTCCACAGTAGAGCTGCTGCGGCGGCGGCCAGCATGGCGAATGCGCCGAATGGTCGCTCACCGATCGAGTCGATCGTGAAGTCCTCGTTGTCGCCAAGCGCGCTGACGGTTACCGCAACCAACGATCCGGCAAAAACCGCTACGGCGAGCGCGGCGTCGGCGATGCGGGGCCAGCGAGCGAACGGTCCTCGATAGGGGTGGGGTTCGCTAGGGTCGAACCACCCTTGCAGGACGCGTTGCCAGCCGGTCGTGGGTGAGGTGACCTCGCGCTGGTGAGTGGTGGCGTACATGGCTACAGGTTCACGGTAGACCCGAATCCAACAGCGGTCATCCCGGTCAGACGACGTCTCTGCGTTCGACGGCGATCAAGCCGGCTATGGCCGGGACCAGTGCCCAGGCGGCGATCGCGACGATGGCGGCCGGTCGGCTGACGTCGTCCCCAACGCCGGAGAGGACGTTGGCCAGAACGCTGGGCATCCATGGAGCGGTGTCACTGGCGAGCTGCACCACGAGGGGTGGCGCGATGAACAAGGCCAATACCGTTCCGGTCACAGCCCCGCCGACGTTGCGTACGAGAGAACCGATTCCGGCGCCGAGAACAGCCCCGGCGGCCCCGGCGAACGCCGATGCGGCGAGAACCTGGCTCATGTTGTTGGCCGAGACAAGGAAGCCGTAGTCGGTGGTTGGTAACGAAAGAGCCACCGCGGCGACGGTCAGTCCAGCGCCGACGAGGCCGAGGATCCCACCGCAGAGAGCAATAGCGCTGAGTTGGGCGAATACCGCTCGATGCCTACGAGGCGATGCGAGGAAGGTCGAGACGATGGTGTGGTACCCATACTCGCGGGCCGCAGCGATGGCGCCGAACAGTCCAGCGATCGCTAGTGCGTTGGCGGCGAACGCCATGAGGGACCGTTGATCGGCTTCGGAGGAGATAAACGCCTTGCTATCGTCCATGTCGGTCCCCGCGAAGACGGCGAACGCGTTCAGGCCAGCGAGCACGGCCAGCACGGCGAGGAAGGCCAACGGCATCTTGGTGGTGGTGAGCTTGCGGAGCTCGGATCGTATGAGTCTGGTCATGGTCATGGCTAGTTGGCCTCCTGGTCGATGGCTGGGTTGGTGGTCCAGTTGAGGAAGAGCTCTTCGAGCGACCCTGCCTGTGGCGAGAGTTCGTGGAGGGCGATCCCGGTGGCGAACGCGCGCTTGCCGATTTCGTCGATTGGCATGTTCCGCACGATGAGGCTGTCGGGACCGTGAGCCTCGACGGTTGCGCCGGCCTGTTCGAGCACGACAGCAAGGTGCCCTGGGTCGGTGGTTCGCACCAGCGATGCGGCCTGTTGCAGTTCGGCCAGTGAACCCTGTGTGACGAGTCGTCCCTCGTTGATCACGATGACATCGTCGGCGAGATGTTCGACCTCGGCCAGTAGATGGCTCGACACGAACACCGTGCCACCGTCGGCGGCTTGAGCCCGGAGTCGATCGCGGAGTGTCCTGATGCCTTCCGGGTCGAGGCCGTTTCCTGGCTCGTCGAGTATGAGAACCGGTGGTTCACCGAGCAGAGCGGCGGCAAGTCCGAGACGTTGCCGCATACCAAGGGAGTAGGCACCCGCATGGCGGCGGGCCGCGTCGGCTAGGCCGACGTCTTCGAGGATTTCATCGACCCGGCGATGGGGGATGCCGGTTGCGTCGGCCAAGATTTGCAGATGGTTGCGGCCGCTTCGGCCGGGGTGGAAGGCGTCTGATTCGATCATTGCGCCGACCGTGTGGGCCGGATCCTCCAATTCCCGATACCGCCGCCCGCCGATCGTTGCCCGCCCGCTATCGGCGGTGGCCAGATCGAGCATCATCTTCATCGTGGTGGATTTTCCAGAACCGTTCGGTCCAAGAAACCCGGTCACTCGGCCTGGCTCGACGGTGAAGGTAAGGTCATCAACGACGGCGTGGTCGCCGTACCGCTTGGTGAGGTGTTCGATGATGAGCGGGAGGTGGCCGGTTGGAGGTTTCATTAGTCTGGCTCCTTGTCGCGTGGGGTCATTCGCGCTGCCTGGGTTTCGGCATGTAAGAAGTATCAGACGTAATGAGGTGGCCAACGACCTGCTGGAGGCGGATCGTCAACCCCCTCTCGCGGCGGATCTCTGCCCGCCAGTTGCCCCCCTGTAGATGGAGAACGATGGTTCGTTTGCTCGCGAGTCAACCACCGAGGCATCGCTCACCCCGATGGGGTATACAGCAGAAATGCAACCACGCGATCGTGCGCTTGGCTAGCTTTGGCGCCTTTCAGAACGAAGACGACCGTCAGGGTTGGAAGTGCAGGCGGTGTCCCGGGCGGTGCCAGGTGGTCTTGAGCAGGGTGCCTTCGAGCGAGCCGGTGATGTAGGCGGTGGTCATGTCGTCGCCGCCAAAGCAGATGTTGGTGGTGAGGGCGTCGCCGGTCGGCACGTGTACGTGGCTGCCGTCGGGGGCGAAGTCGGTGATGCCACCGTTGCGGATGGTAGCCACGCAGACATGATCGCCGGAGTCGACGGCCAGGGAGTCGAGCAGCTGCTCCCCTTCGAGGCCGGCTAGCACCCGACCCCTGGTCGACTTACCGTACGGCGACGCCAGTTTGCCCGGCGCTTCGATGTCGAGCACCCGGACTCGGCCGGTGTGGGTCTCGGCGAAGTACAGCCGCGTGTCGTCTGGGGAAAGGCCGATGCCGTTCGGCCCCTCAACCGGATAGATGACCTCTTCGATATGCGAACCGTCCGGCTTGGCATAGTAGATGCCGCCGTGGTCGCGTTTGCGTTCCCAGGTTTTGCCGTGGTCGGTGAACCAGAAACCACCGGTGGCGTCGAAGACGATGTCGTTGGGAGCCGACAGATGGCGACCTTCGACCATGGAGTAGAGCGTCTCGATCGCGCCGGACTCGAGATCGATGGCCTGGATGTAACCGAGCGTGACGTCACTGTCGGGTTCGGAACCGATTCTGGTGCGGCCCTTGTTGTCGACGAAGGTGGCGAAGCCTCCGTTGTTGCAAACGTAGAGTCGGCCGTCCGGTCCGAAGGCGATGCCATTTGGGCCACCGCCACACTCGGAAACAACCTCGACCGTACCGTCCGGTTGCACCCGGCTGATGGTGCCTCGACCGATCTCGACCAGGATCACACTGCCGTCTGGCATGGCGATGGGCCCCTCAGGAAACTGCAGTCCGCTTGCCATTATTTCCATGTCATTCATCCCGTCGGTCATCTCGTTGCCAGAGTTCGGTAGTTCCGACCCTGATTCTGCTTGAGCTGGCGGCCTGGCGCCAGACCGATACCTAGATCCCGAGCACACGTTCTGCGTTGTGGCGCAGGTACTTGGCCTCGACCGCTGGCGGCAGGTTCCATGAGCTGACGATCTGCCGCAGGTCGGTCAACGGGCCACAATTCGGATAGACGCTGCCGAACAGCAGCTGGTCCTGCAGGAGATGGTGAAGTGCGGTGATGTAGTGCTCAGAGCCGGGGAACCCGTAGTGAATATATTGTCCCGGCACGATGAACAGATTCGGCTGCTTATAGGCCGCGCCGATCGCTTCAAGAGCGTACGGCCAGCCGCCATGCTGAATCACCACGGTCAGGTCTGGGAAATCTGTGGCTACCCGGTCGGCGTACTCCGGTCGGCAGTCATCCATGTACGGGCCGAGCAGGCTCGACATCGTCGTTGTCACCACCAGGCCACGGGCGTTTGCCTCGTCGAACAACGGGTAGAGCGCCCGATCGTCGAACCGACGGCTGGTTGCCGCAGTTGACGGGTCGATAGTCACGCCTCGCAGACCAGCATCGGCCAGCTCACCGATACGACTCACCGCCGCACTTACATCCGACGGCTCCACCGATCCGAAGCCGATGAACCGGTCGGGGTGGGCAGCGACGATGGTCGCGATGTCGTCGGCTGATGTCGGATCGAGGCCACGATCGCTGGTTGGGCCGGGCACGCCGATCACGCCGATTTCGATATTGGCTGCCGCCATCTCGTCAAACAGAAGGTCCATCGACTGGGCTTCGAACGACGGGCACGGCTGCAGATTCATGCGGTCGAGGTAGTGGTAGGTGGTCTCCGGAGTCCAACTTCTGGCGCCGATTGGTCGGAACCGGAAGTCGATTGCCTCAATCGGCCCACCATGGTGCTCGGTCATCGATCGATTGTGCTGGAAATGACTGCATGGCGCCAGGTGAGTAGCGTTGAAACAAATTGACAAACGAAGAACGACCAACAACTTAAAAGAGGACAAGCGATGGCTGAATACGACATCCACATCAAGGGCGGCACAATCGTCGATGGCACCAGGGTGCCCCGCTACGTAGCGGACCTTTGGATAAAGGACGGCAAGATCGCCCAGCTCGGCGGCCGCCCCGAGGGCGTAGCCGAGACCGTCATTGACGCTACCGGCAAGATCGTGGCGCCGGGCTTCGTCGACCTGCATACCCATTACGACGCCCAGATCCGTTGGGATCCCTGGTGCACCATTTCCGGGTACCACGGTGTCACCAGTCTGGTGCTCGGCAACTGCGGCTTCGGCTTTGCCCCGGTGAAGCCCGACTTCCGAGATCGTTCCATGCTCACCATGACTCGAACCGAGGCCATTCCATACGAGTCGATGAAGGAAGGTATGGACTGGGATTGGGAGACCATCCCCGAGTACCTCGACTCGCTCGACCGCCAGCCAAAGGGCGTCAACGTCATTCAGTACATGCCGACCGCGTCGCTCATGACGTACGTGATGGGTCTTGAAAAGGCCAAGGCCGGGGAGAAGGCCAGCCCCGAGGAGCGGAAGGAGATGCAGCGTCTGCTTCATGAGGGTATGGATGCCGGCCTCTGCGGCTTCTCCATTCAACGGCTCGGCCCCGACTCGGTGCAGGCCGACTACGACGGCACCCCGATGGTCACCGACATCATGCACGACGAAGACATCCTGGCCCTGGCCGATGTTTTGGCCGAGCGTGATGAAGGCTTCATCCAGATCACCCAGGGCACCGGTGACATCCGAGCCGATTTGGCTTTCCTCGAGAAGCTGGCCGCAACCGCCAAGCGACCGATTCTGCACAACGTCGTGGCCCCGGCCCGCCAGGACCCTGAGGTCCACCGTCGTCCGCTGCGTTGGATCGACAAGTGTCGCGAGCAGGGCTTGCCGATCTACGCCCAGTGCGGCACCGGCCGGGCCGGTTTCGCCTTCACTCTTGAACACTGGAATCTCTACGACGCATCTCCTGCCTGGCGGGCCGTCACGGTCGGCACCAAGGAAGAGAAGATGGCCAAGATGCGCGACCCCGAACTGCGGCGTGCGCTTGTTGACGAAGCAGCCGAAGCCGACCGTCGCCTGCAGGTGATCCAGGCCGGTGTCGGTGGCAACCCCAAGAGCCTCGTTGTCCAGGGCGTTAACCGTCAGGAGAACCTGCAGAAGTACGTCGGCAAGTCGGTGGGCGACATCGCCATCGACGAGGACAAGCACCCGATCGAAGTCATGCTCGACCTCTCGCTTATGGGCGATCTCAACGTCGAGTTTCTCGGACCGGACAAGGGCTCAAACGCCGAGTTCATGGCCGAAATGATGAACGAGTCTCCCTTCGCCATCCCCGGTGTTTCCGACGGTGGCGCTCACACCAAGTTCTTCACCGGCGGTTCCTACACCACCGACTTTCTCACCTGGCTGGTACGGGACGAAGAGAAGGTGTCGTTGGAAGAGGCGCACTACCGGCTCTCCAACCTGCCGGCTCACGCCGCTGGTTTCCGGGACCGCGGCACCCTCGAAGAGGGTAAGGCGGCCGACGTCCTGGTCTACGACATGGAAGAGTTGGCCATCGACCCGCCGTGGATCGGCGGGGTGGAGTACGACCTGCCGGGCGGGGAGTGGCGACGAGTCCAGCGAGCAAAGGGCTACGACAAGATCATCGTCAACGGCGAGGTCACCTTCGACAACGGCGAATGCACCGAGGCCATCCCGGGCAAGCTGCTTCGTCACGGTCGCGGCTGAGCTAGTGGTGTAAGCGCGTCTGTCTAACCAGCCATGCAGGCTTCTGCATGGCTGGTTCTAGTTTTCTGCCGTGCTCGGCCGGCAGCGCGAGTGTTAGCTCGGCTACAGACCGGGTCGGGTCCTGCTGCCTACTGTTAGGCCAACTTCACCGATCGGGCGACAAGAATAGATTTTGATCTACAGGCGCGACTAGGTTCGGTTCGGTTTTTGACAGGTCGCAAACAATAGAAGGGCAGACAATGCGGAAATTGCTTTTGGGCGTTCTATTTATCCTGGCCGGGATTCTGGGATTGGGGGTGGGAGCCGCCTCAGCCGAACCGTTATCAAACAACAAGCAGGTTGTGACAGGCCAGAACCATTCGTGCGCTCTCACTAGAACGGGTCAGGTCACCTGTTGGGGCGACAACACTACGGGGGCGCTAGGTGATGGCACCTTCGACTCCAGTGTCACCCCGGTTGCGGTGAAAGGGGTTGGTGGTGTTGGCGAGCTCACGAAGGTGAAGCAGATCACTGCTGGCGATGGTCATACGTGTGCGCTGCTCACGAATCGCCGGGTCGTTTGTTGGGGTGACAATGAACTCGGCCAGTTCGGCGATGGAACCTTCACCAACAGCAACATCCCGGTTGCGGTA
>JBOEHD010000176.1:22281-23478 GCA_050633745.1 Acidimicrobiales bacterium
TAGCAGCGGTTAGTGGCGACGGCGTGCTGTCCAGTGTCAAGCAGGTAACTGCCGGTGGAATTCATACCTGCGCGTTGGCTACCAACGGGCGCGTCACCTGTTGGGGTAGCAACGACTCGGGTCAGGTCGGCGATGGTAGTGAAGACTTCGAGATCTACAGACCAGTGGAGGTGAAGGGCATCGGTGGGAACGGTGTACTCGTCGGAGTTAAACAACTCGAAGCTGGTGGCACCCACACATGTGCGTTGAAGACCAATGGCCAGGTCAACTGCTGGGGCGGTAACTTCTATGGTCAGCTCGGTAACGCAACCGAAGACGCCAGCAACACGCCGGTGGCGGTCAAGGCGGTCGGTGGTAGTGGCGTGCTTGGCTTGGCCAAGGGAATCGTTGCCGGGGTAGACCATTCATGTGCGTTGCTGAGGAGCGGGCGGGTCAACTGCTGGGGCAGCAACTTTGCCGGCGAACTCGGCGACGGAACCAACGACGGCAGCACCACACCGGTCGTGGTGCAGGCAGTGGGTGGAGGCGGCGACCTGACCCGCATCAAGCAGATCGATGCTGGAAACCACAGCTGTGCTCTGTCGCTCACCGGTCAGGTTGTCTGCTGGGGGTTCAACGACCACGGTCAGCTGGGCGACGGAACCAACGACAACAGGAACACTCCGGTGTTCGTTGATGACGGCACCCTCGGTGAGCTCACCAAAGTCAAACAAACAGCTGGCGGTGGCACCTACACGTGTGCGTTGTTGACCAACGGGCGAGTCAACTGCTGGGGCAGCAACTTCGCCGGTGAACTAGGCGACGGTACGACCAACCAAAGCAATGTACCGGTCGCCGTAAAGGCGGTTGGCGGAGGTGGCGAACTCACCAGAGTCAAACAAATAGCCGCCGGCGTCAGCCACGCGTGCGCGTTGTTGACCAACGGGCGAGTTAACTGCTGGGGCTACAACGGCGCCGGCGGGCTCGGCGATGGTACGAACACCGACAGCAGCACACCGGTCGTCGTGCAGGCGGTTGGCGGTGGCGGTGAACTCACCAGAGTCAAACAGATCACCGCTGGCGTCGATCAGACGTGTGCGCTGCTAACCAACGGGCGAGTTACCTGCTGGGGCAGCAACGTCGACGGTGAGCTTGGCGACGGCACGAACACCGACAGCAACACGCCTGTTGTGGTACAGGCGGTTGGCGGTGGCGGTG
>JBOEHD010000177.1:0-4590 GCA_050633745.1 Acidimicrobiales bacterium
GCCAGATCGAGTCGAAGACGCTGGCCAAGCTCCGCCATCCACTCCGCAGCGACCGTCTGCGGGACTATTTGGACTGACGCCGATCGGGCCGCGGAATGGTGCAGCTGCTCCGGACCTACGGTGCGGCCAGGGCATCGCGACGGGCACCGTCGGCCAGGGATCCCCGCTCGGGGGGTTTGGCCGCGTGCACGGTGGCGATCAGGCGAGCCACCCCCCGGATGTGATCGTCGAGTGCCGGGTGGCCGATCAGGCGATCCAGTTGGCGGTCGGCCGGGAGCCGACGCATCACGATGAAGCGATCGGTGATCGAGTTGCCCTCGTCGACATCGGCGGTGCCGAGGTACACGTCGGGCGAGATCCGCCGGTTCAGCTCAAATTCTCGGGTCGCGGCTGCGAGCCGTGCTGACCGTTCACTGAAGTCGACGAACGTCGTTTTCACCGGCTTCAGCAGCTTGTAAACCCGATCGCCGGTCAGAAAAACCTGCGAGAGATGGGTCTGGATCACCGAGGGCTCCAGCGCATAGGACATGGAGACAACAATCTCCTAGGGTGATGAATATCGGTAGGGCCCAAGGACCCTACCGATGGCGAGGGTCAGAGAGGATGCTGGTGATATGGATCAGCTGCGCATGCCGACCGACGAGCTGAAGCGGCAGATCGGGCCCGGGCTACTCACCCTTTACGGCGTCGGTGTGATGGTCGGCGCCGGCATCTATGTCCTGGTCGGGGCCGTTGCCGGCAACGCCGGTGTCTTCGCCCCGCTGGCTTTTCTGTTCGCCGGCGTGATCGCCGCTCCAACCGCCTTCTCCTACGCCGAACTGTCGATCCGTGTCCCCGAGAGTGCCGGTGAGGCGGCGTTCGTTCGTCGAGCGTTCGGCTCAAATGCCTTCTCGGTTTTTGTCGGCCTGGCCATCGCCGGTGTCGGCATAACGTCGGCCGCCGCGGTCCTTCAGGGCGGGGTCGGCTATCTCCAGACGTTTGTTACCGCCGTCGATTCCCGCATCTTGATAGTGGCGATCGGACTCGTTCTTGTCGCCATCGCCCTGTGGGGTGTGCTCGAATCGCTGGCTATCGCCGGGATATTCACCCTGGTCGAGGTGACCGGGCTGATGATCGTGGTCTGGGTTGGCTTTGATGGGCAAGCCTCAAATGACTGGAACAACATCGATGCCGGAGCCATCGAGTGGGGCGGCCTGGGACTCGCTGCGGTGCTGGCGTTCTTCGCCTTCATCGGCTTTGAAGACATGGTCAACATGGTCGAGGAGGTCAAACGGCCGGAGCGGACGATGCCGGTGGCCATCATCAGTGCGCTGGTGATTACCTGCCTGCTTTATGGCGCGGTTTCGATAGCCACGGTCCGCACCGTCGAGATCGATGCTCTGGCCGACAGCGACAGCCCGCTGGCTCTGGTCTATGAGACAGCGACCGGTCGAAATCCGTCCTTCCTGGCGGCCATCGCAGTAGCTGCGGCCTTGAACGGGGTTCTGGCGCAGATAGTCATGGCGGCCAGGGTGCTGTTCGGTCTCGGGCGCCGCAACGAGAAGCTGGCGATTTTCCACCACAGCCATCCTCGACTCGGCACACCGGTTCTGGCCACCGGCCTGATCGGGTTCGGGGTCATCATTGGCGCCCTCACCCTTGATTTGGCCGTGCTGGCAGAGGTCACCTCGACCTTCCTCCTCGTGGTCTTTCTGATGGTCAACGCAGCACTGATACAGCTGAAGCGAGCGAACCCCTCCCCCGGGTTCAGCACCCCGCTCTGGGTGCCATTCGCCGGACTGATCGGTGCGGCGGTGGCGTTGGCCATCACCGTCCTCACCTAAGTATCGATCGACGACAGGAGACCCCATGTCCAACAGCAACGAAACACAAAATGACAGCGACCCAGCCGAGGTGACCGGGGATGCGCCCTATGTCATCGTCGGTGTAGACGGTTCGGAAGGTTCGCAGCGGGCCATCGATTGGGCCATCAATCACAGCGACACCTTCGGCCCGGTTCAACCGGTGGCTGCCTACCACGTTGAAGCCCTGGGCGATGGCGTCGGCACGCCGTCGATCTATCACGACCTGACCGAGCTGATGGCCGAAGACGCCAGGAACCAGCTCACCACCAGCCTTGAGCCATACGCGCCCGAGGTACTGGATCGAGGCAGGGTTGTGCGGGGCTATCCGGGCCCGGCGTTGGTTCGATCATCGCAAGACCAGGCTCTGCTGGTCGTCGGTAGCCGAGGTCGGAGCGCGTTGGCCGAGACCCTGCTCGGGTCGGTGACTTCCTACTGCGTAAAACATGCGTCGATCCCTGTTGCCGTTATCCCCGAAGGCACACCGGTCGATCAGCCCCTCAACCATCTCGTCGTCGGCATCGACGGTTCGAAGAACGCCGACGCTGCGCTGCGCTGGGCTCTGCAGCACGTCGCCCCTGGCGGCACCGTCACCGCTATCAACACCTGGGTACCCGGGCCGTACTCGGTCGATCTGCTGCCCTCGTACCCCGAGCCAACTGCGGAAGAAAAGCGCAGACTGCAGGCCTCAATAGATCAGGCGGTGCTCGACGTTTCCCGATCGGCCCACCCCGGTTCGACCGCGGTAAAGCTCGACGTGACCGTCAACTTCGAGTCAGCGATCGGCGACCCGAGAGTCGTGCTGCCCGAACGAGCCGGTTCAGCCGACCTGCTGGTGATCGGAGCCCGCGGCCACCGAGGCATTACCTACCTGCTGCTCGGGTCGGTCTCGACCTCTCTACTCCACCATCCGACGGTGCCGACCGTGGTCGTCCCGGAGTCATGACCAACGCCTGCACCAGGGTGCTGCTACCGCTTCCCGCCGATGACGGCCCCGACGCCGACAATCAGGCGACACTTCTACGAACAGGAACCCTGTTCTCGCGATGGCTCAACGCCCCGCTGCAACTGGTGTGTTCCAACGCCGAGGACCTTCCCGGCTACCAGACGCTGGCCTGGAGTCTCGGTGTGCCCATCGTGCCGGTGCTGTGGCTGGAGGATCAGCTGCATGGTCGACTTCTGGCCCACGCTGAGAGTTTTGCCCCGTCTTTGATCATCGCCGAGCCTTCGCCCGAAGGTCTTGCACTGGCCTCGGCGAGCAGCCAGCCGGTCTTACTAATCGCCGAGGCCCGCAGCAACCTAACCCCGGTCGGCCCGTTCGTCGTCGAACTCACCGGCGACGACAGCGACCTCGATGCGCTGGCGCTCGCCGCGGTGTACTCACGGTCGATGGATGAGAACGTGCAGCTCCTAGTGACGAAACCCACTACCACCACACCAGTCTCCGCCAGCTATGTCGAGAATGCTGAACGGCGCCTGCGGGAGATGGGATGCCAGGTCGGGGTCGACTCCCTCGTGACCGGCGATCTGGCGCCGCTCGTGGTCAGCGGTAAGACCCGGCGGGCCACCGCCATCGTCATCCCGCAGGGCCGGCTTAGCGATGTTGCGCTGATCAAAACGGCGATCGACGAGGGCGTCAGCCTGCTCGTCGCCCCGGCTCCGCAGAAGGGCGCCACGCGCTCGACGCCGTTCGAAACCGACCTGACGGCACCGGCCGTGAGACCACAGGCTGATCAGACACAGGCCGACCAGACACCAGCGGGAGCTCACCTCGCCATCCTCGATCATGATGAGTGCCTCTCACGGCTAAGCCGACACAGCTTGGCCCGTATCGGCTACGTCGACGCTGGCTGGCCGGTCGTCGTTCCGGTCAACTACCAACTGGACGACGGCGACATCTACATCCGGAGCCTGGCAGGTGGGAAACTCGAAGCAGCCAAGCGTGGCGATGTGGTCTGTCTCGAACTCGACGGCTACGACGAGCGTCTACGGACCGGGTGGAGCGTGCTCGCTCATGGCAGCCTCGAACTGATCGAAGATCCGGCGGTGCTGCGGCGAGCCTGGGCCAACGATCCTGAGCCCTGGGTTTCGGCGGACCACTGGCAGTGGCTGCGCATGGTTCCGCTTTCGCTTACCGGGCGCGACGTAGCGCCTTCGGCCTTTGCCGAACCGAGCGAGTAGCCAAGTTCAGGTACTGACGGACCGGCCTACTTGCGGTGCCAGCGGGGTTTACTCCACCATCGTCCGCTGAGCCGCCAACTGGTCGAAGTGTTTTTTGCATCTGGCTCCGCCGCCGCAGGACGGGGCCAAGCCATGGTCAAAGCGGCGACGATCGCCGCAGCTTCTTCATCGGTTGGCGCGGGGCTGATTGCTGTCACGTTCTCGGCACCCATTACAGCGGCACGTTTCCGTGCTTGCGGCGAGGCAGTTCCTCGTGCTTGGTTGCCAGCATCTCAAGCCCGGCGATCATCTTGATCCTGGTTTCGGCCGGGTCGATCACATCGTCGATATAGCCTCGCTCGGCGGCGACCCACGGGTTGGCGAACTGCTCTTTGTATTCCTCGACCAGTTCGGCCCTGCGTGCCTCGGGGTCGGCCGATGATTGGATCTCCCGGCGGTGCACGATGTCGGTGGCCCCTTCCGGACCCATGACCGCAATCTCCGCCGATGGCCAAGCCAGCGAAAGGTCGCAGCCCACGCCCTTGGAGTCCATCACCACGTAGGCGCCGCCGTAGGCCTTGCGGGTGAT
>JBOEHD010000178.1:0-7563 GCA_050633745.1 Acidimicrobiales bacterium
TTTGTGTTCCTCCTACCGCCCGGGGTGAGATCCTATCAGCGCAACTACGAAAGCCAATACGAAATTCACCCCTAAAACAAGGGCGCTACGACTCACCACTGAGACATTAGCTGCTAGTTGAAACAAGATGCGGTCATTCGGTACAACAGCATTCACCATGCAGTTGCAACCGCTGAAGGGATCTCGCCCACAATCTCAGCGGGAGTCACACTGAAATCCGGCTTCCGGTAGCGGAGCCGGTGAGCTTGGCGATGAGCGTTGCGATTTCGACTCCAGCCCCACCAAATCCTTGGACTATCGTCGATGGTTCGGGCGATAGGGTCGGTGTAGTTAGATCGTTGGCGACAGTACGGATCTCGGTTGGGGATGACGATGAACAAAGGACTTGAGGTGGACTCCCCCGATGCTCGGCATGCCGCTGCAATCGTCGAGGCCGACATCGAAAACGGAGGCACGCCGAGCGTCGTCGTGCACCGCAAACCACTCACCGTCGTAGTCTCCATGGCCGGCGACCCGGCTGACGTTTCACCGTTGGCATCGGTTCTGGTCGACGAGCTGCTTGCGGGCGGAGACTGGACATTCGGTCCGGTCGCCGAAGCACTCCAGGCTTTCGTCGTGGCCCATCAGCCGACCGGCGTTGCGGCGTTGCTCGACGTGGCCCCTGATCCGATCGTCTTCCTCTTTGACCAAGCCATGGCCTGCGAACCCGGGGCCACTCACCGTGGGCAGGGACGCAGCGGCTGGAACACCGTTTTTGTAGCTGGAGATCTGGTCACCCTGATCGCTGGTGCCGGCAATCTAGCCAACACAGACCCACTGCCAGGTTGGTCGAGAGTATTCGCTGGCACGGTGCCCGGCGCTGGCGCCCGAACCACGCTGGCGCTTCTCGAAATGCCAGACGCTGCGGTCGAAACACCACCGGAGGCTGCGCCCGCTGCCGCTGCTCAGAACGGCAATGCCTTTGCCGCATCCGGCGCCGCAAAGTCAGATGCTGGAAAGTCCGATGCTGGGGATTCCAATGCTGGAGAGCCAGACACTGCGGAGCCAGATGGGGTGATGCCATGGGCAGAGGACGCCCTCGCCAGCGGGCTACCAAAGGCCGAGCCCGCATCCGAACCCGACCCTGTCGATCTTGACCCTGCCGATCTTGACCCTGCCGATCTTGACCCTGTCGATCTTGACCCGGTCGATCTTGACCCGGTCGAATCCGAATTGCCATCGACCGAACCGGACCAGTCCGATCCAGAACTGGCCGAGTTCGATGGTACGGAATCTTCGCAGACTGAACTCGAACTGGCGGATGGCGAGCCAGAATCGAAACCTGAGTCGGATGTTGAGTCTGAATCGGAACCGGAACCGGAATCGATCGAACTGAACCTCGCCGAGTCCGAGTCAGACCCGGAGTCAGGGTCAGACCCAGAGTCGGAGTCCAAGTCAGAGTCAGAGTCAGGCGAACTCGATCTGACAGCGGCACGGTCCGTCGAGCTGGACTCCACCGAAGGCGATCTGGTTCTAGACCGTCTGGAAGACCGTGACTCCGTCGAGGCTGCGCCCGCTTCGCTGGGTATAGAGCCGTTTGAAATCGCCGACCAGGCCCCTGGGCCCAACGAGATCATCTCGCTCGACGAAACGCCGGCCACGGTTCCATCGGCCCTGATCGATGCCGACCCGCCACCGCCGCTGGTCGACGCGCTCGGGTCTTTATCGAACGGCGCTCCGCCTCTACCTCCGCTGGGTAACCTCGCTTCCACCACCCCGGGGCCACCGGTGGACTCACCACCACCTCCCCCGCCGGGAGCGCCCGCTCCCGGAGCGCGGTATTCACCTCCGCCTCCGCCGCCGTCGTCGTTTACGACGGCCCCCGATCCGAGCCAGGGACCACCCCCGCCTCCGCCGTCGACCTCGCTGTTCCCAAAGAACATGCCCCCACCGGCCCCTTCAGCGACGCCTCCGCCACCGCCATCGGCGGCAAATTCATCGCCAACGGCGGCAAACTCGTCCCCACCGGCGCTGGAGCCAGAGCCCTGGTCGCAACCGGGGCAGCCGCCGCTGCCCGAAGCCGACCTCGAGCCGCTCGACGACGCTCCACCTATGCCCCCAATCGACTCACTGCGGGCTGGGCCGCCTCCCGCGGCACCGCCCACGGAGTCGGCTACTGACTCGGCCCTCGATGGGCTGGCCTCGCCGCCGATGCCAGATCTGACATCACTGGTCGACCTACCGCCGCCACCGGTTGGCAGCATTCCCTCTACCAGCCTGCCGCCCATCCCCGACGCCATCGACGAGATACCGCCGAGCGTCGGCCCCGAGCCGATCTCGGCGCCACCACCGTGGCCGGACGTGCCACCACTACCTCACGCCGCCCGTCCGGATAACACCCCTCCGACGCTGGACGATCCGCCGACGCCGCCGGACGAGCTGCATCGCATGCTTGACGATCTCTCGAAGCTCCCACCACCGCCGGAGGGTTCCGAACCTTCCTAGGGGCCCCGAACAGCGGCCGAGGAGGCTCCGCAGACGGCGTTGGGCGGCGCTCGGACTATGATCTCTGGTGGGAATATCTACTTCGGATACCCCGCCCAAAGCGAGCATCGGGCGGGCCAGCGAGCCAAAGGAAAACCGTGAGGAACGGAGGCGGAACACTAACTCCATGAGTACCTCCTTCGAACTCGAGGGCTTCGAGCCCATTAGCCGCATCGGTGGCGGCGGATTTGGCGATGTCTGGCTATCGCGCCAGACCAATGTCGACCGGCAGGTTGCGATCAAAGTCGGGCACTCGGCCATTCAGGACGAGACCATTCGTCTGCGATTCGACCGGGAATGCAAGGCCCTGGGCAGGCTGTCAGGGCATCCCAACATCGTCGACGTTTACACCGCGGGGTCGTTGAACGATGGACGGCCCTATCTGGTTCTGGAGTACATCGACGGCGGAACGCTGTGGCAGCGGCTCAAGCGGAGCCCGGTTCCCGAAGAAGAGCTCAGATCGGTTGGCTCCCAAATGGCCGCCGCCCTAGCCGAGGCTCACTCGTCCGGTGTGCTGCACCGCGATCTGAAGCCAGAGAACATCCTGATCCGATCGAGCGGCGACGCGGTGCTTGGCGACTTCGGAATCGCTCGTCTGCACGATGGAGCGAACACCACGTCGGCGGCGATAACCGCCAGCGTCGCCTATGCCGCGCCGGAGATTCTTAGCGGGAAACGAGCCACCGTCGCCAGCGACCTGTACGGAATCGGCATCTGCCTGCTGGCCGCCGTCTTCCGATCGGTGCCGTTCGTACAGAAGACCGACGAGTCGATCCATCCGATCATCAACCGTGTCCTGACCGACAAGCCACCGGACGTGAAACGCCATGGCGTTTCAAACGAACTGGCGGCGATCATCGATTCTTTGCTGTCCAAAGACCCGGCCAAGCGTCCAGCGAGCGCCACCGATCTCATCGATCAGTTCGCCGCCCTGCCGCCCGTCGTCGAGGCAGCGGCCCAACCCAGCGCCCCAACCGCCCCTAGCGAGACTCAAATCTTCACCGAGGGCGAAGGTAAAGGGGCCTCAACGTCGGCGAAAGCGCCAGCGGCAGCCTCAGCGGCCGTTGGCTGGAGTAAAGCGCCACCGAGCGCCCCTCGACCCGAGGATGCAGCACCTGGCCTATACAACCCGCTCGACGCCCCTCCTGGGCCGACGGGGCAACCGGCACCGGATACTGTCGCCGCTCAATCCAACCCCGCAACGCCACTGAGCGAATCGAATCTCCGGTCGGTACCCGGGCCGTTCGAAACCCCGAGCCCCGACGAGGGTCAGTTCGGCACCCACCGGGTGACCAAGGCCCCCAGCAGCAACCTGAAGACCTTCGCCCTGGCGTACGCCGCCACGCTGATCGTCGGTGGAATTGGCTTGTTCCTTCTCTTTCAAGTTATGGGCGGCGATGCCGAGGCAGAAAGCATCGATCCTCAGCAGGCACTCAGCAACGCGGCCCTCGAGGGTGAGGCCTCGATCGCCGACGTCGATGCCGACCCCTCCTCCGCTCAGGACACGGCGGTGCTGCCGGATCTGAACATCCCGCTGGCCGCAGCCGATCTTTCATTCGGCGACACCGCCCTGACCAGCGAGGACTCGCCAGGGCCCGGCGGTGCAACGCTCTGCGACAACGCCCCTCCCACAACCGGCCTGACCGAGTGGAAGGGAAAAGTCATCTCTACCGAGACCGAGGAACGGGTGCTGTATCAGATCATCAGCCGCTTCGGGACCGCCGAACTGGCGTCTGACTACGTCGATGCCTACGCCAGGACCAACGACTGCGAGTCGTGGGACATTCTCGGCGACGGTGGCAGCGGAGCGGCCGTTACCTACGCAGCCCTGCAAACGCCCCCACCGAGCCTCGGCGATCAATCTCGACTATTCGCCATCACCGGCCAGGTCGACTCCATCGACTCAATCCATGCTCGGGTCTTGCTGGTGCAATCGGGCACCGACGTGCTGACCCTCACCCTCTCCGGACCTTCAAGCGATGATGTCGAAGAGCTGGAACTTCTGGGTCCGGTGGCCGTTGAACGTTTGACCGAGAACGCCTAGCCCCGCACCCAGAGACCGTCGGTTCGACCTTCGGTCTCGGCGGTGCGGAGACGTTGCGCAGCACGATCCACGGTTTCTCGGAGCGCCTGCTCGGATTCGATCCCCCGCTCACGGCCAATCTCGACGATGGCCAGCAACAGCGCGCCGAGTTGGCTTGGCGTTAGATCATCGTCTTGAGAGGCCAGGTCGGCGAGCTGGGTCTGCAGGGGCCCCAGATCGGCCTTTGCTCCAATGCCGTCGGCTTTCTTAAGCGTCTTCTCAGCCAGGGAAAGCGCTGGCAGGGACCGGGGAATGCCGTCGAGGACCGAGCCTCTGCCCTTTTCGTCTTTCTTCAGTTGCTCCCAGCTAGCCACCGTCGCCCCATCGACAGCGGAGCCATCGACTGCGGGGCCATCGGCAGCGGAGCCATCGATGCTGGCATCATCTGTCGAGGGCTTGTTGGCATAGACATGAGGGTGGCGACGGATCATCTTGTCGGTCAACCCCTGGGCGACCTCGGCGATAGTGAATTGTCCGGCTTCGGATGCCAGCTCGGCGTGAAACAGAATCTGAAACCAGAGGTCACCCAGCTCCTCTTCAAGATCGGTGTAGGCGGAGGCGTCCGGCGACTGAACGGGACCTCCTTCGACCGAGTCACCGCCTGCCGAACCCTCGCCGTTCGAATCCTGCGAGCTTGCATGCTGCAGGTCGTCGATGGCATCGATGACCTCATATGCCTCTTCGATCAGGTATTTGCGGAGCGACCGGTGAGTCTGCTTCTGATCCCACGGGCAATCGCTCCGCAGCCGTCGCATCATCTCGACGCTACGAGCCAACTCATAGCCGGCCGGGGCGGCCAGCTCCGGGATGTAGAGCGTGGTGAGATGATCGGCCTCAACCGCCCGATCGAGGTCTGGCCACTCGACTTCAAAGACGCGCTCGTCATCGGTCCCGAGACTCTGCAGCACGATGACCTTCTGCTCCGGGCCGGCATCGATCGCCAGCTTTATGTCCGACAGCACCCAATCGGCGTGGGCGTGGGCCACCAGCAGCGGGCCCCGTTGGTCGGCCGCGTCCACGGCAAACCGCAGGCCATCGACCATACGAACCCCATCATCGACCGGGTCGATCTGAAGTCGTGCCCATACTTCGTCGAGGAACGAAACAGCGGGCAACAGCTTGATATCCACACCAGCGGCGGCTCGAAGGTGGCGAACCGAACGCTCGAGCACCAGCGGCGAGCCGGGCACCGCGTAGACGACGTGCCCATGCTCAGCGGCGGCTTTCAGAACCTCGGCGGAGATCGTGCGATAGACCTCTTCGAACGACGACGCCTGCTCATAGCAGTAGTCGAATGACGACGTCGTTCCGGTCAGTTCCTCGACGCCAGGGTGCCTGGCTGTTCTCAGAAATATTCGGTCCGAGCCGGCCAGCAGTGTTGCGGTCTCCTCGGTGACCCGCCCTGTGCCGCCCGGTCCCAGTCCACAAATCGTGATGGTCGACACGTCGGAACCTCAGGCGCCGGTCAGGGGGTCGGTTACTGGCTGGCCGGGATAATGAACAGCTGCGCTGGGTCCCAGGTGCCGAGCTTCTCGTCTACGTCGACCGTCGTTGTGGCGAGCCGCTCCTGGAGCCGCTCTGAGGCCAGGGTGCGACCGTCGACCGGGGATGCCTCGAAACCTTCGACCACGATGACGTGCCAGCCGAACTGGGTTTGCACCGGGCCAACAAACTCGCCAACCTCAGCGGCGTTGACCGCCTCAGCGAACTCGGGAACGTAGCCTGCCGAATCGGCGCAGCCGAGGTCACCGCCACCGGGACCGCTGGGGCCCGTCGACAGTTCAATCGCTAGTTCGGCGAAGCCTTCGCCGCCGTTCAGCCGGGTGATGATGGCGTCGCCTTCGGCTTCGGTTTCAACCAGGATGTGACGCACGCACGGAACCTCGGGGCCGTCGCCAGCGCCAGCTTGGCCCAGGAACGTGCTGAGGGCATCTTGGCCTGCCTGGTACTCGACGAGGAACGGCAGATAGGGAACGTCTTCGTACAGTGCCTGAGCCAACGCCGGGGCATCGGGCTGGCCCTGGTAGAGCTGAGCTTCAACCTGGTTCAGAAGCGCCGCCTTCGAGGCCTCCGAATCGGCGTCGGTCACCGCGCCACCGGCTGCGGCCAACTCGACACGCAACGCCTCCGACACCAGTCGCTCGGTAAGCACGCCGGTTGTGAAGTCTGGCGGCACGACGCCACCGAAGACCAGATCGACGAACTCTTGGTTCTCCTGGGTGGCGACCACGACGTCATTGAGCTCGCCGTGGGTTACCTCAAAGGTGGTGCCGTCGAAATCGGCGCTTAGCGCGACATCGCTTGGAACGCCGGTGGTCGGCGGCGGTACCGCCAACGTCGTAGGAGTCGGCGTAACGACCGAGCCGTCGCCATCACTCCCCGGTTCGCCTTGGTCAACCGGGCTCTCGTCTGACGCCTGGTCATCGGATGCTGGTATAGCATCCTCAGCCAGGACGTCTTCAGATGCCCGGTCGACGCCACAACCGGCGAGTACAAATACGAAGAAGGCGACTACCGCGACAAATCGATTCACCAGCGCAGGTTAACGGCTTACTCGACGATCCAGGTGGCACCAGATTGAAGGAGATCGCCCAAATCACCGGGGCCGGACTCTTCGTTAGCCGACAGAAGCTGGTTGCTTACGCCTTCTCCGTACTCCGGAGCGTCGATAGCTCGGAACACACCGAATGGCGTAGGAGTGAAGTTGTCGTTCGACAGGTTGCCGAGTGCGAAGGCCATCGCTGGGTCTTCGATCGTGGCGTCGTGAACGACTAGCTCGCTTGCATCGACATCGGCGATGTCAACCGCGACCGCTTTGCCGTCTCGAATCACGATGCCCCGCTGCTCATCGTTACCGAACTTGATGGTTTCACCGTGAACCAGGTTGACCATCATCTCGGCACGGTTGTCACGCTTGAGGATCGGGTCGTAAGCACCGTCGTTGAAGACGTTGCAGT
>JBOEHD010000179.1:0-20142 GCA_050633745.1 Acidimicrobiales bacterium
ACGCGGCGATCGAAGCCGAAGATCTACCGCACGTCATCGACATATGTGTAAGCCTCGACGGCCTACCCCTATCGATCGAGCTCGCCGCAGCGCAGCTTCGCCACCTCAGCCTCGACGAACTGGTGGTGCGACTCGATCAACGGTTCGAGATCCTCCGCCACGGACGCGGCAAACGTGTCCGTCGCCAAGCCAGTCTTCAAGCCGTCCTAGAGGACGCCTGGGCAATGATCGACGATCAGGAACGGGAACTGTTGCGGCAGCTGGCGGCGTTCCCCTCGGCCTTCGGCGTCGAGGACGTCGAAGCGATCGGCGAAGGGATCGAGGTTGGAGTGCCAACCTTTACCTTGGCGGGACTGGTCGATCGAAGCCTGGTGATCAGCGACGGGCATGGGCGCCACCGACTGCTGGAGACGGTCAAGCTGTTCGCAAGGCAACGCTGGGATCAGGAACCCGATCCAGACCTCTACCTCGAACGACACACCAGCTGGGTACTCGGATCGCTGGGAGCGGTCGAGCCACAGGAATGGTTTACCTCCTTCGAAGTTCTGGCCTGGGCCAGCAGGCGCTACGTCGACCACCGTTCGGTTGAGGATCGCCTCGCCGCCGCTGGACGGACAGGTGAACTCACCGCGCTGCTGCGCTCCCTCTCATTCGCATATACCTACGGAACCGGAACCAGGGCGTCGGCGGCAATCGAGCGTATCGAACGATATCTCGACACGCTGGACTTGGCCGAGCGGGAGCGCGGCATCCTAAACCTCGTCGCCGCAGGGGCCGGTCTCCCCGGTCGGCGCCCTGACTGGATCGAAAATGGGTCGAGCCGCGCCGTGCCACTCCTCAGAGCCGACGGTTCTGCGGAGGAACTCGCGGCGGCTCTCATGATCGCTTCCTGGATGACTGTCTTTCGCGACCTTGACGGCGCCATCGCGATGCTCGAAGAGGCCCGGAGTTTGGCTGAGCAGTCCGGATCGTCAGCCCTGGCCGACGCCGCACTGGGGTACATCGCCGGCCACAACGCGGTCAACGGCAAGGTCGAAGAATCACTCGGCGGTCTTGTGGAGCTCGAGACTCGCCTCGGCGACCGCGAACTCGACTATGCACGGAGCCTCTACGAACTCTTCGTTTCGGCGGTACTTGTCGCCAGCGATCCAGGAGGTTCGCTCGAGGCGATCCAGAGACTGACAAAAGAATGGAAGGACATCCAGGGATTGGACTTCGCTAGCTCGTTCAGCGGTCCCGGTCTTCTTATCTGTTCGTGTGTTGCCCACGCCACGAATTCCGATGTCGAGGCAACCCGTAGGCTGCTCGTTGAGTCCGAAGAAATGAGCCGCCTGACGAGCAACGATGACGGGCTACCCGATCTGCTGCTCCCGCCGGCTGCGTTGGCCATGACTCTCGGTGACCTCGACAAGGCCCGCCGCTGGCTGACCGCGGTCCGCCACTCGCCGAAACCGACGCAGAACTTCCAGCTGACCATCATCTATCGACAACTGCGCGGCGAAGTCGGTCTGCAAGACGACAGTCCGCTGGACTCGATGGATATCCAAGAGGTTTATGCCGAGGCGAAAGCGTGGATGGACTCGCTCGAGATTGGTGGCGGCTGAATCTGGCGGCCGAAGCCAGACGCCTGCAGGTGATATTGTCGGCTGGTGGGTCGTTAGACGCGGCGGTGGGTGATTTCTGAATCGCTTGGATAAGAGTTGCTCCGCGAGGCGTCTAACGAGGTATGCGGATGGTGGAAACCATGACTCTGGGCGATGATCGGCCGTTTGCGGCTTCAGGAGTTCGAGACGACCTGATCGATCGCGCCCGGGCGGGAGACGCGCAGGCATTCACCCAGCTCCTCCAAGAATCCGACGATCGTATGCGGCGGCTCGGCTATCGGCTCATGCGCTCCACCGCGGCGATGGAGGATGCGCTCCAAGACGCCTACCTCAAGGCCTACCGATCGATCGGCTCCTTCGAGCATCAGTCCAAGTTCAGCACCTGGCTCTACTCGATCGTCTACCGAACTTGCCTCGACGCCATCCGCTATCAAGACCGGCGGCCGGTGGAGCAACTCAACCCCGGTTTGGCTGAGCCGGATCACTTCGTCGATCAAGTCGTTGCGGCGAACTCCGTACACCAAGCGTTAGATCGGCTCCCGGTCGACCAACGAGCCGCGCTGCTTCTCGTCGATGACGAAGGCCTCTCGTTCGCCGAGGCTGCCTCGGTACTAGACATTCCGGTCGGGACTGCCGCCAGCCGAGTTAGCCGAGCCAGGCAAACCCTTCGATCCGACCTTCAGCTAAAGGACCAATGGGCATGAGCGACGACCTCTTCGACCCACGGCCCGCCCCGGAGATCACCGAGGCCCTTAAGACGTTGCCCGACCCGCCAGCAGCAACCCCGGCCTTCTGGTCGAGACTCGAATCTGCAATCGCCGCAGGGTCGGCCCCGACCCTCGATGTGCCAAGGCCCGACGTACCCGAGATCCATGTGCCCGTGATCCATGTGCCCAGGCTCGATGTGCCCAGCGGCGATGCAGCCGAGCTCAATGTACCCAAGCGCAGAAGTTTGACTCGACCTCTCCTCGCTGTGGCCGCAGTACTGCTGGTATTTGGCGGCGGGTTAGCTCTTACCCAGGTCGTTGGCGAAGGCAATCGAATCGAGCTGTCCTCCGAGATAGAAGACGGTGCGCTCGCCGATGTTACGACGACGTTGGCTGGGGTGGCATCGGCCGGGGCCGAAGACAACAGCGGAGCGGAGGCAACCTCTTCATTTGGTGGGCAGAACTCCAGCACCACGACGGCTAACAACGCCGAAGAGCCCACTGAAACCGCAACGCTCAGCTCACCCCCAAGCACCGCCGAGGCAACCACAACTACAAGCACGACCTCGACCTCGATCTCGGACCAACCCACAACCACCGCAGCCCAGGCGACCACCACAACCGCCGAGGCCACAACAACATCAGCCGTGCCGTCGACCTCGACCACCACGGAGGCAACGACGACCTCAGCCACTGCGAATCTGCAGTTGCCGAGCCCGGTTCTGGGTCCGTTGGTGCCGGAATACACATACAGCCAGGTCAGGCTATATGTCGTGTGGGATCGGGTGCCCGGCGCCACCGGGTACGACAAGTTCTATTCGCTGGATGGCAGCGATTTTGTCATGTCGCAAATGTTCACCGAAGAGGCGGATGTAACTCACACCGGACCGCCAGGCAGCCAGTATTGCCTGCGAGTCTTGGCCACCAGCGAGACTCGGCCAGCTAGCGAGCCGAGTGTGGTGTGTAGTGTCAGCGCGGCCCCGATGAACCCAACATGGTCGGTCTCAACCGCCTACGAAGGCATCGGGCCAGAGGGGGCCACGATGGATATTCAGTGGACCGACATCGGCCCGGCCGCTCGATACGCGGTGCGTATGACTTGGCTCGGCCAGCAAGGCGAATTTCGCACCTCAACCGCGCAGGCCAACGCATCGATAGACCTCAGCGGTCAGCCCGATACCTGGTGCCTCTATATCGATGCTTTGGACGCTGGCGGAAGCCCCATCCAGGCATACAGCGAGTGCGGAAGCACAACGCGGGGCTGAGTCAAGCCTCCGCCTAACCGGGAGGTCGCTTCCGCAGCGAATTTCTCGGCAGCCACAGAGTCGAGCCATCTACCGTGGGGAGCCGTGCTCCGAGATTGCTCGCCGAATGCGCTCGGGGCGTTGTACATGGCGCTCGGCTCGCTAGTCGCAGTCATCAACGATGGTTTGGTGCGGCTGGCTACCGAGGAAGGGCTTGACGTCTATCAGGCCCTGTTTCTGCGGGGCTGCGGGATGATCGTGATCTTGGCCGCAGCGCGTCGAGTCCGTGGCGAGCGGTTTGACCGCCGGCGCCTCACTCGGCCGCTCATGTTGCGCGTCGCGGCGGAGGTGGTGGTGACGGCAAACTTCTTCGCCGCGATCGTGAACCTTGAGTTCGCAAACGCCCAGACCATCCTGATGGTCGTTCCGTTCGCCATCACCGTCGTAGCTGCACGATTGGGAGAGCAAGTGACGCGCCGGCAGTACGTTCTGGTGGCGATCGGATTTGCTGGCGTCATCGCAGTGGTCCGTCCGACGCCGGATGGGTTTTCGCCGTGGGCACTGCTCGTCATCGTGGCCGCAGCAGCGTTCGTCGTTCGGGAGTTTGCCACGCAGCGAATCGACCCGAGCACGCCAGCATTGACCATCGCGCTACTCACCGCCGTAGCCATAACCACGATGATGGGCGCCATCTCGATAGTTACGGGATGGGGCGCAATCACGACACGAGGCGCAGCGATTTTGGCCCTCGCCTGTGTCTGTCTTGTCGCTGGCTATGTCCTACTTATCGAAACCGTGCGGGTCGGTGACCTCAGCGTCTCAGCGCCATTCCGTTACACGACGGTTGTCGGAGCCGTTGTCTTCGGGCTGGCTTTCTTCGGCGAAACACCTGACCTGCTCACGATCATCGGATGCACCCTTATCGTTGCAGCCGGCGTGGCGACCGCTCGCATCGACGTCCGCTCGCATCGACGCCCGCTCAGCCAGCCGGTCGCCGGACCCGGGTGATGTCGGCGAACAGCGGCGCCTTGTTGGCGGAGAGGCTGATGACGCAGATCGAAATAACGGCGCTGGGGCCACATTGCTCCTCAAAGCGCCCACGTCGTATTCTTCAGACAGCAGGACGACCGACGAACAGGGTGGAAGACCAAGATGACCGAAGTACAGCACCACGAGGTGGTGGTAATCGGAGCAGGCGTATCCGGTATCTATCAGATCAAGCGCCTGACCGACCTCGGCATCGATGCGATCGTGTTGGAGGGTGACGACGATCTGGGCGGCACCTGGTACCGCAACCGTTACCCCGGAGCCCGGTTCGATTCGGAAAGCTACACCTACGGGTACTCGTTCTCGAAAGAGTTACTCGAAGAATGGCACTGGCAGGAACGGTTCTCGGCTCAGCCTGAGAACCTGAAGTACCTCAACTACGTTGCAGACAAGTTCGACCTGCGACGCCACATGCAGTTCAACGCCCGCGTCGAAAACATGACCTGGGACGAAAACGAGCGTATCTGGCACCTGGCGCTGCAGGGCGGCGGGCAGCATTCGGCCCGCTTCGTCATCACCAGCCTTGGCCCGCTGTCGATCCCCACCCTGCCCAAATATGAAGGCATGGACGAGTTCGCTGGCCAGTCTTTCCACACCTACTGGTGGCCAAAAGAACCCGTCGACCTCACTGGCAAGCGAGTAGGCGTCATCGGAACCGGCGCCACCGGAATCCAAGTCATCAGCGACATCGCGGACAAGGTCGGTCACCTGACCGTCTTCCAGCGTCGTCCCAACTGGAGCTCGCCGCTAAACAACGGGCCGATCTCGGCTCAGGAAATGGACGAGATCCGCGCCCGCTATGACGAGATCTTCGCTAACTGCAGCACCTCTCCCGGCGGTTTCGAACACGTGCCGGACCGCCGCGGCTTCTGGAACCTCAGCGAGCAGGACCGTCACGCGTTCTGGGATGAGCTCTACACGCAGCCGGGCTTTGCCATCCTGGCCGCCAACTTTATGGAGATCTTCTTCGACGAAGCGGCCAACGAGGAGATGTCGACCTACATCGCCAATCGGATCCGCGACCGGGTCACCGATCCGAAGGTTGCCGAGCAGCTGATCCCCAAGGACCACGGCTTCGGGATGCAGCGCCTACCCCTGGAGACTCGCTACTTCGAGGCCTACAACCGCGACAACGTCGACTTGGTCGACGTCACCGCGACGCCGATCGAACGGCTCACCACCGAGGGCATCCAGACCACCGCCGGTCAGTATGATCTCGACCTGATCGTCTACGCCACCGGTTTCGATGCCATCACCGGCGGCTACGACCGCATCGATATTCGAGGAGTCGACAACGAGGCGCTGGCCGAAAAGTGGAGCGATAGCCCGAGCACCTATCTCGGGGTTCTGACCGCTGGGTTCCCCAACATGTTGATGGTCGCAGGGCCGCAGAGCGTCTCCGGGTCGACCAACTTTCCTCGGGCCATCGAAGGCGGCGTTGACTGGGTCACCGACCTGCTCAAACACACGATCGACAGTGGCCACACCCGCATTGAAGCGCGGCCAGAGGCCGAGCAGGAATGGGTTGAAGAGGTCAAGAACGCCCATGAAAAACTGCTTCTCCGAGGCAGCAAGGGCTGGTTCACCGGCTACAACTCGAATGTCTCCGGTCACCAGGAAGGCAAGATCCGGTACCAGGCGTACTTTGGGGGTGCCCCGAAGTACGCAGCCACCATCGCCCAGATCGCCGCCGACGGATATCCCGATATCGACCTCAGCTAGCCTGCCAGCGTTCTAAATCACTGCTCTAAATCACTGCCTTAAGTCGGCCTCAGAGCAGGCCGTTAAGACTCGTTATGGGTTTAACATCAGCTCGAACGAGGCGCTTCACCGCGCTACTTACGGCCAGCGTCCTCGCGCTGGTCGGCCTCTTCGGGCTGGTAGGTGTCACTGCCGCTGATGCGGCGGAACACCCGGACCTCGACGTAACCGAGGTCAACATGGTCCCCGAGCGCGGCTGGGGGGTATCGGGCCAGAACCCCAGCACCACCCAAACCGAGACCCTCGATGTGCTGGTCTGGGACATGGTTCAGTCCGGCGACAACATGTTCGTCGCCGGTGCGTTCCTCTATGTTCAGAACGGTAAAGACGCATCTCGGATCTCCCAGCCCTATCTGGCGGCCTTCGACGTGGTCACCGGCGAATGGAACAGTTCGTTCCGGCCCCAGTTCGACCGAGCGATCTACGCGCTCGATGTGCTGCCAAACGGATCGGTTCTGGTTGGCGGCGAGTTTGAGAACGTAAACGGCACAACCCGCCGGGGGCTAGTGGCCCTCGACGAGGTGACCGGCGAGATCGACCCGACCTTCGCCGGCGCGGTCGACCGGCCCTGGTCGAGCCGACGGGCCACGATTCGCGACATCGAAGTCGAGTCCGCGAGCGGGCGCATCTATGTTGCAGGCAACTTCTCGCATCTCGATGGCGCCGGTGGCTCCCGAACTACGGTCTCGAAGGCCGGGCGGTTCAGCAACGATCGGGGCGTCATCGACGCCACCTGGAAGCCAACCGTGTCCGGTGGTGCGGTGTGGGGTCTCGACACCGACCCCAGCCGAGGCGAAGTGGCCATGAGCGGCTGGTTCACCAGCATCAATGGTCGATCTGGCACCGGCCACTTTGAGGTGGTCGACGATCAGACCGGAGCGTACGTCCCCGGTAAACAAGAGCTGACCAAGAACGACGGCGGCGCCCAGCCCGAGACCTTCGATGTCGTTTACGGCGACGGAATCGTGCTGATGATCGGCGAACAGCACATGGTTCAGGTCCTCGACGCCGACAATCACTCGCTCCTGGGCTACCACGCCACCGGGTTCGCCGACGGTTTCCAGTGGCGAGGTGGCTTTGCTGGTGGCGCCTATCAAGCCGGTGACCGAATCGGTGATGTCATCCTCATCGGCTGTCACTGCACAAGCGGCGGAAACAACTACTACGAGTCGTTCACCGGTAGTCGCAGCTCGCACTACAACCTGATGGCCATCGATGCCATAACCGGTCGTCATATTCAAGGCTTCAACGCCGATATCGATTCGCCGCGTGACGGTCACTGGGCCGCAGCATCCGACACAAACGGTTGCCTGTGGATCGGCGGCGACTACCACGTCGGCGGCAACGAAAACGGGTCCCCTCGCTGGGTCGGCGGATTTGCCAGGCTCTGTACCCCGATCCCGCCGATCAACATCGCCGACCCTGGCGATCAGATCGCAAGTCTCGGCGATGTCGTGTCGATCCAGATCGACGCCGTCGGTGGTCGCAACGCCACGTTCAATTACTCCGCCACCGGCCTCCCCGCCGGTCTCGCCATCGACCAAGCAACCGGGCTCATTACCGGAACCGCCGACCAGGTTGGCTTCTCGACGGTGACCGTCACCGTGGTCGCCGTCGCAGGCGAAGGGCGTACCGCTACCCAAACCTTCGACTGGGGAGTAATGGATGGGCAGGCGCCAGTCCTCGCTCCCATCGATCGTCGCACGGTGCTGTCTGGCCGTCCCACTGAGCTGGAACTGATTGCCACCGATACCGAGAACTCGCAGCTGTCGTGGACGGCCACCGGGCTACCGGCCGGTCTTGGCATCGTCGCCGACACCGGGGTGATCAGCAATGCTGGGCAGCAAGGTTCGGCTGCGCCGGGCACCTACGCGGTAACGGTCACCGTCACCGACATAGTCGGCCTGAGCGACAGCGAGACGTTCACCCTGCGGGTCATCGAGCCGCCGGTGATTGACGCCATCGCTTCATACACCGGCTATGAGACCAACGGTGGCTCATGGTTCCTGGGATGGCGGTTCACCGTCGACGAACCGACCACCATCAGCGAGCTCGGTATCTACGACGCCGACCGCAATGGCCAGATCAGCAACAACGGAGCGACAACCGCAGCGTTGTACAGCACAGCAAACAGCCAGAATCTGGGTCAGGTCGACATCCCGGCCAACGCCCCGATCGAGAACGGCTCGGCCTATGCCGCGCTGGCCAACCCGGTCACCGTGCAACCGGGAATCACCTACGTCATTGCCGCTGAGATTTCCGGCGAGCCATACGGTCGCTACACCGGATCGCTATCCACCGCGCCGGGGATCAACTACGTCGGCGGCGCTTACACCTGGGGCAGCTCACCTAACTATCCGAACAACTTCTACAACGGCCCGACCAACTTCATGGGCGGCACCTTTCGTATCCAGGGCGACGTCGTTGCCCCGACGCTCGCTCCCATCGCCGACCGCCTGACCACCACCGAGACCGTTGAATCGGTGGCCCTGACCGTCGACAACCCCGGCGGCGGAACCCTGACCTGGACTGCAGCTGGTCTGCCTGGCGGCTTGGCTATCAACCCGGGTACCGGGCTCATCACCGGCACTCCAAATACGCCCGGCGTATTCTCGACGGTGGTAACCGTCACCGATGAGGATGACCTGGCCGACAGCGAAGCGTTCTCGTGGACCGTGACCGACTCGGTCCCACCGGTGCTGAACAGCATCGGCGACCAGATCGTGGGCCAGTTCGACACCATCGCCATCCAGACCCCGGTAGCCAACAACGAGGCTGGGCTGGTCTGGTCGGCGACCGGTCTACCGGCGGGGACCAGCATCGACCCCGACACCGGAACGATCTCCGGAACGGTCGGCAGGGACGGAACCTTCGACGTCACCGTGACCGTCACCGACATCGTCGGCCTGACCGACAGCGAGACCTTCACGATCACCATAATCGGCCGATCGACGACCCCCGCCATCGCCTCCTATAGCAACTTCACTTCTCGGAGCGGAACCTACTTCCTCGGGTTCCAGTTCCAGGTCGATCGTCAAATGGACGTCGCCGAGCTAGGTGTTTTCGACGCCGACAGCAACGGACAGATCACCAATCAGGGGGCAACGACGGTTGCGCTCTACACCGAGGCCGACGGCCAACTGATCGCCCAGACCAACGTTCCCGCCGACGCCCCGATCGAGGAGGGCTTTGCGTATGGCCCGCTCGATCAGCTGGTGACCTTGAACCCCGGCACAACCTATGTGTTGGCTTCTGAGGTCAGCGGCGAAGCCTTCGCCGAGGGCGGCAACCTCACCTTCGCTCCCGGTGTCACCTATGCCGGCTACGCCTGGAAAAATGGCGCCGATGCCGGTTTCCCAAACAACCGAGGAAACCAGAACGCCAACCAGTACTTCGGCCCGACGTTCCGGACCGTAGACACCGAGCCCGAGGTCGGCGAAGACCTGCTCATCGGTGCCCGCTCAAACTGGCGCTACGACGACAGCGGAGTCGGCCAGCAGGGACCGTGGTACTCGACCCAGTTCGACGACGCGGCCTGGCCATCAGCGGCAGCTGAGTTTGGTTTCGGCGACGGCGACGAGGCCACGGTTTGGGAACCGGGATCGGTCACCTACTACGCCCGAACCGAGTTCGAGTTCACCGGCGACAAGCCGGCATCACTCCAGCTTGATCTGAAGGCCGACGATGGTGCGGTCATCTATCTGAATGGCGTCGAGGTTCTACGGGACAACATGCCAGACGGCTTGATAACCCCAACAACCAGTGCGATCGACTGGCGATCCGGACCGGATGAGAACTTCTCCAGCCACGTCGTTTCGTCCGTCCCCCTTCTCGAAGGCACAAACCTGATCGCTGTCGAGGTCCACAATGTATGGGCCAACAACAGCGATCTCAGCTTCGACCTTCGACTGCTGCCGTCTGACGATGCCGGGGCCGAGCTGCCGATCAAGCTCATCGCCAACGGGTCGACCTGGACTCACATCGACTCCGCTGCCGGTGAGCCGGTCGACTGGAAGCAGGGAATCGTTGGTGGCCAGCTCGGCGACGCCGAGTTCGGCTTCGGAGACGATGACGAGACCACCCTGCTAACGCCAGGCCAAGACGCCTACTACTTCACTCGCACGTTCCAGGTCGCAGACCTGGGAGAGATCGACGAGCTAACGCTCGGCCTTGCCGCCGACGACGGAGCCGTGGTCTATCTGAACGGGGTGGAGGTCCATAGGTTCAACATGCCTGCCGGGCCGGTCACCGCCGAAACCAGGCCCATCACCTGGATGGCTGGAGACGACGAACGGTTCAAGGCCAGCTCCATCGCCATGGATGCCCTAGTCGCAGGTACAAACACGATCGCCGTCGAGGTCCACAACCTGTGGCCAGGCAACAGCGACGTTACCTTCGACCTCTATCTCGACGGCTGAGCCTCGGCGGGAACCACCGGCGTCACCGGCGGGAGCCGGAGCGTAAACAACCAGGTGATGATAACGAACAGGCACGACCCAAGCAGCGCAGCGTCGAGCCCACCGGCGAGGTATAGCAAGCCGGAAAGTAGTGTGCCGGTGAGCCGACCTGCGGCATTGGCCGAGTAGTAGAAACCGACGTCTAGCGAGACGTCCTCGCCGTCTGAGTAGGCCAGGATCAGGAACGAGTGAAGCGACGAGTTCAGGGCGAAGATCACTCCGAACACGATCAGCCCTGCCACGAGAGCGATGGATGCGAAGCCAAGCGCCACCACTGCGGCGATGGCTGCGGAGACTACGGCCAGGGCTAGCGCCCAGGTCTGTGCGGCCCGAACCTCGTAGTTTGGCTTGGCAGCCGATCGACGCAGCAGCTGGGGAGCAGCGGCTTGGATAATGCCGTAGCCGATCACCCAGGCGGCGAGAAACGCTCCGATACCTTCGAACGACCAACCGAGCTGCTCGGCGAGGAAGATCGGCAGCGCAACCACAAACCAGATGTCTCGAGATCCGAAAAGGAAGAATCGAGCGATCGACAGCCGGTTGATCGCCGCCGACTTCGACAGAATCGACCGCAGCGGCGGTTTACGCTTCGACCGGCCGAGGTCTTCGTCGAGCCCGACCGTGACCGCCACCAGGACCGCAGCGATGGCAGCGGCCATAATCCAAAGTGCCCGGTCGTAGCCAACCCACGACAGCAGCGCGGCACCAAGGAAAAACCCGACTCCCTTGAGGGCGTTCTTCGATCCGGTCAACACTGCGACCAGCCGAAACAATGCTCCTTCGTTTGAGCCGGCCACAAACTTGACCGCGCTCTTTGAGCTCATCTTGGTCAGATCCTTGGCAACTCCCGACAGCGCCTGGGCGGCCATCACGAAGACGACCGAGACAACTTCGTTCCAGCTCGGCCGATGAAAACTCATCGCCACCAGAGCCACGATCTGCAACCCCAGTCCGGCCATTAGCGTGCGATTCAGTCCGGTGCGGGCGCCAACCCAACCGCCGATCAAGTTGGTGATTATGCCCATCACCTCATAGAGCAGGAACAAGAACGCGATCGAAACCGGCGAGTAGCCCAGCTCGTGGAAGTACAGCAGCACCAGCATGCGCAGGGCGCCGTCGGTGAGGGTGAATGCCCAATAGCCGGCGGTGACCAACACGTAGTTGCGAAGCTTCATGTCCGCCTCACCGGTCGATCGTTCCATCACCGCGGTTCATCGCCGGGGGAGGGAACCCGCCACCTTGGCCGCAAGATCGATCATGCGGAAGGCGTAGCCGTATTCGTTGTCATACCAGGTCAAGACCTTGACCATGCGACCGTCGACCACCATCGTCGATGGGCCATCGACGATGCCCGAGCGGGTGTCGTTTGTGTAGTCGGCCGAGACCAGCGGCCGCTGCTCGAACCCGAGGATGCCGTTTAGCGGACCGTCTGCCGCGGCCTGCAACAGCTGGTTTACTTCTTCGACGGTGGTGTCTCGAACCATGGAGAACACCGAGTCGGTCAGTGAGGCGTTGAGCAGCGGAACCCGCACCGCCAGGCCATTGAGCTTGCCTGCCAGTTCGGGGTAGATCAAGGTGATGGCGGTCGCTGAACCAGTCGATGTGGGGATAAGCGAGTTCAACGCCGATCGCGCCCTGCGCAGATCTTTGTGAGGAGCATCGACGACGACCTGGGTGTTGGTCACGTCGTGAATGGTGGTGATCACCCCGCGTTCGATACCGATCTGCTCGTGTAGCACCTTCACGACCGGTGCCAGGCAGTTGGTGGTGCAGGATGCGGCGGTGATGATGTGGCTCGTCGCCGGGTCGTAGCGGTCATCGTTGCAACCCATCACGATGTTCAGTACCGCGTCGTCGTTAACCGGGGCGGCGACGATGACCTTTTGAATGCCCCGCTCGAAGTACGGCTGCAGGCCTTCGACGGTGCGAAACGCTCCGCTGCACTCGAGTACCAGGTCGACGTCGGCCTCCTCCCAGGGCACCCCACCCGGCGTGTCGTGTGATGAGAAGCTCACCTTCGCCCCGTTGAGCAGCAACGTTTGCTCCTGCGCCCCGCCGACTCCGGGCTCAACGCCGACTTCGGCGTCGATCCGACCGTGGACCGAGTCGAACTCCAACAGGTGGGCGGCGGTCTCTACACCGCCGTGCAGCTCGTTGATATGGACAAGCTGCAGGTCATCCCGCCCGAGGAGGGCACGAACCACAAGCCGCCCGATGCGTCCGAATCCGTTTATGCCGACCCGAGTAGTCATGGTGGACCAGTATGCATCGCCCAAACCGCAACCGAACCACGGTGGATGAACTTCAGGTCTGCTTACCGGAGAAGCGCTGGCAAAGAGCTGGACGATCGCTTTACTGTTGGAGATGGCATACAGATTCAAGCGGCGAGAACCTGTTGTCGACGGTGTGCTTCGCATCGTTCGAGCTCAGACGGCATCGGCGCTACGAGCCCTCGGACCCTCGTTTGATGACGACCCGGTTCAAGCGGTGTTTGAGAGCCGCAAACGGTGCAAAAAGGTCCGCGCTGCGGCCCTGCTGGTTCGCCCCGTTGTCGGTTCCGACTACGCAACGGTCAACCGCTGCTTCCGTCAAGCCGGTGGATTGCTGGCGGTCTACCGGGAGCCCCACGCCCGGCTGGAGACGGTGGTGAAGCTGATGACTCTGACCGAAAACCCTCCTCAACAGCTGTCGGTGATCCGAGCCGAACTGGAGCGACAGGTCGAGGCCAACACAAGGCGCCTACTAGAGGACGACGATCTGGTTGGCCGGGTCGAGGAGCTACTGCAGGTCGGCATGCTGCGCTTCGATCGTTGGCAGATCGCCGAGACCGACTGGGATGTGCTCTCCCCGGGCCTAGCCGACAACTATCGAGAGGGGAGAGGTGCTCTGAAACTGGCGCTGGACGAGCCCAACCCGCAGAATCTGCACGAGTTCCGCAAGTACGCAAAATACACCAGGAATCACCTGCGACTGATCGAGCCAGCTGCGCCATCATTGCTGACGCCGCTGGTAACACAGCTGCGCCACCTCGGCGACGGGCTCGGCGACGCCCACGACCTGGCCGAGCTGAGCGCCGCACTAGACGCCTCAACAGAGGTTTCTTTCGGCGCTGAAACCGGAACGACGCTTAGTCAGCCCGAACTGGAGCAGGTGACGTCGTTCATCGCCGAACACCAGCAGCGGCTGGAGAACAACTCTATGACCTTGGCCGTCCGGCTCTACGTCGAGTCGCCAAAGCGGTTCGCTGCCCGGCTTGGCTCGTACTGGAAGCTCTGGCGAACCGGCGGCTCGGAGCGCAACCCGTTCTGGCCCCTCGACGTGCCAACAACCTGACGAGGCTTGTCGACCAGCAGCGCCAGGATTAGCGAGCTAACAAGCAACCCGCCGCCCCCGCCGCTGATCAGGGCCGGGTCGGACAGACTCAAGCCGTAGAGAAGCCAGATTGCCGCTTCGACCCAGGCCATCGTCCACGTGGCCATCGATACGCCGGCCAGGCTGGTGGATCGGAACGCCGCGACCGCCGCGGGAAGGAACTGCACCCCGTACGAGAAGCCGATGGCCATACCCGCCAGCCTCCAGCCCCCGAGCAGCAGAAATGGCAGGGGCATGCTGCCAAGGACGAAAGCGCCGAACAGCAGTTGGGCTGCTCCGGCCCGTCGTTCGATCGTGAGTATTTGTGCGGTGATAAACGCATAGAGGATGAAAGCACCGGTCGAGACCGGGAGCAGACCCCAAAGCTGTTCATGCAGGGCATAGGCCAGCCACCACAGGTTCAGGCTGAGGCCAAGCCCGATCCAGGCACCTGAAAGGCCGTCGGTACAGCGATGGCGGCGGAGCCGCGCTGCCTGAGGGACAATCATGCCGACCCCCAGGATGTTGGCCACGACTACTAGGGCGGGCAGCAGGGTAGAAAAAAGCGTCGACAGCACAGCGAGCGCAGGGGGTGCGCTGGCCGCCACCTCGGCCGTCAGCGTCATCACTGTCATCGTCACTCCCACTGTTGTCACCTGTCGCTTTCAGAATGTAAGGAGCTAAAGCTGCTTAGCTTCCGCCCGTAAGGTTCTATCGTGGTTTTGATAGTTACAGCAACGTCTGGTTGGTTACACTCGTCACGTGCATGTCGAGTCGGTCACCCAGTCGGAGATTCGGATCATTCTCGAAGTCGCCTTCGAGATGGCAAACGATCTCATCGGAGGAGAACTCGATGCGCGGCGATCTCTGGCCGACGCTGGTTTCAGCCGGGCTGAACAGGCTTCTGAAGCCTCGGTACAGCGGGTCCACCAGCGGATTGGAGAGCTGCTGGGCCTGATCGGCGACCTAGCGGACCTAGACGTCCCGGAGGCGGTGGCCAGGGTCAACGAGGAGCTGACCGAGCTGCCGATCTCGCCATCGGTTGTTGATCACGGAGGCGTCGGGCCCCACATCCACTGGACCCCGAGCACCGCCACCTTCGACGACCAAGTGATGGCCGACATCCTGATGGCCCTCGCCCACGAGTTGTGCGACAGCGGTGTCATCCGCTTCGGACGCTGTGCTGCTGATGGCTGTGATCGTCTGTTCTTCGATGGCACCAGAAACCGGTCTCGACGGTTCTGCTCCGATGCCCGCTGTGCCAGTCGAACCCACACCGCCGATCACCGGGCCCGTCAACGAGAACCCGGTGCGGAATAGGGCTGTCGGTCGGGGAAGGCTAGCTGGCGTCTGCGGCTCGGCGTGCTGACGTGACTGGCTTCATATCTAACCAAAGCCAAAAATCCTGGCGATCTATTTCGACGCTAGATTAGCGTGTTGCGGGATAATAGAGTCAAATCTGGAATACGTAGCACCCGCATATTGCATTTGATGCGATTCGATCTCTTATATTTGCTGGACTGCGGCATCGAGGACCTGGCAGTCGCCGACCAGCCCGACCTGGTCCGGTATGGGCAGTGTTGTCTCTATTGGTTCGCCAGTGGCGAATCCACGCCACTCGACCATGAACGCCTCGCCATCAAGTTCGGGCGAAACGGGGTTGCGTTCGGAGAACCACAGGTCGACGTCGAACGTGCCACCGGCCTCGTCTGGCCCAGTGTTGAGAATCAAGAGCGAGATGTCGGTAGGCCCACAGTCGGTGATCTCGATGTAGAGGTCGACCTCGCCACTGAACTCGACCCAGTTGTCTCCGATGGCGAACGACCCCTCCTCTTCGAATGGGTTCTCGATCTCGAAAGGCTCGTCTGGGAACTCCACGGTGGCGGGGCCCGAGTCGAAGCCAGAGCTGCAGCGCAAAAGGCCGAAGACCACCAGCGGAATCATGAAGCCGGGCCGGAACCCTCCCCTGCGTCCTGACCGCCGCTGAGGTCGCCTCTGGGGCCCTACGCCTGGTGTCAGTATGGGTGGGGGCCGCTGCTCGGGACGGCTTTGAGAGGCGCCGTCGCCGGTTCCTGAGTGTGGTGCCCAGCTCTCCGGTGGGCTCGGCGTCTGGTAATCGGCGTTGCCCGGGCGGTCTGCGCCGCTCGTGCTGGGGTCGCTGGTGTAGCTCCCGAACGTCTGATCGTCTGGGCCCTGGTCGTGGGTTGGGGCACCGCCGAGCGTCTCGTCCTGATGGGCGTCATAGGGATCGTTGGGGGCCTGGCCGCCGCTCTCGATCATCTCCTGAGGTGGCCACCAACGATTGTCGGCAGCGAGGTACCAGCCGGACGGCGGGCTGCCCTCGTAGAGAACGCCGTCCCACGCGATATAGGAACTGTCTCGATCGGCCACCTGTCGAATCTAGCTTACGAACCGCCAAGGACGGACTCGGGACGAATACTCAGCACCTAAACAGGGCTCTACAGGCGGGAATGGTGGGGATGAGCCAATCGACTCATGTAGCAGAACTAAGATCCGATGGTTACCTGAAACGTGCAGCTGCCAAAGAACGGTTCTTATGCAGCTGGATGCGAGCGTCTAATCGAGGATGAAATGGTCAACACATCGGGTCTTCGTTCAATAGGGCCAGTTTGTGACCTTCGTCACTAGGAGTTGTGTAACGTGTCTGTAATGTGGTTATCGTTGTCGATTGTGATTAACGGATTCCCCAGGAGCACTCGGTCCGAGTAGCCGGAAGACCCGTTCCCAACCCCCCTTTTTCTGGATCGGCCGGCGGGGCCGACTAAGGAGCACCTATCAGAATGTTAGGCGATCTTAAGCAAACGTCTGCTTCAACGCGGCCCAAGTACGCGCTTGAGGCTCCCCATGAGCTGCCAGAGGTTGGCAGCCCTATTAGAAAGGCTCTGATGCTGGCTCTTTTGGCGCTGGTTTCCGGGCTTCTGCTCGTCATCCCCGACGACGACGAGCAGACCTACAGCATGAGCGCAGGCTCGGATCTGGCGGGCGATTCCGTCTCGTCCGGGCTGGGCGAGCTGGCCGCTGGCCGGGCTGCCGATTCGGTTGGATCGACGACGCCCACATCTATCACGAAGGTCGCAGGCGAGACTGGCGTCTTCTCCGAGGCCGACATGGCCAGGCTGGCGTTGGCCACCGAGGCCGCCCTGGTCGGCGCAGACGAAAGCCTGAGTAGTAGCGCAGCAGCTCTGTCGTTGGCCGACGAAATCGCTCTGGCCCAGCAGGCCATGGCAGCACTGTCGCCTTCAGCGACCACCCAACCACCGCCCACAACGGTCAAAACGACAACGAAGCCAAGCACGACGGTCGCTCCGATGGCGGCAAACGCTGCTGCTGAGACCACGGTTGCCCCAACAACCGCCTCGGTCGCCGAAAATCCGACCACCGAGACGGCAGAGGAAACAACGACGCCGACAACGGCTGCTGAATCGCCTGCCGCCGAGCCCGGCGAATCGACTGACTCGGAAACAACCGTCGCCGAGGCCACGACTACAGAAACCACCGCTGTCGATACTTCAGCGGCAGAAACCTCAGCTCCAGAGACCACAGTTGCGGAAACGACAGTTCCTGAGACCACAGTCCCTGAAACCACCGCTGCACAGGGCTGGGTCGATACTGGCAATGGTGTTCTCGTGCCGCCGGTCTTGCTGGCCATCCGCTGGTGTGAGTCCACAGATAACTACACCGCAGCCAATCCAAGCTCCTCAGCTCGCGGTGGCTATCAGTTCCTCACCGGAAGCTGGAAGGCATACGGGCACAAGGACCGCTACGGCGTGTCCCAGGCTCACCTGGCCACCCCGGCGCAACAGGACGAGGCTGCCCTGATCACCTGGGAACGTGACGGCACCAGGCCGTGGAATGCCAGCAAGTCCTGCTGGTCAAAGAGGATCTAGTGCCCGACTGGTCCCGATCGGTTGGGAGTGGTGACCGACCAACCGACTCGGGTATCCAGTCCTAGGCAAGCAACGTAGACAGTTCCAGTTCAGTTGGAACCGCTTGCGCTGCGATTACCGGCCTTCGACCACGACGCCGCGTTACCAGACGGCGTCGTGGTCGAGTCGGTAATTCCAGGTCGCCATTGTCCAACACTTTCAATTTTGTTGTAACCATGGCGTTTCCCTCCCGGACTGGAAGGCCCCGCAACTCCCTCGTGTTGCGTTGCCTCCGTGCTTCCATTGTGAACTAGGTCGATCCGGTCATCTGTAAGCCCGACGACATAACGCTCCAAATTTCGAAAGATCGTCAGGCTGGCCGATTTCTGGGGCTAGTCAGCCTGGGTAAGGGCCCGGAACTCTGCTGATTCGGTGAATCCAGCCATCAGTTCCCCACGGGTTACCCCGGCGGCGAGCTGCCCAACCCAGTACGCCCGGCCGGCCGGGTCGGCTTGGCGGCCAAGCACGTTGACGTAGACCAGGTCGACGAAGGCTCCGTCATCGGCGAATCCGTAGCGGGCCTGGAACTCGTTAGAGAGTGCGAACTCCTCGGAAACCTCAGCCAGGCTCAAACCGGTCTGACGCTGAACGGCCCAGTACGTCAGGCCTCCGGCGTCCGGTTCCCTCAGGAAGTAGCCCAGATACAGCCGACGAATCTCGGCAGAGAACGGTAGCTGGGGGTCAAAGCCGGGCTGTGGGTCCGGTTGTGGCTCGGGTTGCGGCTGTGGCTCGGGCTGGGGGTCCTGGACCGGGCCAACGTTAGGGGGGTTCGGGGCTCCGCCATAGGGGGCGCCAGTGCCGGTCTTGGCCGTGAACTCAGCGGATTCTGAGAACGCCAGCATGACTTGACCGCGAGGTACCCCCGCCGCCAGCTGGCCGAGCCAGTAGGCCTGGCCGGCTGCGTCGGCCTGTCGACCGAGCACGTTGTTGTAGATCTGGTTGACGAACTGGCCCTCGGAGAGGTTGCCGTAGCGGGCGACGAATTCTGGGCTCTGAGCGAAGAAGTCGGAGATTGCTGCCAGGGATACACCGTTCAGGAGCTGGCGGCGCCAGCTGGTGAAACCACCCTGGTCGGGGTTCCGCAGGAAGTACGCCTGGTAGAGCCGCACGATCTGCGCGTCGATGGCGCTGTTGATCTCGGTCGGCTTGGGAGTCGTGATGTGAACCATGCGAGATTCGGACGGGATGTCGTTTTCGTCCAGCACCGAAAGCAGGTAGTAGCCGGGCGTGATCTGCGCATCGTTGACCGGCAGGAAGGCACTGATCTTGTTCCCATCGGCGATGAACGGGAGCTCGACGAAGCGCTGCTCCATATTGAATGAGTGGGTTACCGAACCGCTCTTGACCAGGGTGACCCTGGCAATGTCCGCGCCGTTGGCTGTGGTCAAGTCGACCTGGTTGCCTGCGGCCAACTCGGTGTCGGAAATGGTGAGGATCTGTGGTCGAGCTGTCGGTTGGCCGTTGGCCGCAACCAGGTAGCTGGGGGAGTAGATCTCAGCGTCGGTGTTCACGATGGGGCCAGGTGCTCCGCCGCCAGCGGTCAGGACTCGACCGTCGGCCAGTAGCAGCGCCGTTGAGTGGTACAGCCGTGGGACTTGAGCCTCGGCACCGACGGTCCACTGGCCGGTCTTCGGGTCCCAGATCTCTGCCGTCAGGTTCGAGCCGTAGGTTTCGATCGGGTCATTAAAGAAGGCGGTTGAGTCTTTCACCGAGCCGCCGCTGGCCAGTACCCGACCGTCGGGCAGTAGGGTGCCGTCGACCCAGTATCGAACGCCACTGGTTTGGCCCGTCGGCGTGACCACCGGGTTGCCGTTTGTGACGTCGATGGTGATCGAGTTGGTTGTAGGTCCGCCGAAGAACAGGATCCGGCCCGGCTCGTACATCACCGCGGTGGCGTTGACGCCCCGGTAGGCGGCAGGTAAGCGACCGACGACGTTGAGGGTGTCGAGCTGCTCGGAGATGAAGTACATGCGGCCCTGGGTGTCGATACCGAAGATGCGGCCGTCGGGAATGACGAAGTTCCG
>JBOEHD010000179.1:20148-38604 GCA_050633745.1 Acidimicrobiales bacterium
TCGAGACCGCCCTGTACGTAGATCGACCCGTCTGGCAGTGTCGTTCCGGTGGCGTACCATCGCGATCGGTTCATGCCTGGAAGCTGGGTCAGCTGCCCGGTAGCTGCGTCGAGGCTATTGATGTCGGGGTTGCCGCGGTTGTTGGTGACCGCCCCTGTCCAGTTGTCGCCGCCGAAGATGAGCATGTCGCCGGTGTCGGAGCGGTTTAGCTGGAGGCTGCAGAACAGATCGGTCTGCGTGGTGTTGGCCAGCGTGGTGTGGCCTGCTGCGGCCGACGTGTTCGGGGTCCAGATGTCGTAGATGAAGCGACCGGTCTGGATGCCATCCGGGTTGGTGCCGTAGGTGACAACCCTGCCGCTGCTATCGAGCGCGGCGTGAATGCCGACCATCGGCCAGGCCTCGACCGGTCCCCACTGCCCGTCCTCGTCGACATCGATGGGCGCTGCTGCGCTCGGTGTGCCGAGCAGCAGTGTCAACGCAAGCGAGAACGCGGTGGCGAGCATTAGCCCGGCGCCGATCGACGCCCGCCTCGGCCTGATAATCGGCCGGGGTGCTGTGTTGCCGGCTGCGTTTGCCGCTGGGTTTGTTTGGTAACTGGTGGTGGTAGTGCTCACTCGAAATCCGCCTTTCGAGACCCGAAAGTACGGAGTGAGCGCGATTAGTTAGAGGGCGAAGTCGCCCAAACGGGGATGGGTGCTTAGCGCTGTTTGGCCGACCGGTTCAGGGCTTATCGGTCGCCTGGCACAAGCCCTCTGGGCGGGAGTACACAGTGCTCCTGGGCGTCGGAAGACGCGGCCTAGGCCGACCGGACCACCAGCCAAAACAGCAACGGTCCCGGTCGATGACCGGGACCGTTCGCTCTATTTGAGTTTGTTTAGCCTGAGCAGGGTCAGCCTGGGCTTGTCATGGTCGACAGCCTGCTGCTGTTAGCCGGCGGTCGCTCGCCTCTCGAGCTGCGACCTCGCCAGCAGTAGCGCTAGACCGGCGGCCAGCGCCAGGAAGCCTGCGACGGCGTAGGTCTGCGAGGGCCCGGTGAAGGCCAGGGCTGCCGGTAGTTGGACCGGGGTGTAGACCGATGGGTCGCTGGCGTTGAGCTGGCCGAGGGAGCTGCCGTTTGTCGGGTTGATAGCGCTGGCGCTTGCGGTACCAGACGTCGTTTGAGTCCCGGCGGCGAAGAGGGCCGCGTTGATGGAGCTTGTGCAGGTCACCGTGTTGCCTGGGGCTACGGGCCCTGCGATCACTGCGCTTCCGCCGCCGCAATCGACAGGTACTGCGGCGTCGTTGGCCACCGAAATAGAGGTAAGCGGCACGTTCCCGCTGTTGGTGACAACGTAGGTCAACACAACGGGTGTGCCTTCAGCGATGTAGGGGCCGGGGGAGGAATCGGCGTCGCCGCCGTTAATCAACGTCTGCATGCTCATCTTGGGCGATGCGTTGAATGGAGCAACCGTTGTGTAGTGGGATCGGTCTTCGTCCTCGTAGGCCTGCTCGCCGCTGTAGTCGAAGGCCCGTACTGCGCCGGTTGAGGTGAATCCACCCTCTTGCGCCCCGTGAACCACGCCGGTGGCACCGCAGACGAATGACTGGCCGGGGGCCACCGGGCCGGGATGATAGTCGGTGCCGTCCAGCGTGCCGTTTCCGTCGATGTCGCAACTTGGGACGACTCCGGAACTGTCACTGATGATCAGGTCGTAGAGTATTTCGTCGCCCCCGACCGTGATCAGATAGCTCCAGGTCACGACCGTTCCCGGATCGAGCACCGGACCGGGTGCAGAGTCGGCATCGACACCGTTGGTCGACTTTTCGATCGTCACCTGCCCTGAGGCTGCTGCCGCAGTTGTCGGCGTCATAGCGATGAAACCTAGGGCCACCGATAGCGCGCCAATAGCGGTCAGGGTGGAGCGGATTGCGCGACAACCTGTGATGGCCGTTGTTCTCGGTCGATGCGACACGGAGGAGTCCTTTCACTACCGGTATTGCCGTAGGGGAGCGAGGTGTTCTCTCGTGCCCCTGACCCAGATCCATCGGACAAATGGCCCGGGCCTTTAGGCCCTCCGCTCGATTACTCCGTCTCCAGATTCGTCCTCGTCGCCCAGGCTGGGGGTGGGAGTGGGGGTGGTGATTGGCTCAGGGGCCGGAGCCATCACGATGCCGTAAATCAGCGCCGCGATGATGGCCGCCCCACCGACCCAGGTCCTTGTTCCCGGGACCTCGGAGAAGAACAGCCACGCCCACAGCGAGGCGGCGATCGTTTCCACCGGGGTGAACAGGCTCACCTCGGCCGCCGTGAGGTAGCGGGTCGCTGAGGCCAACGACACTCGGCCGAGCGGACCGAGTGCGAGGCCCATCAGACCGATCAATAGGTAGGTCTTGGTTGGGTGGCCCAATATCTGAGCTTGGGTGGCGGCGACGGTGGCGGTGATGACCCCGGCGACCGCCAGCACCAAGATGCGGCTCATTTCGGGCATCCGCCGCCAGATCGTCAGGTTCAGACCGAATGCCGTTATCGCCACCACGGCCAGCAGATCCCCGGTGAATCCGCCTCCGCCGACCGAACCGGACACCACGATAAGAATGCCGATCATGGCCAGGGCGATCCCGGTCCAGGTTCGGCGTTGGGTTCGTTCGCCTAGCAGGACGCGAGCTAAGACGGCGGTGATCAGTGGGGCGGCGGCGATGATCACGACCACGTTCGCCACCGTGGTGTTCTTGATCGCCAGGATGAATGCGGTGGTGCTGATGGTCTGCAAGGCACCGGACACCAGGACAAGCCAACCGCTGCGTCGCACCGCGGCGATCGGACCGTCGTCTTCGCTGATCGTCAGGTAGAGGGCCATTGCCGGGGCTGAGAATGCGCCGTACCAGAAGGCAACATCCCATCCCTCGGCATCGGCGGCGCGGGTTATGAGCGAGTCGGTGCTGATGACCAGCATCCCGACAAGAGCCATGAGCATTCCGGTCTTCCGAGGGGTGAGACTCGCCAACCCGCTCACCGGGTTGGATCGATCGTCGGCGATCGATCAAAAACTATGCGCCGCACGATTCTGTTCCCCATCACCTAGCGATGATAGGGGCTGCACGGCGCTCCACTAGGATGTCGGCTCTATGGAGCTGGTAACAATTCGCCATGAAGGCGGAACGCGAGCCGGGCGTGTCGAGCAAGACCAGGTGGTCCTGCTCGATGAGGCCTCGGTCAAAGAAGTCCTGTCCGCACCCGACGGTTTGGCCAAGGCGGCCTCGGACGACGGTGACACAATCCCGTTGAGCGACGCCGATCTTGCGCCGGTTGTCCCAAGACCGGACAAGATCGTCTGTGTCGGTGTCAATTATCGGGACCACATCGAGGAGATGGGTCGAGAGGTGCCCGGGCACCCCACCTATTTCGCGAAGTACGGTCGGGCACTGGCTGGCGCTCGCGATGAGTTGAAGCTCCCGCCTGCCGAGATCTCGACCAGCATCGACTGGGAGTGTGAGCTGGCGGTGGTGATCGGTAAGCCGGCTCGCAACGTTTCGGGGGCCGAGGCTCTCGACGCGATCGCTGGCTTCTGTGTGCTGAACGACGTGTCGGTTCGTGACTGGCAGCGTCGTACCGTGCAGTTCCTCGCAGGCAAGACCTTCGAGGGTTTGACCCCGGTTGGGCCAAGCATGGTTACCGCCGATCAGGTCGGCGACGGCTCAGGGCTTGCGCTGAGCACCTCGGTCAACGGGGTGATCAAGCAGGAGAGCAACACGTCTCACCTGGTGTTCAACGTCATCGACATCATTAGCGACCTGAGCCAGATCATGACCTTGGATCCAGGCGACATCATCGCCACCGGCACTCCCGGTGGGGTAGGGGCGGCTCGCACTCCGCCTGAGTTCTTGAAGCCAGGGGATGAGTTGGTCACCACCATCGAAAACGTCGGTCAACTCATAAACCGTTGCATCTAGCGCGTCGGGCGTGTGCTGCCGGTGCCTGAACCACCGAGCGCGTGCCGCTGGTGCCTGAACCAGCGAGCGCGTGCTGCCGGTGCCTGGAGCACCGAGCGCTCATCAAGTGTTTGATATACGGTGCTGAGCCGACGTCGTGCCATCGAATAGTTCTCGATGCGCATGACGTCGGCCTCAGCTCTGCCCCGTTGACGATCTTTGTGCGGCGAGATTGTCAGCGTCTGTTTGTGATGGGGGCGTGGGGTTGTCTACTCAGCGGTTCGAATCGCTTCGACGACTTCTGGGATCAGTCCGCCGGCGTCGAGGTGAGCGACCCAGAGGTCGTACTCCTCGACAGTTGGCATACGATCGAGTCCGGCTCGGTATGACTGGATGACTTCCAACCCGTGCCAGGTCGAGTTCTTCACGCTGTAGGAGTCGGCGAGAGATGCGACGACCGCTGCTCGAGGTGTGCCGTCGACGTTGATGGCCTCAAGCCAGTCGGCCAGCCTTTTTTCGGACGGGTTTGCTCCGATGGCGTTCTGGTAGACCGCTTTGATGAAGTCCTCATCGCTGAGAGCGCCATGCTGCTGTTCGAACGGTGCGCTGTCGATCAGCGTGCTGCCAACGCTCTGCAGGGTGGTGCCGTTGCGATAGGCCTCTTCCCACAGTCGTAGTTCGTTGAGGGTTGGGCGGCGGTTGAGCGCCACTTCGAACGACCGCACAATGGCCCCGGCTGGGTCTCGTCGCGCTTTGTCCATTGTCAGGTCGGCGATGAGATCGTTGGTGTTTGCGAAGTCGATGTCCATACGGTCGGCCCAGGCGAACAGTTCGGAGTCTGTTGGGTCTCGCTTAAGTAACGCCTGGTACCAGGCCACGATTGTCGGCGTGTGCTCGGCGCGGCCCTCGGGTGAAGATGCCAGGCCAGGGACACCGACGACGCGACCGGCATCGACGGCTTGGTCGACGAACGGTGTTGGGTTGACGGCGCCGACACCTGGTTCATGAATTTCGAAGTGCACGTGGGCTGGGGTGGTCTCGGCGTTGCCTGAGTCACCGAGGTAACCGATCACATCGCCAGCTTCGACTCGGTCGCCGACCTTGAGACGGTTGGGAATGATCCACGCTTGGGGGTTTGAGCCATCGTCGGTGCCGGGGGCATCGTTGTTCAGGTGGATGTAAAGATAACGCCAGCCGTTGTCGCCGGTGACGATGACGGTGTTGCCAGAAATGCTCATCGCGCTCCGGCGGTCTGCGCTGATCACGCCGTCGGCGGCGGCGACCAGGGGAGCGAGCTTGTGGCCAAAGATGTCGACGCCCTTATGGCTCCGTGAACAGCCGCTGCCACGGCAGGCGCCCCAGGTGTCGACGTAGCTGACCGGTCCTACGACCGGGAAGGTGATGTTTGGCGGCCCGCTCGGTGTTTGCTGGGCGGCTGGTGCTTCCTGTGTTGTCGTGTCCGGCTCTGGCGTTTCGGCAGCGGCTTCCTCAGTCGCAGCTTCTTCGGCTGCTGGCTCTTCGGTAGCGGCAGGCTCCTCAGCGGCCGCTGCTGGCTGCTCGTCCGAGGCTGCGGCTTCAGTGGCGACTGCTGCTTCTGCTTCTGGAGCAGGCTCGGGCTCGGCTGTGGCTTCTGCTACGGCCGGGGTCTCCTCTGCTGGCGGTGCTTGCTCAGCGGCGTCTTCGACCGCCGACTCGACCGAGCTGCTTTCGGCGACTGGACTGCTGTGGGCGACGGACGCGGCGTTGGACCGGGCCGCGGTGATCGTTCCCAGGGCGGTGCGGCTGCTGGCCGGTCGGGCGATCGAAAGCTCGATCTCGGTCGACAGGTTGGCAGCGGTCATCAGATTTACCGTGGCGACCTGTGTGCCTGCCAGCGGGCTGGATGGGCTGAGGTCATTACTGTCTGCAGATGCAGTGGTGGCGGCGATGAGGGCCGTCGTCATCACGGCAAAGGCCGCGGCAACGCCGATTGCTGCTCTCACCGAACCCTGTGCGCTTGGAGCGGCTGCCTCTGGGGCATGACGGTCCTGCGAGCTGCCTTGTTCCGACAGGCGAGATGACAGATGGGAAATGTGTGGATCGTCCAACACGAGCGACCTCCAATAAGGGGTCGACTCCACCTGCCTGTCGATGATTGTAGTGTCTCGATCGCTTTTGCAACCCTATTCTTCGGCCCTGGTGTTGCGCGAGTGTGTATCGCGATATATCGTGATACACACAAACAATGTCAACACTGCCCTTAGGCAGCGGGATTCCGACTTGCCGAGATGGTGTTGACCTAACTGATTGAAAGAGAAAAAGTTGAAGCAAACACACAGAAACATGAGTCAAAAATCTCACGGATCGGGCTACGGGCACCCACGACAGGGTCTTTCCGGGTTCGAATTCGATGGCCCGACCGAGGGTCGCCGCCGAGGCGGAAGACGTGGTCCTGGCCCTCAGGGCCGAGGCCCAGGACCCCATGGCAGAGGCGGTGGCCGCCGCGGCGGCAAACGCCGGCCGAGAGTTAGCCGAGGCGACGTACGCCTTGGAGTCTTGGCGGTGCTAAACGAAGAGCCGATGCACGGCTACCAGATCATGCAAGAACTGGAAGAGCGATCGGGTGGCGGCTGGCAACCAAGCCCCGGTTCGATCTACCCAACGTTGCAGCAATTGGCAGACGAGGGGCTGATCATCAGCGCTCCCGTCGACGGGAAGAACGTCTTCAGCCTGACCGAAGACGGTGCCACCGCAGTAGCAGCAAGCGAAGGGCCGCCCCCATGGGAGCGCTTCGTCGGTGAAGGCGGAGCAGCATTTGCCGGTTTGAAGCGATCGATGTTCCAGCTCGGTGCAGCGGCCCGCCAGGTCGCGGCCGCAGGTAATCGAAGCCAGGCTGAGGCCGCAAACGAGGTATTAAACGATGCCCGCAAGGCCCTCTACCGCATTCTGGCCGAGGACGATATCGCTCAAGAAGACGGCGCCGAAGAGGCCGGCAGCGCTCAAGGCGGCACTGACGAAGACGGTGTTCCCGGAGATGCAACTGCTAGGGGCTAGCCCTGCGTGGTTGTTGTAACGCTGCTTGTCGTCGTGTCGCCGTTGGTCATGGCTGTTGTCGACGTCGAGCTCTCAGTGCTGGAAGTGTTCTGCGCGGTTGTCGTCGTCGACTCGATCGGCGCCTGGCGGCCGATGGTCAGAACAACAGCCGAGCCGGTGATCAGCTCCGAATCTGCTCCAGGGTTTATCGAAGTCACCTTGCCGATCTTCGGATCGCCAGCCTCGAGGTCGAGGTTCTCGACCGTGACTTCGAAGCCCAGCGCCAGCAGCTGAGCCTCTGCAGCGGCCTGGTCGAGGTCGACCACGTTCGGTACGCGGGTTTTGCCTGCCGGTCCGGTCGATATGGAAACCACGACCAGTTGATCGGTGCGATGCGCCGTTGTGGCCGCCGGGTTTGAGCCAATAGCAAGACCCAGGTCGACGTTTTCCGATGGAGCCTCTTGGAAGCCGATCAACGTGAAGCCAGCGGCGGTCAAAGATGCTTCCGCCTCGTCTTTGGTCAGGCCGGTGACGCTTGGGATGCTGACGGTGGTAACCGGGCCCCGAGAGACCGTTACGTCGACCGACGATCCTTCGCTGAACAGCGCTCCACCCATCGGGTTGGTGGCGATCACCGTGCCGGAGGGCACCGTGTCGCTGTATTGCGGCACGCGGTTGCAGGTCAGCGTTAACGCCTCCAGCTCGAGACAGACCACATCAGCCCGGCGACCAGCCATGTTCGGGAGGTTGGAGACCTTTGGGATATAGAGAGTCACGGTCAACGGAAGCGTGACCATGGCACCGGCATCGGGTTTTTGCTGGGTGACCGTGCCAGGGGCGGCGTTGGCTGACTTCCGACCGATGACCACGATCTCGAAGCCTGCATCGGTCAGCTGCTTGCTTGCCTCCTGGATGCTTAGGCCGATCAGCCTTGGCACCAGAACTATTGGCACCGTGGTTTCGGTTGTGTCCATTTCATCCGCCGGTGCCACCGTCGTTGGTGAGGCGGCGTCATCCATCGCCTCGCCGTCGGACATCGCACCCGCTCCGGACAGTGAGCCGGATTCGGTCGCACCGTCGTCGGTCTCGCCAGCAACCACCACGGCGGCGGCATTGGGATCTGGCAGTACTGGCGCTGCCTGGTCCGGTCCATCAGAGCTAAGAGCGGAGACGGCTACCACCCCGGCGAGCCCCACAACCCCGAGAGCCATCAGGGCGATGGCCGCCATAAATGCGTTGGAGCGCGGGGCCTTCTCGACATGCTCCTCATCGACATCGATCAGCTCGGGCATCTGAGCATGGATCGCCGTTTGGTCTTCGGCGAGCTGCGAGCCAAGGGGGACCTCGACCGGCGGCGCCCACGCCTCCGGAGGCTGCAATCCTGGCTGGGGTTGCTGCGGCGCTGCGGCAGAAATCGGGGCCGGGGGAGGAGGAGCCGCTCCTGAGGAGATGGTCTCGAACGACGGAGCAGCTATGGGCTCGGTACTAAACGATAGTGACTGTGCTGCCGCTGGGAGCGGGAGCGCATGCGTGGCATCGAGGGGCGAGAGGTGCTCACCGTCGTCGGCATCTGGCGGCGGAGCGATGATGGGCATCGACCCGGTTGTGCCATGTAACACCGATGGCGTGCTGCCGGTCGTTCTACCCTCGCGGATTAGGCGTAGCTCGTGGGCGAACTCGTTTGCCGTTTGCGGTCGGTCGAACGGATCCTTCGACAGGGCGGCGGTGATAAAGATGGCCAGGGCAGGCGGAACGAGCTCTGGCTCGAGGGCCGGTGGCTTTTCATGGGTCAGGCGCAGTTGTACCGCCTCGGCCGAGTCATCACCCGGTCGCCAGAACGGTGCGTGCCCGTCGATCATTTCGTGCAGCGTCGATGCCAGCGAGTACAGGTCGGAACGCTCATCCCAAACCGGAAGGTTTGATGCCGTACCGAGGGTTTCCGGTGCGCTATATAAGAAGGCATCGGCGACGAGCCCCCGGGGTGTTCCCGCCGTCTGGGCTACCCGTTCTGGCGACATGTTGAAGTTGCTCAGCTTCGGCGTCGTGCCTGCCATCACGATGGTTGCCGGCCGTAGATCGCGGTGGAGCGCTCCGGCACTATGGGCCTGTTCGAGGCCAGCGCAGATCTGCATGGTGATGTCGACCGACATCTGCCACGACATCGGTCCGTTTTCGGCTAAGAGCCGGTCGAGGGTGACCCCCTCGACCAGTTCCGACACCAGATAGGGATGGCCGTCTCCCCGGAAACCTGCGTCGTAGACCGTTACGACGTTTGGGTGAGCGGAGAGTCGTCCGAGCCGCTTCGAATCGCTGTCGAACTGGGTACGTTCGGTCTCGCCAAGCGGCGTTGAGAAGACCCTGACTTCTACCGGGCGTTGGAGCTTCAGATCGACCGCTTGATACGTGACCCCAGCGTCATCGCGTGCAACGACCCGAACATCGGCGAGGTCCGGCAGGCCGAGCCCCGCGCCGTCGACACTCAACTGTGGGCCATCGCTCAGGTCCATAGGTTGGTGTTCATAGTTCTCTGTGTTTCCGGTTGCCCCGCCAGAGGCACCACCAATTGCCGCACCAGTCACGGTCATCATTCTGTCATGTCTTGGCGGCTTTCGACACCCATGTGGCCTGAGGTGCCCTGGCGGGCTGCTAAGGCAGCGGCACGAAGTTGTTGCCGGGGTAGTTCTGGAAGCCGTTCAGCCGGGCCAACATGCGGTCGGTGCCGGTCTGTCCGTAGGAGCAATTTCGGGCCGCTTTCATGCAACCGTTTGTCCAAAGATCCATGGCCTCGTCGTTCCAACCGCCCCACCAGTCAGCGTGAAGGGTGGCGCCGGGGCCGGTATTGAAGCCGCCGCTTCGGTCTGACGACAGATACCAGTCGCTGGTGTTGCTCTGACCGGGGAAGTAGAGCAGGATGCCGATCTGCGGCAGCCGGACCGGGTGACTGGAAGGACACGGTTTGTGCGGGCTGACCAGGGCCATGTGTGATTTGTGGTCGGCCGAGTCCATGTTGACCCCATCCCAGCACTGCGGAAACGAGATGGTTGCGTTGATGGTGTCGCCGTTGCAGTTCGGGATGCGGTTCGACTTGTTGTAGGTGTACCCGCTGTCGCCGCACGACCAGTACAGGAAATCATTTGCGGTGAAGGATTCGGCGGTGCTGTTGCCTGCGATCATCTTCAAACCCTGCGGCATGCGCTGGACGTTCTTTGGCTCTTTCGACTTGTAGTAGAGGATGATCATGTCTGGGACGATTGCGTTGCCCCGGCCGTCGAGCAGCGCCGGTGTCCAATAGGCAGAGCGGTTCAGCTCAAAGCCGTTACACGACCCGCCGCCGGAGTTCACCAGCGAGTCGGTGGTGCTGTTTGCGCTGGTCTTGGTGTTGCCGAAGAACATGTGCAGGTGCGAGCGGCCGACCTGGCCGGGATAGAGAATTGGGTCGTCGTATGCGAAGTGGGAGTACTGGCAGGCCACCCGGAACTGCCCGTCGCCGACGCTTCCGTTATCGGGTTGCGACGTGTGCTCGGTCAGGTCCGCCAACTTTAGATTGCTGGATCGCACCGACTCGTATCGGTTGAACTTCGGATTGGTGTTCCTCATCGACTCCAGACTCGACGGGGCGGTGTTCGGCGGGGCCGTCGTCGGTGCTGCAGTCGTCGGTGGTGCGGTGGTTGGTGCTGCAGTCGTTGTCGAGGCCGGAACCGTTGTCGTCGGTTGCTGGCTTGTCGGGGCCGCTGTGGTGGCTGGCGATGTCGTTGCTGTGACGGCGGGCGCAGTCGTCGGTGTCGACGGGCTGGTAGTGGTGGTCGTCGTCGGCCTTGGCGCCGTGGTCGTCGGGTTTGTCGCGGTCGTTGACGGCCCGGTTGATGTGGTGGTCGAGGTGGTGGACCCTACGGTGGTGCTCGGGGTGGATGGCTCGGTCGAGTCTGGCCATACGAAGCGCAGCGCTCCGTTCCACAGCATCTCCTCCTGACCTGGCAGTACGTCTCGGCCGTCGGTTGCGGCTGCATAGCTATCGCCACGGTCGTAGAAAACATTCGGCCCTGTGCTAGCTAGACGCACGGCGCGAGAACTCACTCGCTGCACGGACAGATCTCGATCTCGCCCGTTAACCACATCATCGTTGGCGAACCTTACGTCGACACGATCCCCAGCTTCGAGGGGAGCGTCAAGAGGGAACGAGTAGTTGCGATAGGTGCGAGAGTTCACGACTCGGGTTCTGCCGATCTTCTCCCCGTTCAGGTAGACGATCACCTCCGGATTGAAGGCCGTTGTCTTGGCCAGAATCGAAAGCTTGGTCGGGGCCGCGGCGGCCGGCGATGTGATGGTTTGTGTGATGCTCAACATCAGCAACGCACATATGAACGTGACGCCGAGAAGACTGCGAAATGGGCGCGCGCTAACGCTGGCCCTTGAGTGCTCTTTCAATGTTCCTCCGCCTAGCGGTCCGCCGATCCATTGGATCGGGCCCGTCACCGTTTCGTAATATAGGGCAAGGCGCGGCTAGGTACAACCACCTAGTTCTCAAGTTTGCGAAAAACCGCTCTCGGCCAGAACTAGCCCTCTGGGGAGATAGTCCCGCAAAGGCCAAAATGGTCGGAAAGGTGGAATTTGAACTGGTCTATAACAACCCGCCGGTCCGACAGGACGTGCACGTCGTCGATCTGCAGCCCATCGGTGACAAAGAACCGACTGAAGTATGCGACGAACTGATGTGCGTCGGATCTAAAGCGGTTGCGTTTGCCATTCCAGGTGGCTTCTGGGGGCCGAGGGCCACGAAGGCCGAGGTCGGCGATGCTCTGCTCTTCTTCGGTTCTGGTGTTGGTGTCGCCGATGATGGCCACTTCGGCCGTCGGGGACGCATCCAACACCGCCTGGAGTTGTTCGAGGCGCAGTTCTGCGCCGCTCTTGCCCGGGGCGAGGTGCACGTTGGCGATGGTTATGTCCCGGTCGACGAAGGTCGTGAGTAGGCCGATGCCTCTCAGCGCTTCGAAGCTCATCGCTTCCTCCATCAGATCGTGGCCGACAAGGGTGGCCATGTTTCCACTGTGGGAAAGCGGGTTGGAACGAATCATGTCGTGGGTCTCGACGTAGGGCACGACCCCCGGCAGTTCCTGAAACAGCACCATGTCGGGCGAAACGTCGAGCACGATCTCTCGCACCTCGGCCTGGGTGTGCTCCTGGGTCCAATCCGGTGGAGCTTCTGCCGATCGTTCGAGCATCGCTAGATTCCAGCTAAGGAATGAGATCGGGGTGCCATTCACGAGGCCCAATCTAGGTCTTGAACGGCATCTTTCGAGTTTTGCGTGGGCTGTCTTCCCCTATTGATTGACGATGTCGGTGCAGGTTCATAGGCTGTCGACTGGTTCTCCGTATTTCGAATCGGGCGCTAGGAGAACTTCTGCCGACAGTGGTGACAACATTGAAACAGAATACCTGGCGCTCTTCGGGCGGCTCGTTAGACGATGCCCGGAACGTTTCGCAGCTGGTTACGACGACCCGACCGCCGGTTCAGCTGGCGGAACGTTGGGGGAACTCACCGCCAAACCGCCTTGCCGACGGGGCAGGCAGGCATCGACGGGTAGCCATCGGCTGTGCGCTGATGACCGTCCCGTTTCTGCTGATGGCTGCGGCCTTGGCTACCACGGACAGCTATCGCACCTATGCCCTATCCCATGTGCTCGCTGCCGCCTCGCTGCTGTGGGTCGCTCGTGACCTGACCAGCACCGGTTCACTGATCGGCTGGAAGAGGGCTCCACACCTGAGCATGATGTCGCTGTTGATCATCTCGCTGATCTGGGTTCGCAGCCGCCCGGCCGAGTTTGCGGATCTGTTTGGAAGCGAGCCGTTGCTTTCCCCCGAGATGTTGGTCTTTGGGGCGGCGCTTGGAGTTCTGACCCTTGACGACTTCAACCACCGGCCAGCGCGGTGGACCGGCCTCGTCGGCCGGGTGCTGCTGGTAGGGGGCGGGATGGCGGTCGGATTCGCGGCCATGGGCGCCATGTTTGGGTGCTACGAAAAGCAACCCACCTACTCGCTGGGTCTTGGGTTAGCTGGCACGCTGTTAGTTGCCATGGCGATCTTCGAAGGTCGCCTGCTTTGGCGTGGGATTGAACTCGCCCAGGCCGCTAATTCAAACTAATAGTGATTGCCATTCGATGGCTCTGCCGTCGGCGTCGGTCGGCGGTTAGCTATGGAAGCGATTACGGATGTGATGCGTTCCAACGTGCCCTTTAAACCCTCGGCGAACGCTTCGAGTTCAGCAATACCCTTGTCGGTGATTGCATAAACAAGTGCGGGTCGGCCAACCCCGCTATCTCGCTTCTCATAGCGGAGAAGGCCGCGCTCGGCCAGAACTGGAACTCTCCGATATGCCGTTGACTTCGGAACGCGACCTTCGCTGGAAAGCTCTTCAATGCTTGATAAGCCCTTTGCAGCGGCTTCCAGCAGCCAGAGATCGTATTCATCTAGTGACCCGGTTGACATCGCCACAGACAATAACAGTCCCGAGCGGACTTGTATCTGATGCCTCATTTATTGAGAACTCATCGGGCTGGGAGACGGATTTGAACGAGGCACCGAAGGCGTTGTGACAAGCTCTGTCAGCCGTGCGAAGCGGCGACAGATTGACCCCCGCCGCCCGACTGCGGAAGACTGTCCAGCGTCGTCGGCCACCTCTAGGAGGTGTCCGGCAAACCGCACCGCAACAATCCCAGGGGGATCGATGGAATTCGACGTTATGACCGGTGGCTCGACGTGGGCCGAGACGGCTGAACTGGCCAGGACGCTTGAGGCCAACCACTTCTCGGGAATGCTCTACACCGAGACCAGCCAGACTCCCTGGATGTTGATCACCGCCGCCGCCCTGGCCGCTCCCAGTCTCACGTACACCACCGGCATTGCGGTGGCCTTTCCTCGTAGCCCGATGGTCTCGGCTGCGGTGGCCTGGGAACTAGCCCAAAACACCGAGGGTCGTTTCCGACTGGGCCTTGGCAGCCAGGTAAAGGCCCACGTCGAGCGCCGCTATGGCAGCGAATTCGACAAGCCGGGACCGCGGATGAAGGACTACGTGTCTGCGGTCAAGGCATGCCTGCGGGCGTTCCGTGGTGAGGAGAAGCTCAACCACGATGGTGAGTACTACAAGCTGAGCCTGCTACCAGGGCAGTGGTCGCCGCCGAAGCATGAATTTGGTGACATCAAGGTCGATATTTCAGCGGTTGGCCCCTACATGGTCAAGGCAGCTGGCGAGGTGGCAGACGGCATCCACGTTCACCCGTTCCACTCGATGCACTACATCGAGAACCGACTTCTGCCGCAGGTCGCCGAGGGGGCCGCAAAGGCCGGTCGGTCACCGGACGAGATCGACCTGATGATTCCGGTGTTCGCCGTTCCCGGGGACACGCCAGAGGAGCGGGCGCCGCTGCTTCGTCGGGCCAAAACCCAGATCGCGTTCTACGGGTCAACCAAGAACTATGGCTTCCAGTTCGACGATCTGGGCTTTGAAGGCACCTCGGCGGTGTTGAACGAAAAGCTGAAGGCCGGAGACATCGACGGCATGGCCGACACCATCACCGAAGACATGATGGACCACTACGCCGTCGTGGCTTCATGGGACGACATGGCCGATGCCCTGGTCGATCGCTACAAGGGCAGCGCGGCCAGACTGGTGATGTACCTGGCCGCCGAATCGATCGCCAAGAATCCCAGCTCTGTCGGCAAGTGGGGAGAAATCTCCAAGGCGGTTCGGGCCGCTTAAGGCCTACAGCATCGACACCAGCAGGTCGCTTGTGGCGGCCCGCTGGGTGCTGTCGCCGAACGACGAAGCTCCAAAGGTGGTAACGCCACGATCGGCCAGGCTGGCGATCCGCTCCTCAACCTCACCGGCCGCGCCAATGATCGCTAGATCCTCGGGCCCTTCATAGCCTTCGCGATCGATCATGGCCCGGTAGGAGGGGAGTGTGCCGTAGACGGCGAACTCTTTCGCTGCTCGCTTTCGGGCATCGATGGTTGCCTGCTCCGAACCGTCGGTGACACAGACCGGGAAGGCGGCCATGATCTGCGGCTGAGGTTTGCCCGCTTCTTGGGCCGCGGCGTTGATGGTCGGCGCGGTGTGCTCCTCGATGGTCTTTGGGCCGGTCATCCAGAGGATCGTGCCGTCTGCCAGTCGCCCGGTGACCTTCAGTAGCTGTGGGCCGAGCGCGGCCACCATCACCTTGGGTGCAGGGGCGTCGATCTGTAGGTCGCCGCGGGCGGTTACCGCTTCACCGCCGAAGCGAGCGGATTTGTCGTTCAGAAGCGGCACCAGGCTTTCGAGGTACTCGCGAACGTGGCGCACCGGCTTGTCGAAGGAGATGCCCCACATGCCCTCGACTACCGGCTTGTGCGATGGGCCGATGCCGAGGATCAACCGGTCGCCGATGGCCGCCGTGACCGTTAGGGCCTGCTGGGCCAGCATCATCGGGTGCCGGGGATAGGTGGGCACGACGGCGGTACCGAAGTTGATGTCCGGAACTTCTCGGCCGGCGACGGCGATAGCGGTTAGGGCGTCGACGCCGAAGATCTGCGGTAGCCAGATGCTTTCAAAGCCCTGGTCCTTGGCTTCTCGGGTCTTGGCGATGAAGTCATCGATGGATTCGGCGAAGGAAAAGAGCGCGATTTTCATGCGAGCATCCTCGACCCCGAGAACCCCAGTGTCAAACCTTGTCCGGTTCCTGTCTCACTTCTTGTCCCAGTTTCTGAGTCAATCCGTGAGCTGGGTTGCTAGCAGTGTCAGTGCAGCGGTGGCGAAGGCCACCATGTTGGTGAGCCTGTCGTCTTGGCCGGTCAGGACGTTTTCCGCCACTTCTGACGGGCCGGAAATCGCTAGCCAGGCGTGACCGGACGGATTGCCGTAGGCGTTGCCCGAGGGTCCAGCCGCCCCACCTTCGCCGATTCCCCAGGTTGCATCAAGATGCAGTCTGGCACCGCGGGCCATGTGCATGGCCCAGGGTTCGGTGGCTCCTCGGAGCCGCTCGGGCCGATCGACCTTCCCGGTTAGCAGGCCATCGAGGGCCTTCTTGGTATAGATCACCGCGCCGCCGAGGTAGTAGCTCGATGCGCCGGGCACCGCTAGCAGGGCGGCGGAGATGAGGCCTCCGCAGCTTCCCTCGGCAATGCCCACCGTCTCGCCACGTGCTTTGAGTAGTCGGCCACACTCGGCTCCGCTTTGCAGCAGCTCTTCCGGTAGTAGCGACTGGGATCCGGACTCGTTTGAAGATTGGCTCATTGTTATGACCTTCCGGCGGCTTCAGCGAACGCGTGGAGTTCGCGCTCAATGTCGCCCATTGGTTGAAATGCGACTTCGGTTATGCCCTGGCTGGCCAGGTGATCGAGGCGACCCGGTAGCTCATCGGCGGGGCAGGTCAGTGGGGCGATGAACATCGCATCACCGGTTATGACCTGCTCGTCGATCGGGTTCAGCTCGGTTAGGTGCCCCTGATGTAGCTCGAGGTGTCGCGTTTGCGGCGGCACCTCGTTTGCCAACTCCAAGAATCGTTCGGCATTGGGGAAGCCCTCAAGCCGCGGGTCCTGCTGCTCGAGGAACGCGTGGTAGGCCACCGCAACGCCGGGGCCCGCGGTCTTAATCACCCGGGGGCTGTTTGTGGTCTCGCCTTCGTCGAGAACGGTGCCGAACCCCAGCAGGATCACATCTTCGATTCCTCCGTATTGCGCATCGGGTCTCGGTCTTGAGGTGAACACCCCGCAGTTGGCGTCCGCTGCGGCCTTGAGGCCACGAGGCCCGTTGACGCCCATGACCCAGGGGACTTCGATAGGTCGATCGACGGCTTGGCCCGGCCAGTGGAGCATGCGGGCCGGTTGGCCGTCGATGACGACGTCTTCGCCTCGTAGTAGCGCTTGGATATCGCCCACCATGCCGGGAAAGTCTTTCCAGCTGAGTGGTTTCTGACCCATGGCCCGTCGCCCGGTGAATCCGGTTCCGGCGCCGATGATGACCCGGTCCTGGCCTGCCAGGCCGACGAGGGTGGCAATGGCTGCAGCGGTAGTCATTGGATGGCGTAGCGATGGAATCAGCACTCCGGGGCCGAGTCGAATACGTTCGGTGCGCACCGCAGCCAGGGCCAGGGTCATCCAACAATCGAGCTGTAGGGCTGGCGTGTCATAGACCCATGCGGTGTCGAACCCGAGCTGTTCCGCCAGGACAATGTGGTCCGGCGTTTCGGGAATCGGGGGAAAGGCCACGCTCAATTTCATGTGAGAGTTCCTAACATCGCCGTGTCCGGGGAGCAAACTACCCCTGGTTTGTCGTCTGCGTTGTTGACGGCCAGCCGGTCACTGGAGATCGGAGAGCATTTCTCCCTGCCACGGGCATTCCGGCCAGCCGCCGCTATTGGCGTGGATCTCGTTGAGCCACGCCGCGACCGAGGCGGGTTCGGCGCCGAAGCGGACCGCGGTCAGCCCGATGACGGTGCCGGTTCTGCCGATGCCGCCGAGGCAATGCACAGCTGTTCCGGTGCCTGCGTCCAGGAGCCCGTGCACCGTTTCGGCCGCAGCGTGAACGATTTGCCGCTCGGCGGCTGCATCGGTTGGAGCGCTCTTTCGGTAGAGGTCCTCAAGATGGAAGTGCTGCTGGCGCAGCGGAGCGCAGTCGAGCGCCGTTCCGTGGGCGTCCAGGGAGATCATGACCTCGACGTTGAATTGGGTGGCGAGGACCTGGAACGGGAAGTCGGGTTCGGGTAACGCCAGGCCGATGAGCGGCGCTGGGGCGCTGCAGGCAGCCCAGACTGGGAGTCGGAGCCCGGTTCGGTCCAGGGGCTGCCACGACCGACTGGCAGCGGTGAGTTCTATCACAGGAGTTTCAACACAGGGATTTCATCGCATGCGTTCATTGCATGGGTTAGAAGNNTGTCTATTGATTAACATAATTGTTGTAGTATCGTCTTTCTCGTGGCGACTATGGAAGTTAGTAGCGGCGGACTGACGGTTGGGTCAGCGTCCTTTCTGAAGGATGAAATTACTGCAATAAGAGCGGTTATTCGCCTTTACCTCTACCCGTTGGGGTTCGGTGAGCGGATCAGGAACTTCCTGTCGAGACTCCTGGGTCGGGTGCTTGGCCCAATAGTACAAGTCCTATTTGTGGCCCTTGCTGTCGGAACGGTTGGCGCTATTTCTCTAGCTCTTGGCGACTCGCTTGGCTTTACCGTTCAGCAGGCCGCTCCGTTCACGATCCCGATTCTCCTGTTGGCAGCGGTGGCGGCCTGGCGGCTTTCGTGGGAGATCGCAGGCGACATCAGCCTTTCGGTGGCGACCAGTTTGGCGGTGCCACAGCAAGCTGCCCGCTATCACGTGCTGATGGTCGAGACCCAGGATAAGACTCACCCAGTNNCTGGCCACCCCCGACTATCGGGCGATGGAGGAGATCTTGCAGCGGGTCATCGATCGACTCGATGCGCCACCTTCTGTCGGTGTTTATGAAGCCGACCTCGATCACGGCGACGAGGACTGGATCCCAGCGAACCAGATCGTGGTCGACGACGACCA
>JBOEHD010000180.1:0-46908 GCA_050633745.1 Acidimicrobiales bacterium
GGTTCAAGGGCATGGCCGAAGACTCGGTAGCTAAGACCAAGGGCACGCTGTCAGCCGAAGGTTCGACGTTCAGCACTGTCGAGCAGCTGATGAACAACATCTGGTTCGACACCTGCGTTTATCACCAGCCCGGTATCGACCTGCTGACCAAAGTGGTGCCGGTCGACAACATCCTCTTCGCTTCGGAAATGGTTGGCGCTGTACGAGGCCTCGACCCTGAGTCAGGTCAGTTCTACGACGACACCAAGCGGTACATCGAAAACGCTGACCTGACCGACGAAGAGCGGTCGAAGATCTTTGAAGGCAACACCCGCCGGGTGTATCCCCGCATCGCCCCAATCTTGGCCGCCATGCCAAACCAGCAGAACGGAGAAGCATCATGATCGGTGCTCCAAAAAACAGGCACGTCGTGGTGCGGTCCATCGATCGGGCCGACCTCGAAACGGCAAAGAAGATCGGCGCCACCGGTTCGGCCACGGTGCACGAAGCCATCGGCCGCCGAGGCTACCTCGGTGCCGACATCCTGGCCCGCCAGCCCGGAGCCCGAATTGGCGGCACCGCGGTCACCGTGCTCTCCCATCCTGGCGACAACATGATGATCCATGCTGCGGTCGAGGTTTGTCAGCCGGGCGATGTGCTTGTCGTAGCCAACACCGCCCCGTCAAGTCACGGCATGTTCGGCGATCTGCTGGCCACGTCGCTGATGGTCCGCTGTGTGCAGGGTCTTGTGATGGATGCCGGGATACGTGACCTGGCCGACCTGAACGAGATGGGCTTCCCGGTGTGGAGCCGCTATGTGTCGTGCCAGGGCACGGTGAAAGCCACGCCCGGTTCGGTCAACGTGCCGGTTTCGATCGGCGGCATAGTCATCAACCCGGGCGATGTGATTAGCGCCGACGACGACGGTGTTGTGGCTGTGCCACGAGTCGAAGCCGACTGGGCGCTGGAAAAGTCTGAAGCCCGCATCGCCAACGAAGCGGCCACCCGGGCCAAGTTGGAGGCTGGCGAACTCGGCGTCGACTTCTACGGCCTGCGAGACAAGATCCTCGACCTCGGGGTCGAGTACATAGACCGTCTATAGGTAGACCGGCCTTTAGAACAGTTCGGTGACCGACGGATCGACCGGCCCGGTTTTGCGAGACCACGAACCGGTGAACTCCCGGATCTGGTGTTTCGATAGCCAGTGCTTCACGAACTGAAAGTGGTAGTCGGCGGCGATCTGGAACAGATACAGGTCGCTTGAGACGTCGACGGTGTATTCGCCCCACCGGGTCAGTGACAGCGGAAAGCGCGGCTCACCCATCAGCCCGGCGAGCCGGGCGCGCTCATCGGGCTCTTGTTGCGCGTCGATGGTGTCGTCGGGCCCTGGCACTCCGCTCAGCGGCCCAAACTCGCTGAGCCAATGTTCGGATGAGGCTTGACGAGGGCAAACCTCCGATGAGGCGATCTCACATGGAGCGGCAATAGCCCGAGCGGCCGCATCGAGGTTCTCCTGGTGGAGGTCGGGCTCGAAGAAGCCGCCTCCGGCCCGGCTGAACAAGCTGCAAAGCTCGGCGAACGCATGGCGATACTGCTCCGGATTGTTGCGGACGATGGGCGGCTCGTCCTTGTCACGCCACGCAGGCTTGTAACGGTAGGAGACGAAGCTGTAGTCGGGGAAGTGACCCATCCAGCCATGTCCGAGATACGACGTGGCGTTGGGGACGGCCTGCAGGTTCTCGTGTTTGAGGCTGCTGAGCACAACCCGTTTCCACTCGCCGTCGCTGTCTTGGTCTTGGTCTAGGTCTTGATATTCGATCGCTTGTCGGCCGAACGAATTGCTGATGTCGAAGTAGGTGTTGATCTCTTGGTCGATCCCGCTCCAGTCCTGATGAGCCCAGGTGTCGGCGATCACGTGAGCTCGCACTCCGAGTAGCAGCTGCCCGAATCGGTCGAGCACATCGGGTGGACCGTCGGAAAGCAGCCAATCGCCGCAGAGGGATCTTTCGAGGATCTTCTCCAGTCGTGTGGTGCCAGATGCGCAGGCCACGGCGTCGGCGAACAACGATCGCGATAGCGCGCTCAGCGGCCGGTTCAGCATCGGCCCGGCATGGGCGGCGATGCCGTCGCGCACTGTACGAGTCTCGAACGGTGGGAGTCCGGCCGCCACCCCAGCGCCATGATTTTCGACCACCGAGGGTGCATCGATGTGGTCGTAGTTCCCCGGTGTGAAATGGTAGGAGCACCACAGACCGTCTTCGGGTGCGACCCCGACGCTCAGCTTGCCCGACTGGAACGTGTAGCGAGGGTTAGTCAGCCGCCCGACGGTTCGGTGCGAGCCTCGACCTCCGCCGCCTCGGGCGCTTTGAGAAGCGGTGTTTGCAATTAGCTTCCAGCGGCCGCCATAGTCACCCTCGTGCATGAAGTCGATGAAGTTGCTGGCCCGAGCGATACGGGCCGCCGGCCCGTCATCGACCCCAGCGGTGCGAGCCGCAAAGTACGTTCCGTAATAGTGGAAGTCCTGGTCCATTGGTTCCCCTCACCGACTCAAGCCTCCCGGGAGCCTAGTAGGAATCGGCAACGTCATACGCCGGAGGCTGTGCCAAGCTCATGCGGGCTGCTGTTTGATGTCCAGCAGGTGGTGTTCGACTTCGTGCTGGGTATGTATTGCGAGCCATCGGAGTGACCGTTCGGCACTGCTCGGGTAGTTGTAGATCATGGTCCGTTCCCAGTCGGCTGTTTGTAGCCGGTCCAAGACGTTTGAAAACAGCCGCCCGAGTTGCGCTAGCTGGATTGCAACGTCACCTGCATCTTGATCGGCGTAACCATCGTGCTCACCACGTTCGTCTCGACCCATCGGGGCGACTGTTGGGGTGTCCTCTCGGCGAGCGAGCAGCGCCCTCTCACGTTGGACCGTCAATACATCTCGGACATGACACCCGTACTCTAAGGGTGACCACGTGCCCGCTGTGGGTCGCCGATGTGCGGCAGTGGACATCTTGCCGAGGATGGCCGCCATCTCAGCCGTGCCGTCAAGAATTGCTGTGCTGGCGGCCTCGGCCATACCAAGGTCATAGTCGAATCCACATTCTGCGCAGGCGTCCATCGTGGCCGATCCTAATATCCAGGCGATTGCCACGTCATCGATTTGAGCATCGCACGACGGCACGGCTGGCGTTGTCGGTCGATGCCATCTGCCGGTGGCTGTGCCAGGAATGATGGATGTCTCGCATCAGTAGGGCGTTGTCGAGTTCGGCTACGCCGACGCCGAACCGACTTCGGTCATCGAAGAACGTCGACTCGACGTGTTCAACCGCCAGTGGAGTGACCGCCCAGTTCTTTGCTCGAAGCTCCAGACAGTCGTAGCGGCCAGCGGTTCCGGTGTCGGAGTAGCCGAACGAGCCCGCTTCGAAGAAGTCGGAAACCTCTTGCACGGAGGCGAACACCGAATTAGCCGGGAGGTGGTCGGTGGTGGTTGCGGCCACGCTCACCCGGGTCGAGTCGTCGTAGCTGTTGAGCTCTACTGCGACCCTGGAGCCGGAATCTTCGCTAGTGATGGTGGCCCGGTGGTGTTTGCCGGGAAACAGCCGACCACCGATCAGCGTGTTGATCACCGAGTCGCTATCTCGCCGAGGCACATAAACGGCCTCGCTACCGTCGGGCAACGTGACTGCTATGCGGTGGGCGCCGTTGGAAGACCGAACGCCCACTCGATCCGGAAGCCAGCTCGGCCCGACGCGCAGCTGGATCAGGCAGATGCCGGCGATGGCGTCCCCACCGACCAGGGTCGGCTCGAACGGTGGCGGGAGGACCGCCGCGATCGCCTCGGGATCGACCCGATAGTTGATCAGCAGACGACGTTCGATGACCCCGCTGAGCGAACTGAGCGCAGTGATGTTCATATCGCTACCATACACTTCGTTAGTGTTCACTAGCAAAGTTTTTACTGGCATAATGATTCGTATGGTCCAGCCTCCAGCCGAAGTTCCAGCCTCGAACTCTGTTCCGCCGGAGGCTGAGTTGACGATTGACCAACTGGCCCAGGGCGCGGGGATCCCGGCATCGACGGTGCGGCTCTACCAGAACAAGGGTTTGCTGCCGCCTCCTGAGCGACGGGGTCGAGTCGGCTATTACGCGCCAGGTCATCAGGATCGACTCCGGCTGATCGCCCACCTGCAGGAGCGAGGGTTTTCGCTGGCGGCGATCAAAGAGGCTCTGGACTCCTGGAACGCCGGACACTCGCTCGATCATCTACTCGGCGTCAGCGGAGTGGCTCCCCTGTTGGTTCGCGAGCCGCTCCGGCTCTCGCCCGCCGAACTGGCCGAGCGGTTCGAAGGCGTCGAACTTACCCAGGCCGATATCCAGCGCACGGTTGAGATCGGCCTGGTTGAGCTGGACGGTGCAGAGCTTGTGGTCTCCAGCGAAGCGTTCGCTGATATCGGCCCAGCCGTTGCCAGGCTCGGGGTTCCGGTGCCCGAAATCCTCGACGAGTATGAGGCTATGAGCGACGCTGTTGGTGAGATCGCCGAGCGCTTTCGTGCGGTGTTCGAACGGCATGTGTGGCAGCCGTTCGTCGCTCGAGGTATGCCAGCAGATGAGCTTTCGTCGTTGAGCGCCAATGTCGCCCAGCTCACAGAGCTGGCCACAAGCGTCGTCACCACCGAACTACACCAGCGCTTCGCCGCGTTTGCCGATGGCTTTGTCCAGCAGGCCGAGGGCGACGGAAGCAGCTGAGGTCTGGGGCGCAGTTGGGCCCGATCAACGCTCGGTTGATCGAGCCCAACGCCCATTGGTAGCGGCTGATTCACTTTCCTTTGTGAGGGTTGCCGCCCGTACCGACCAGCGCGAATGCTAAGCCGACGCCGGCGATTGCCAAGGCAGCCGTTAGGCCGACGACTGGATTGCCTCCTGCCGCTATTGCCAAGGCCAGCAACGTTTGAGCGACGGCAGTGGCTGTCAACCAGAAGGCGCACAGAGCTTTGTCCGTGGTGGCTTTCAGGTGGCCGGTCGCTGCGGTCATGGTGTAGTTCTCGCCGGTTTCCAAAAGTGGAGCACCATCACCGAAGTCGACCTTCGTGTTGTATATCGCATTCAGTTCTTTAGTCATATTTATGGCCTCCTTTTCGAACGGGTCGAATTTTGGGCAGCACAAGGTAGATGTATTGAAGTGGTAAATGGAGAGAGAATCCCGAAGTCGAGTCGGAGCCCCGAATGGGGTCTCGAGTCGAGTTGGGGATGTGGCTAGAGAGCGAGCTTTAGGGCTCGGGCTCGCCGGGCGAACGGGCGGTTCCGTTCTGATGTGGGCCGCCTCGGGCTGCAGAACAGCAGCATGCCAGAGGCCCTAGAGGACCCGAATCAGGCTGACCCTTGGCGGTGGCTTGCAGCTAGGTGGCTTAGGTAAGCTGCTTGCCGCGATGCGGCACCACAGGGATTGATACCCAACCGAGAGTCAGGTCGGCCTGATTGGCAATGACGGTCATACACTCACGTCGCACAACGCTGCTCCTCTCTATTTGCGGGTTCATGGCGATAACTCTGTCATCAAGTTGCTTAGAGATCAAGTGTTTTATTTGTGCAGTTCAACGGTTCATAACGATCAGGGCGCCGAGGGTTGCTCATCGAGCTTCGTCGAGAACGTAGATCGCCTCGCTATCGTCCACGACGGGCCTGTGGGTTCTATGAGTCGGGAATCCGCTACTGTTGCCCCACGGCGGAGGTGCATCAGCTATGGACGAGGATTTTGACGGCGGAGCTCGTCGGCCGGATTTGCCTCCGATACCACCGTTAAACAGGCCCGTTCCGTCGACGCCAAGCGATTCTGGCATCGGTCCTGCACCGACCTGGCCCGCGCCCGTCGACGGCTCGGCGAGCACACCACCTGCTGCTCCATTCGGTCAGGCCCAGTTTCCCCAGCCCCCGGCCGCGCCGCCTCCGACAGGACAGGCTGCACCGCTGCCCTCACCACCTGCGCGTTCTCCGGGGCCTGGAACTTCGGGGCCCGGGGCTTCGGGACATGGAACTTCGGGATCGGGCGGCTCGGGTCCTGGTAGTTCGAGTCGTGGAGTCTTGATTGGGGTGCTGGTGGGCATCGTTGTCATCGCCGGGGTCGGACTCCTGGCTGCTCTGGTTGTCTTCCGTTCATCCGATGACGTTGGATCATCGGAGGCCATCGACTCATCGGCGGTTCAAGAACCCGTGGAGGGGACAGGGTCATCGGAAAGCACAGAGCCAGGGTCGACCGCAGATTCATCGGTGGCGATCGACGAGTCTGTTAGCGAAGACATCGGCGTTGAAAACTACGGCGATGACGAGCGACTCGATCTGCTCTACGAAGACTGCGGCGCTGGCGATGATCGAGCCTGCGACATTCTCTTTTGGGTGTCCGGCGTTTCGACCGGATACGAAACATTCGGCCTGGAGTGCGGCGGTCGTGGTCTCCCCGAGAATGGTTGGTGCACCCCAGGTATCGAGTTTGGCTTGAGCGATGAGGTGGCTGCTGACGACCCCGGTCTGCTGGCGCAGGGAGCGCTCTGTGAGGGCGGCGATCTCACCGCCTGCGACTTTGTCTACCAGGTATCTCCCGTCGGTTCTGACATCGAGTTGGTCGGCTTCACCTGCGGTGGACGGCTCTCTGAGGGGGCCATTCCCGACTGCCGTACCGAACTCGGCTAGAACGTTCTTGACTCTCCCTCAGGGGGAGACCGGAAGGTGGTTCTGTGATGTTGCTACCGATTGGGAAGTTCGCACGAGCTTCTCGGCTATCGATCAAGTCATTGCGGAACTACGACGAGTCGGGCCTTTTGCCTGCCTCGTTCATCGACCCGCAATCCGGGTACCGGTACTACCGGCTTGAACAGCTGGCGAGGGCCGACGCCATCCGCTCCCTGCGGATGGTGAACATGCCCCTGCCACAGATAGCCAAGGCACTCGAAACCGACAATCCCGAAGAGCTGTTGACATCACACCTCGCCACGTTGGAAGACCAGCGTGACGAGCTGAACCGAAAGGCGCAGGAACTCCAGCGCCGCATCAGCTTGAAGGAGTACGTCATGTCCAGTCAGATAGCCACCAAGTCCCATCCGGAGATCGTGGCCATCGGCTATCGAACCGAAACTACCCACGTGGACGTCTTTACCGACATCCCCCGAGGCTTCGGCATTGTGATGGCCGCTCTCGAAGAGACCGACACCGATCCCGTCGGCCCACCGTTCACCATGTTCCATCAGCCTCCAGACGGCGACACCCCGGGAGACATCGCCATGTGTATCCCAACGGCAACCCCGGTCGAGCTGGGCGGAGAGACAGCCAGCGTCACGATCGAACCGGGGGTCGTCGCGTCGGTCATCCATCGTGGGAGCTACGACAATATGGGTCAGTCCTATGCCACTGTCGCCACCTGGATCCAGGAACGTGGCCATTCGATCACCGGGCCGACCCGGGAGATCTACCTCAACAGCCCGGCCGACGTCGACGAAGCAGACCTGCTGACCGAACTACTCTTCCCCATCGACGCCGAGCAAGCTGGGGAGGTCGACTGATGGCATTGACCTACCAGGAACGCTACGACACCTCCCGCCCCTCATATATCAAGACAAACGAAAAGCGCTTCGCAGATCTGGAAGCGGGAACGACCGTGCTGATTCCCAGCCCGCAGGACATCGCCGCGGTCATCAACGACCTAGCGCCCGAGGAGACAATCGATCTGACCGAACTGCGACACCGACTGGCGGCCATGCACGATGCCGACGGTTCCTGCCCGGTCATGACCGGCATGAACCTGCGAATCGTTGCCGAGGTTGCGCTCGACGCCGTCGAAGGTGGTGTCCCGGTCGACGAGGTGACCCCGGTCTGGAACGCCATCGCCCCGGCGAGCAACCTGGCCAAGAAGCTGGGAGACCGGCTCTCACTGGTCAGCCCGACGCCCGGAAGGACCGATCGGTGACGGTGCAGCGGTTAGCTATTGAACCTTTGACCGTCGAAGCGTTCGCAACCTTCGGAACGGTCATCCCACCGACCGACCACACCGTGGGCTTTGGTCCTCATGACGCCAAGCTCGACCTCACGCAGGGCACCCCGCGCTTCTACACCATGAGCATTCCCGGCCGGGGTCTGGCGGTGGAGCAGATCACCCGTCACCGACGGGTTACCCAGGTGCTGGCCTCGGCCGGAAACCTGGACTGGGCGATAGCGGTTGCTCCGCCGGAGAACCTCGACGACCCGGATGCCGAGCCGAGCTTGGAGACTATCCGAGCCTTTCGTGTCCCTGGCGATACGGCGATCATGCTCGCCGCCGGGACCTGGCACGCCGGGCCGCTGTTCGATCCCGACGAAGACGGTGGCGAGCGCAGTTTCTTTAACCTGGAACTGGCCGACACCAACGTGGTCGATCATCACGACTGCAGTCTGGTTCAGCGCTACAGCACCACGTTGCTCCTGGTCTGAGGAGTTGTGTCGCCCTCCGGTTAGAACGGAAGTATGAGCGCTCCCTATCTGCGACCCGCCGTACGCGCCCTGATGATCGACCCCGCTGATCGGGTGCTCATGATCAGGCTCAAATTCGATGACTGGACCGGTTGGGTTCTGCCAGGCGGAGGCATCGAACCGGGTGAAGATCACTCGACGGCGCTGCGCCGCGAACTGGCCGAGGAGACCGGTGTGCCAGAGACATTCATCGGCCCGCAGGTCTGGCTTCGACGCCACCTCTCACCCCATGTCGCCAGCGCCTACGACGGGCAGGAGGAGGCGGTGTACCTCGTTCCCTGCAACAGCTTCGATGTGGCCCCCTCTATGACGCCCGAGGAGTTGCGATCTGAGGGGATAGTCGAACACCGTTGGTGGTCGGTAAGCGAAATGGCCAACACCGACGACGTGCTCCGGCCGCCGGGGCTGCATGAACATGTCGGCCGTATTCTGGAGTTCGGGGCGCCGGCCGAGCCGATGCTCCTCGAAGAGGGCCCCGAAAGCTAGAGCAGCACGCTGGTTGCCAAGACGACCGAGATGGTCAGGGCAACCGCGAGATCTGGATAGCCGAAACGATCGCTGTTCGGTGGTGCGGTGTAACGGCCCCGCGCTGCCAGGGCTTCGCCAAGCTCGGCCGCACGACGAGTGGCGGCCACCGTTGCGGTCGCCGCTAGGTCGACGGCGTTTACCAAGCTGTTCTTGTGGGCTTTAGGCCGTGCCGACCACAACGCAGTTGTGGTTGTTAGCTCGTCGGCGATCAGCGGCAGGGCCCGCACCGAAAGGGCCAAACCGGCGACCACATCATCGATCGGGATACGCAGATACCGCAGCGGAGCCATCAGCCAGGATGCGGCGTTCGGTAGCTGGCCGAGCGGCGTGGTCCAACCCAACAGTAGAGCTAGAGCCAGGTAACCGAATGAGACGGCCAGGAACCGGAACTGAAAGACCAGCCCGCCGACGGCGAGCGACAGTCCGCCAAACTCGATGGTTGGCTCACCCCCGGCCAGCAGTCCAAAAAGTAGCGACAGGCCGATGCCCCACCACAGCACCTTCGGGGGGCGGGGAATCACCGAGCGAGGCAGCCGGGTGGCTACGAAGGCCATAATTACAACCGCCCACGTAGTCGCCGCGGTCGACCACGATGGATCGAACGACAGGATCAAAGCCATGGCGGTCAGCGCTATCACCTTGGTTCTGGCATCGGCTCGATGGAGCACCGAGCCGGTCTCGGCATAACGCAGGAGCTGGAGTTCGGCGGTCATCTCGAGAGAGTGTCGTCGATCAGTCGGCCATCGGCGAGATGGAGCACCCGGTTGCCGAGGGGTTTTGAGTCTTCCAGGTCGTGGGTGACGATGATCACCGTCGTCTTGCTCGGTAGGGCATCGGTAGCGGCGGCCAGCGCCAGCCTGCTTTGTTTGTCGAGGCCAGCCATCGGCTCATCCAGGACCAGGAGCGGGGTTCGCCTGGCCAGTTGTACCGCCAGGCCGACTCGACGTTGCTGGCCGATCGACAGTTCATCGATACGGCGATACCGGTCCATCACATCGAAGCCCAGCGCGTCGAGCGCCTCCAGCTGGTCGAGGGCGTTGTCGGTGAAGGTGTTGAGCTCGCCTTCTACGGTCGGTCGGAGCAGCTGCAGGCGGGTGTGCTGCACAACAAACCCGATGCGATCACGACTTTCGGTGAGTGGCTGACCGCCCATCGTCGCCCGACCGCCGGAAGGGGTGAGCATGCCAGCCAGGATCCACGCCAGGGTTGACTTGCCGGAACCGTTTGCACCGATGATCAGCGCCCTGTCGCCAACCGGAAAGCTCAGGCTGAGGTCATGGATGGCAGGCCGAGCCCAGGGCGTGCCGGACTGATATGTGTGCTGTAGGTCAACCAGTTCCACCCGATGAGTTGCCGGGCTAGATCCACCGTCAGAACCGCGGGGAGCGTTGCTCATAGCTCGACCAACTGGTCGGCGGCGGCCTGTTCGGCCTCGAGGTGGGTTACGTGTACGACCGCCACGCCGTCGTCGGCCAGGTCGCGCAGTAATTGCATGATCTGCTGCCGGCCGGCCGGATCGATCATGGCGGTCGACTCGTCTGACAGGATCATGGTCGGCGCCCGCAACAGCGCGGCGGCGAGAGCCAAACGTTGTAGCTCGCCACCCGAAAGCGACCCGCTCTCCCGTTCGGCGTGGTCGGCCAGGCCAACCCTGGTCAGCGCGGCGTGGGCTTCAGCTGGTGACAACATCGGTTCGAGGCCCCAGTTGAGATCGTCGAGCACTCGAGCGCCGATGACCTGACTATCTGGCCGTTGACCGATCACCGCGGTGCCGCCGCTCGCCCCGACATCGCCCCGCTGACCGGTGATCGCTCGCAACAGGGTGGACTTGCCGGAACCGTTTGGCCCGGTGACCACGGTCAGGCCACCTTTAGCCTGCACCCGCTGAGCTAGTGCCTGCGACTCCGCCGATGGTTCCGGAACAGGCGAAAGCGAGTTACGGACCCGATGTATCACCGGTCGACCGATCCGCAGGACAAACAGCACCAGCAACACTGAAATGATCAGCTGAAAGATCGGGACCGCCAACCACCAGTTCCTAATCGACCAGTCGGTGATGCTGTCGCCGGTCTCGGCCACCCCATCGAGGCCGACGCCCCGAAAGACCGTGGCCATGCCGTCCCACTGGACCTGAACCAAATCCAGATTCAGTTGCCGGAGGTTGGTGAACACGGTCAGGAAAAGCATGGTCAGGCTTGTCACGGTGGTCCAGCCGATGGCGACGGCGTAGCCGACCATCTTCTTCCGGCTCCACTTGCCATCGATAGCCCGACCAACGACGGCGCCAAACAGCGTCATCACCAAGACCTGGGTGGCGGTGCTGAACCCCGCCATGAGAAATACCAGGATCGACGTGACCCAAAACGCCACCCACACCACAGCCAAACGATTCCGCAGTGCCAGCACGGCGAAGGGCACCGCCCCGAGCACCGAGGTCATGCCGGAGAGTGGGGTCAGACGAGCGACCACCACTATCAGCGCCGCCAGATCGGCCAACACTGCGGCTTCGGCCAACTCCGCGGCGCTTAGGCTTTGGCGTTTCGACATCGAACCCAAATTCTACGAGCCAGACGACCGCCGCTGCGTGATCACAGCACGCATGCCGGTGATCACAGCACGTATGCCGGTGATCACAGCACGCATGCCGGTGATCACAGCATGAGAGCCGGGCCGCTTGCTCGGCCTGGGCCGGCGCCGGTAGCGTGAGCCGAACCTGAACCGAGCTGTTCAAATCTCAAGGATGCGTGCCTCATGACAACGACTGGTGCTGCCAAGCGCCATTCCCACGATGACATCCCCGAGCTGCAGGAGCAGGCCCGGGTGATCAGAACCCATGTGGTGCGCATGGTGGCTCGGCATGGCCAGGGCTATGTGCAGCAGGGACTGGGAGCGGCGGACATGTTCACCGCGCTGCTGTTCCACGAGCTGCGGCTAGACGAGAACAATCCCGGATGGCCTGACCGCGATCGTTTCTTTCTGTCGACGTCTCACAATTCGGCGCTCTTCCACGCAGCCTTCGCCGAGCGGGGGTTCCTCTCGCTCGGGGATCTCGAAACCTACTGTGTCGACGGTTCACCGCTTGAGATCAATGTCTCGGAGCGGCTCCACCCGATCGTCGAGGCCACATGCGGATCACTTGGCCAGGGACTGTCGGTCGCTGCGGGCATGGCGCTATCGGCCAAACGGCAGGGGCTCGACAACCGGTTCTACGTAGTCCTCGGCGATGGTGAGCTGCAGGAGGGACAGGTTTGGGAGGCGGCGATCTTTGCTGCCCACTGGAAGCTGGACAACCTCTGTTTGATCGTCGACGACAACGACATGCAGGTTGAAGGCAGCCCGGCGATCGTGACCGGCGTGACCTCGATCGCCAAAAAGTTCGAGGCCTTCGGCTGGCACGGGATCGACATCGACGGGAACAACATGGGCGAGCTGCTACACGGGTTCGACGGAGCCAGACAGACCAAGGACCAGCCGACGGTGATCAACGCCAAGACCCTCGTCGGCAAGGGTGTGCCGTTTCTCGAAGGGCAACGCAGTCACAACATGGTTCTGCCTGCCGACGCTGCCGAGCTAGCACTGTCGATTCTGGAAGGCTGAGCAATGGCAGAGCAGAACGCCGAAGACCTCCATCTCGACGACTTCACCGCCCAACTCGGCGCCGGTCCGGTCCCTAAATACTACGGCGAAGCGCTGGCCGAGCTTGGCGCCGAGCGCCCAGACATCGTCTGCCTCTGCGCCGACCTGACACCGGCAACCGAGACCGACGTGTTCCGCGACCGTTTCCCCGATCGTTTCGTGATGACCGGCATCGCCGAAGCGAACATGGTCGGTGTGGCCTCGGGTATGGCCCGGATGGGCGACGTGCCGTTCGTGCATTCGTTCAGCGTGTTCCTGACCCGGCGGGTCTATGACCAGGTAGCTATGCAGCTGGCATACCCGAAGACCAACGTGAAGCTGGTCGGCTTCCTGCCCGGTCTAACCACACTGCTGGGGGTTTCCCATCAGGCCATCGACGACGTCGCCCTGATGCGAGCGCTGCCAAACATGACGATCATCGAGCCGTGCGGCACCGAACAGGTGGCGGCGGCGGTTCGGGCGGCGGCGGAGCATGTTGGGCCGGTGTACCTGCGGATGATCCGAGCCCCGGCCCCGCTGGCCGACGATGCCAAGTTGCTCGACCTGCAGATCGGCAAGGGTCAGGTTTTCCGCTCGGGAACCGATGTGGCGATATTCGCCTCCGGTCTGATGGTCGACAAGGCAATGGCAGCCGCCGATCAACTGGCGACAGGGGGCATCGAGGCATCGGTTGTGAACCTGCACACCATCAAGCCGCTAGATGAGCAACTGGTCTGTGAACTTGCCGGTAGCTGCGGTGCCGTGGTCAGCGCCGAGAATCACCTGATGATCGGCGGACTGGGCGATGCCATCTCACAGACGTTGCAAGAACAGAACGTGCACGTGCCGATGACTCGCGTCGGTATCGCTGACACCTTTGCCGAAGGTGGATCCACGCCGTATCTGTTCAACAAGTACGGCCTTGATATCGAGCACATTGTCGCCGCTGCTCAGAAGGCGGTAGCGACGAAATCGACCTTGGCAAGCTAATGGTGTTCGGCTCATGTTCCGCGACTTTCCCTCTCCACGAGGCGTCTCTACATAGTGACGAGGGCCGTTCATGTCGGCCCAGAGGACGACGATGAAACCGCAAACCAACGAACGACTGGGCTCATACACGCTCGGCCCCAGGATTGGCAGGGGGGCGATGGGCATCGTGCATTCCGCCACCTCGGCGCTCCATCCTGAGCCGGTAGCGGTGAAAGTCCTACGGGAAGACCTGTCGGACGACGATGAAACGGTCGCCCGATTCCTTCGTGAGAAGCGCATTTTCAGCACGGTCGACCACCCAAACGTGGCAAAGATCCACGATTTTGTGGCCGAAGGCGACCGGCTCGGCATTGTCATGGAGCTGGTCAAAGGCGGTGATCTGCGAGCCCTGATCTCTTCAGGCAACCTGAAGCCAACCGAAACGGTCGATCTCGCACGCCAAATCGCCGCTGGCCTGGCCCACATCCATAGCGCCGGCGTCTTGCACTGCGATCTAAAACCAGCCAACGTTCTGGTCAGCAATACCGGGGACCAACGAACGGTAAAGATCTCTGACTTCGGAGTGTCGAGACTCACCGACGACGCCGCCACTCGAACGTCGACCACGATTGGTACGCCGCTCTACATGGCACCGGAGGCTACCGACTCGCGTGGGGTCATGGCTGCCTCCGATATCTATGCCCTCGGGGTCATCCTGTTCGAGATGCTCATCGGCGCGCCCCCGTTCCATGGCGGCGGCACGATGGCAGTGATCATGGCCCACAGCCAACACCCGGCCCCGGAACTGAGTGGGCTGCCGTCGGAACTATGCGACCTCGTTGGCGACATGCTCAGCAAGGCTCCGGCCGATCGGCCAAAGGCGGCACAGGTCTTGGCTCGGTTGAAAGCCCTGGCCCCGCTAGTCGACGACGAGATGGTGCCGAGCGCCGCCAGCCCCATCGGTCGCAAGATTTCCCCGCTAAGCGACAAAGAACTGCAACCGAGCCGCACGACGACGCTGCCGTCGGCAACCCGCCCTATCGCATTGTCGATGCCGCTACGAGACCGAGTGGCCGACGCTGTGATCCGCCACCGTGAGCTGGCGGTGATTGGAGCGCTGGTGCTTGTGACGATCGCCGGCGTGGCCATCGCCGCGGTTCGTGGCCAGACAAACTCGATCAGCGCCGAAGCGGCCTCGGTGGCAAGCACTTCGGTGCCGGTGGTCATAGCGCCGTCTGGGCCCTCGACGACAGACAAATCGTCAAGCGCCGCAATGCCATCGGCGGAGACGCAGGCCGACGTCACGTCGGGGACCGTGCGGTTCAATCCGACAACGTCGCTCCCGTCGACCACATCGACCGAGCCAACGACCTCAACGACGTCTAAGACCACAACGACATTAGAAACCGGAACGACATTAGAAACCGGAACGACGCTGAAGACCCCAACGACCCGTAGCACTAGCACCCTGCCCACTACACCCGCCACGGTTGCGCCAACGACAGCAACGGTGCCGACCACCGCAGCCTCAACTACCGCTGTGCCGACTACTCCTGTGCCGCCGACCACGACGACGGTTCTGCCAACCACAGCAGCTCCAACCACAGCTGCACCAACTACAGCTGGGCCGACGACGGTGCTGCCGATAACACTGCCTGTGTCGACCACGACTGAGCCGCCGCTGGCGGGGGAGCAGGTGGCGATCGTGGTGCCGCCAAAGCTTGTCTCGGTCGGTCCGACGTCGGCGATATTCAACTACACCACAAACAACGTGTGTGGCTCCGGCAGCTTCGTCTACCGGAACCAGAGCACGGGAGCGATCGTAGGACAGTGGATCGGCGAGGACGGATGCTTCGGGCCGACGCACCATGGCACCACGGCATGGCCCGGCATCGTGCTCGAGCCGAACACGACCTACTCGGTCAACATCAGCGTCATAGGCAAGCCGAGTAACGGAGTGCTTCCCGCAGGCTCGGGCAGGACGACCAGCAGCATCGTGATCACCACAACCGGGTAGCCACCCGGCCCCATGCGGGACTTCGAGCCGGTGCCAGGGAACCACGGAAGGTCAGGGAACCACGGCTGGGTCAGTTAGCCACGGCAGCCTCTGTGGTCTCCTCGTTTGGTGCCTCGATGCGGCGATGTTCGGCCAGCAGGGTCACAAGCAAGATGACGTCGACGATGATGAGCAGCACGACGCCGTCCATAGAGCTCCCAAGAATGGCCACGAGAGCGATGGTCGTCATGGCCAGGATGCGTTCCTTGGCGATCGCCCGGTATGCCCGGTAGGCGGCGACGGCGATCCCGCCGAAGTACAGCGCAAGGCCGCCGACGAACATCACCAGGAATTCGGTATGCACGGCGTCTCTTGGATGCAGCAGAATCTCTTCTGCCGCCGCAGCCAGCGCGATGATTCCAGCGACGATGAAGATGTGGAATCCGGTGTAGACGTCGGCGATGAAGTGGGCTCGAGGCCGGCCGGTGAGTTCATTGGCCCGATGTTCTAAGGCCGGGAGGACCCGGTCGAAGTAGGACCACCACAGCAGGCCAGCCATTGCCCCCGCCGCGCCGAGGGCGATGAGCGTATCGTTGGGGAGTCCTGCGGCGTCTTCGAAGGATGAGACGACGGCGATGCCGATCGCAACCACGACTTCGCCGAGAGCGATAATCACGATCAGTCCGTGACGTTCTGCGAAGTGTCCGGGGCGAACGAGCCAGTCACCGAATCGGGCTATGCCCATGCCGCTGAGCAGGAGCAACACGAACAGCACCCAAAGAACCTTGCGCGGGCCTTCGTCGAGGAATCCGCCGATGATCAGTAAGGCCATCGCCAGCAGGTTCGGCGTGCCGTATCGAAGGACCGACTGGAATTCGCTGGCTGTGTCGTCCTCACCGGAGAGCCCCCAGGCCTGGAGCCCGAGGCCCATGAGAACGATGATCGATGCGCCGATGGCGAAGGTGCCGCCACCGCTAGTGAAGGCCGCGGTTATCGAAGCCCCCATGGGCACCGATGCAGCGGTCGCAACGAGAAAGATGGCTCGAACTTCGCGAGCGTTTCCCTGCACCGCGTTGGCGGCCCAGGTAAACGTCGACCAGACGAACCACAGGATTAGAAACAGCAAACCGGCCTCGGCGGCGCCACTCCAGGTAGGGAAGTGCACCAGGTGCCAAACCAGCTGGGAGAAAGCGAAAACGAACGCCAGGTCGAAGAAGAGTTCGACAGGGTCAGCGGTGAAGTCTTCGGTTGGTGAGGGAACGACAAGGCCTTTCATGCAGGGGACCATAGCCAACCGGCTCCAAATTGAATAGCTGTCGGCTATACATCAGGGGTGACGACTGCCCCGGATTGCCCAATCTGCACCATGCCAGACCCGCTCATCGCCGACGATGGCTACGAGTGCGGAACCTGTGGCCATGAGTGGCTGGCCGAGTTCGACGATGGTCTGAGCGAGATTCACGACGCCAACGGGAACCTGCTGGCCCCAGGTGACGACATCGTGGTTATCAAGGACTTGAAGCTCAATGGCAAGTCCGGTGGCGTGAAGGTCGGGACCAAGGTCAAGTCGATCCGGCTGGTTCCCGGCGACCACCCGATCGAGGGCAAAGTCGATGGGCGCAGCATCTTGATCACCGCCGACATGGTCAAGAAGGCCTAGTAACTGGAAGTTAAGCCCGGCCTCTGGAAGTTAGGCCCGGCCGCTAAAAGTTGCTGATGACGTCGATGAAGACGTCTTCGATGGTGTCGGGGTCGCGAGCATCAAAGGCCGCCCCGCCGGTGGCCTCGGCAATCTGAGTGAGCGTTCTGAGGTCGGAGTCTTTGTCGAAGGCGATGGCGAAGACCCGTACCGGCTCCTCGGTGGTCCCGGCATCGAGATCGGCTATTAGCTGAGCCAGGTCGTCGTCACGATCGTCGTTCTCGCCGTCGCTCAGAACCAGGATGGTGTTGATTAGCTCACTGTCATAGTTCTCTCGGAGCTCACTGGTTGCGGCCCGAATCGTGCGGTAGAGAGCGGTGTCTCCACCTACGAAGATGTTGTCAATGGCGTCGACTAGGGCTGCCTTGCCGGTTCGAATTGCGGCGGGGCGCACAACCTCGGAGTAGGGCAGCGCACCCCAGCGAGACTCATCGGAAAACAACCAGAGCCCGACCTCGTCGTCGTTGGAAAGTTCGTTGAGGCTGGCGATTGCCGCTTCCTGCGCTGCCTGGTTCCTGGTCCGGTTCGGCGCCACCTCAAACTCCATGGTGCCCGAGACGTCATAGACGATCAGCACCCGGACCTTCTTGCGTAGCTCGCTCCAGTCGTCGAGTATGCGGCGCACGATGTCGGCCGAGGGCGCTTCGACCACTGTCGGCCTTTCCTTGGTCGGGAGATCGATCTTGTTGGCCAACAGATCCCCTGCGACGCCGTTGGCATCGCGGAAACCCCAGTTGAGGAACTCGTTCTGCTGCTCAGGCTGCAGGATGAAATCGTGGAAACCCTCGGCCACCTCACGCTGATCGTTGGACGCCCAGGGCAAGAGCACAAAGGGGTGATCCATCATCAGGGTGCCGTCGGCGGGGCTGATCGCCACGAGCGTGACCGCAGGTGGCTCGCCCCCGCCGTTCTCCACTACCAGCCGCTCGCCTCGCGGGTTCCCGGTGTTGTAGAGGTAGACCAGTTGCTCCTGAATCAGGGCAGCACTGATGAACGGCGCGTCGTCGGGCGATGCCTGAGCCTCGGCTTCGGCCAGCCGGGCCAGGAACTTGGTTGCCTCATCGGAGTATCGAATCACCCCTCGCTCTACCCCCGCCACGAACTCCCGGACATCGGGGTCTGCGACGTGGTCGAGGGTGATTTCGGCTGGTCGCCCGGGGGCCGCGTAGTAGGCGGCGACCGATGCGGCCATGCCCGACGTCGAGCGAAGGGGATTGTCTTTGCCCATGGTGAAGTCGCCCCACTCCGGGTGCCCCACCGAAGCCCAGCCGCCCTCGGCGTCGATGAGACCGAGTACGTCGTTCCAACCGATGGGCTCATCTGGCCAACCCAGCGCTTCAGCCATCGGCTTGCGCATAGCGATCGACATCGGGCTTTGGGCCACAGAACCAAGTTGGTCGAGTAGTGCTCCGCCGTTCTCATCGGTCGGAGTTTCGTCTTGCTCCTGCCAACGTTGTTCCAACAGGCCGGCCCAGATCGATGACGTCGGTGACCAGGCTTGCGGTTTTGGCACGCCCTCGGGGCCGGCCGACTCCCACCCGGCAGCCAGGGATGATTGGGCCAGGCCCGAGGTGACCTTGGAAACCAAGACCTCGACACACCGCCCGTCGTCGAGCCTGCCGATCTGGTTGTAGCGTTCGGCAAACTGCTCCAGTAGCTCAGACTTTTCGGTGGACACCGTGAGATCCAACTCCACCGGGCTGGCGTCTCGGCAGGGAAGAAGCGGCGCCGTTGTGGTAATGGTGACCGGACTGTTTACTGCGTCCTGTGTCGCTTCCTCTTGTTGGCCCGAGTTGTTATTCGACGAAAGGAAGGTGGCGATAATTAGCACCGCCAGAAGGCCCGCAAGCGACAACGCTAAGATCTTTCGCTGTCGCCCCGGCTCGTTCATGACTCCAGACGCTAGCTCATTTGGTTATCAAATAGTCGACTCGGCATCTTGGCCCGTAGACAACCCATAGCCCACCAGAGCGCCAAAAAAATACGAAAGTACGGCGACCAGAATCAGTCGCGACGTTCCGATTGACCACAACAGGCCGGCTGCCAACGCCAGTCCGGCTCCACCCATGCCAAACAAGTTCATATTCGAATAAAAGAACCCGGAGAGTTTGTCTGTGGTCGACTGGGCTATCGGTTCGCTAGTCGATGCCGGGGTTTCTAGCCGCTCTGCCCGATCTGCGGGCTCAGGCGGTGCGGCGGGGGCTGCTTGTTCCTTCGGTGCAAGGACCGTTGCTATCTGTTCGACGATGGGTGCCACGTCGTGATCCAGCGAGTCGTAGGACACCCGGGTGGTGCTCAGCCGGAGCAGGCCTCGCAGATCGGCGGGAAGGACCGAGTCTTCTTCGGTAGTCGGAAGCCTTACTGTCGGTCCGATGAGAATCGGGATGACCGTGACCTCTTCGTTGGCCAGCGAGTATGCGAGTTCTTGGCGGACCCAGTCGGTTTCAAGGTCGATTCGTCTCCGGCCATAGTGGTCCGAGGTAGTCATCCAGCCGTCGCCGATGAGGGCAAGCGTGAACCGTGCTCTGTCGAGCTGGTTTCGGAGTTTGTCTGGAAAATCGTCACCGGGGTTTACGCCGAGGATGTCATGAAAGACAGCGTCGTCACCGAGCTTGTTGGCAATTTCCTTGCGCAGCATTGTGGCCACACCGGCGGTGTCCGCTCTGCGGTAAGAGATGAAGACCTTGTTTCTCAATGTCTCGTCTCTCAATACCTCGTCTCTCAATACCTCTCCTGGTGCTGATAAGAATTGCCAAACTTGCCTCGCACCATACACGAGTCGATTCCACTCGTGAATTGCCGCCGAGGCCCGGACCTTTCAAGGATGCAGCAGAAGAGGCCAGCGGAACGGGTTGGTATTACTGTCGGGTGATGGCTACGACAGACAAACCGGTAGCGGTGGTGGTTGGCGCCACCTCGAAATGGCAGGCCGATGGGCGCAACACGAAGTTGGCTCACGGCATCGAACTGGATGACAGCGATCTCCCGGTCGGGATCCGCTGGGGCGTCGGTGGAGCGGTGGCTCAGCGGTTCGCGGCCGAGGGTTTCCATGTTGTGTTAACGACGCGGAAGGCGTCGAACGCTGCGGCTCTTGAGGAAGCGATCAACGTGCAGGGTGGGGAGTGCTCAATCGTCGAGCTCGATCTGGTGTCGGAAGAGTCGATCTCCGGAGCGTTCTCCCAGGTCCGCAGCGATGCCGGTGACCCGTCGGTGCTGGTCTACAACGCTGGCTATCTGGAGGGTCGCGACCTGCCTCCGGAGATGGAACTGCTCGAACACATCCCGACCGAACTGTTCGAGACCGCTCACCACATCGCCAGCCGCGGTCCGTTCTTGGTGGCTAAGGAAGTGCTACCGGCGATGCGGCGGGCCGGGTCTGGTTCGTTCCTGATCTCCAACAACTCATCGTCGCTGCGGGGACGCAAGCGGTACACCGGGCAGTCGCTCTACTACCCGAGGGTGATGATGCGAACGTTGGCTCAAGTCCTCACCGAGGAGTATTCCGAGCACGGGATTCATGTCGCCAACGTCGTTATCGACGGACTGATCGATTCACCCGGCACACGAGCGCTTCCGATGGCTCAGGAACGCCCCGAGGTGATCATGAACCCGGAGAAGATCGCCGACGCTTTCTTCTACCTTCACTCTCAAGACCGTTCAACGTGGACACACGAACTGCAGCTGACACCGTTCGCAACAAAGCCGAGCTTCTGATCGGCTCAAATATGGAGCCGAGCTTCTGATCGGCTCAAATATACAGCCGAGCTACGAGTGTCCGATCGACAGCAGGTTGACGACCGGCTGGTAGAGCTCTTCTAGATATTGCATGTCTTCGGGCTCGAGGGTGATGTTGCAGGCGTCGACGAGTTGGTCGAGCTGGCTGATCTTGGATACGCCCACCACCGGAGAGGAGATCTCCGGCTTGTTGATCAACCAGGCCAGGGCGACCTGAGCCGAAGTCTTACCCAGCCGCTCGGCGACCTCGCCGACTCGGTCGGCGATCTTGAAGTCCATCTCGCCCCGATACAAACCTTCGGTGCGTTTCCGGTCTTGACCGGAGGAGCGGCTGGTGCTGCCCTCATCGAAGCTGCCTCGGTAGGAGCCGGCCAGAATGCCTCGCGCCAGCGGCGACCATGGCATCAGGGCTACGCCGCTCTTAACGCAGTACGGGTTCATCTCCCGTTCCTCTTCGCGGTAGATGAGGTTGTAGTGATTCTGCATCGAGATGAACTTGGTCCAGCCGTTCATCTCGGCGGTCAACTGCAGTTCGGCGAACTGCCAGGCAAACATCGATGAGCCGCCAAGGTACAAAGCCTTGCCAGCCTTCACCACATCGTGCAGCGCTTCCAGCGTTTCGGTGATTGGTGGCCCGACCTGGCCGGGCACGCCGTGGGGGTGACGGTGGATGATCAGCTGATCGATGTAGTCAACACCCAGTCGGCGGAGGGAGGCATCGACCGCTTCCATTATGTGCTTGCGAGACAATCCGGCCTGGTTCGGTCCGTCGCTGAGCGGCATCGAGATCTTGGTAGCCAGAACGTACTGCTCTCGAGGAAGTAGCTCGCGGAGCAGAGCGCCGACTACCTCTTCACTGGCGCCGAGCCCGTAGACGTCGGCGGTGTCGAAGTAGAACAGGCCATGATCGATGGCCGCCTTGAAGATGGGCCTTGCCTCGTCGATGTTGAGCGTCCAGTCGCCCTGATGCCCTCGCCCGGGCTCCCCAAAATTCATGGTGCCGAGACACAGCTGTGACACATGCAGACCGCAGTTGCTGCCTAGTTGGACTGCCTTAAGCACGGGTACCCCTCAAAGATCACTCGGCCGGGCGAACCCCGGCCACGCCCAGCCTTGCACCGATCCGCCATCGAGCACCAGATTGGCTGTTGCCAAGGGTTTCTCAGGCTGCGAGTATCTTTTGGCGGGAGCGAGACGACTACACCTACGTGACCTCTTTATGCGTGACCTCTTATACGTGACCTTGAGGTCTCTTAGTTCTAGAACGAGGCGGGAATCCGGTAACGGTGACAAGCATCCTCAGCAATGACGGTGACGAGTCTCTATTCGGCGACGTCTTGGATCGGGCTGCCACCGGGGATGATGCCGCTGTTGCTGCGCTAATGGCCGAATTTGAACCCGATCTGATCCGGTTCGCAAGAGGCCAGGGTGTCAGCGAACCCGAGGCGGTCGTGAACGGAGCGCTTTCAGATGCGTTCGCTGGCCTGAGCCGGTTCCGGGGGCGAGATCGGCGAGCATTCCGGGCCTATCTCTATCAGATCCTGCGTCGCAGGATCGTCGATCAGTATCGCCGAGCGTACGCCCAACCAAAAACCGTTGCTGGTCTTGAGAACGACTATGTGGCCAGGCTTGTAGACCAGGAAGCGTCCGACTTCGATGAACGGCTTGCCGATCGTGAGCTCGTCGAGGAAATCCTTGATCAACTAACCGAGGAGCAGCGGGAGGTTCTCGAAATGCGGGTCCTTACCGGACTCAGTATTAAAGAGACCGCCACGATGACCGGGCGGACCGAGGGAGCGGTGAAGTCGATGCAGCGGCGGGCACTCAGCTCGCTGCGTTCGGTGGTGATCGCTATCGCCGTCGTAGTTCTTGCAGCGTTGGCGGTACGAGCGTTGATCAGCGCTGGCGAAGGTGTCGTCATTGTCGAGAACGCACCCGCTGACGGGCCCGCTGTCGGCGGCGATGATGAGCAGAGCCAACGACCGGTGCTTGAGGCCGAGGTTCTGGAACCGGAAGAGGCCGCGGCGCCTGAAGCTCTACCCCTCGCCACGGAAGCCCTTGACGACGTCGAAGGGGCAGAGATGGACGACAGCGATGCCGAATCTGTTGCTGACGCCGACGCCGATGCCGGAACTGGCACCGGTACGGGAACTGACACCGAGTCCGAGCCCGATTCCGGCGATGCTTCGACAGGCACTGACGCTGCGGCCGCCGACGCGCCAGCCGACGCGGGGCAGGAACCCCCGACCGAGCAAACCGCCGCTCCCATCGCACCTGTAAACGTCGACGAGGAACCGGAGCCGTCGGCCCCATGCTCGGTGGTTACCGACGGGACCCCGGCCAAAGGTGAGATCGCCTTCGTTCAGTATCACCTCAGCGGCCCGTACGAGTTGTTCAAGGGCACGTCGGTAGACATCATCGGGCCCGCCGGTGAATCCGGCTTGATACCGGGGCATACGTCGCCGGACCGGGCCTGGAACGGCACCCGGCTGCCGTTCGTCATCTCCGGCAACATGCTGGCCAACGACACGTTTGTGGTGAAGACATTCCTCGGCGGCCGTGAAGTCAAGACGACCTGCGAGTTGTCTGATGTGGCGTCACGAGCCCCCTGTGTCGTGACCGCCGATGACACCCCTGCCGCAGGCGAGACGGCAAAGGTGGTCTATCGAACGCCGTCGCCGTACTGGACACTTGAAGACAAGGCCACGTTCATCCTTGGCAAGAGCGGCGAGTCGGCGATGAAGAGCGGCGGGGACGCCAGCTTCGGCAAAGACGTCACCAGGAACTTTGTGATCGACGCCTCGATGTTGCGGGACGAGAGCTTCACCGTCAGGACGGCATTTGCCGGTGGCGCCGGTTTCGCCGTCTGTGAAGTGCGCTGAATTTATTTCTCCCGGGAGTATCGAACCGGTCTCTCCCAACGACTTAACCCATCGAGTCGCCTACCGGACCAACCGTGCGGAACATATAAGGCGGGAAATATCTGGCGGAACCACACGGCGGCTCGTCGGGAAGTGCCTGAGTTCTGGCACCTCCGATGCTTGGTTGGTCGACGACGAGAAACTGGGGTGGGTAGGTGTTGGAAGGACGTGCGCTCAAGGAGCACACATTGAATCGGCTGGGCTACGGCATGAGCGAGTGGCACGCCACACGCTATGACCAGCTGGGATTCGATCGTTACGTGGCTCAGCAGCTCGATGGTTCGCTAGCGGCCATCTCCCGACAGGGAACCACCGTGGGAAGCAAACTCGATCGGGCGGTGCTTGAACGCCGTCAGCTCGAGACCGTGCTGCTCGACTTCTGGTTCAATCACTTCAACGTCGACGCCACCGGCGGCATGGTCAAACGCACGGTTGGGGTCCACCAGGCGGCGATCAGCTCGCGCCTGCTCGGCAAGTTCGGTGACTTGCTGCTGGCCACCGCCCAGTCCCCGGCGATGCTCGACTACCTCGACAACCGGATCAACTTCAAAGAGGAGGTCCGCAACGGCATCCAGCTTGGCTTGAATGAGAACTACGCCCGAGAGCTGATGGAGCTGCACACGCTCGGAGTCGACGGTGGCTATGTCGAAGCCGACGTAGTCGAGGTGGCGAAAGTCCTCACCGGTTGGTCGACCCGCGACGACGTGTACCTGTTCAAGGCCTCTCGACATGACCGGACTCAGAAGACGGTCATGGGCGCAACCTTCCCCGCTGGCCGCAACGAAGAAGAAGGTCGGGAATTGCTGGCGATGCTGGCGGCCAACCCATCGACCGCTTCGTTCCTCAGCGGAAAACTGTGCCGCAGGCTGGTCTCGGAGAACCCGCCATCCTCGGTGGTGAACGCCAGTGCCTCGGCGTATGAGTCTTCAGACGGCGACCTGGCGGAGACCGTCAGAACGATTCTTACCGCCGATGGTTTCAAGGCCGACGCGGCATTCCGAAGCAAGGTCAAGCCGCCCCACCGCTACGTGGCCAGCGCGCTGCTAGCTATGGGCGCAAACGGGGCGGGGCAGTACGCCGGTATCCGGGATGAGCTACTCGAAGGTGTTGGCCTGCTTGGGGAGACCCCCTATGAAGTCGCACCGCCCACCGGGTACCCGGAGTCTTCCGGATTCTGGGTTTCCGGAGCCTCGATGCTCGGCCGATTCGGATTGGCCAACATAATCGTTCGCCACGGCAGCCTTCGGAACCGGCTGAAGACGGTTTCGGGAGCGAATGGGGCAGCCGCCGGAGCGACCGTTGATGCGGTCGCCAGCTACATGTTGCCGGGAGGTATCTCGGGCGAGACCAGAGATGCTGCCGTCCGCCTCACCACCGACCGAGCGTCAAACAACGATGAGCGGGTTTCGATGGCCGCTCTTGCCGTGCTTTCCAGCCCAGAGTTCGTGAGGTTCTAGACGTGACAAGACAACCAGTGAAAATGACCTCTGGTCCAACGTTCTCTCGGCGGCAGGTGCTGGCCGGGATGATGAGCGCTGGCGTGGTGACCATCGTCGGCAGTTCGCCGGTAGCCGGTGCTATGCAGGCATTTGCTATGCCTGGTGCTGGGCGCGACGGCGACCCCGGACCGGTGTTGGTGAACGTGTTCCTACGGGGCGGTGCCGATGGGCTGAACATTGTTGTGCCATACGGCGACTCGGACTACTACCGGCACCGTCAGTCGATCGCCCAGGAGCGCAACACCCTGTCGGACCTCAACGGGTTCTTCGGGCTCAACGAAGCGTTCTCGCCGCTCTACCCGCTCTATCAGGAGGGTGAGTTGGCGTTCATCCAGGCGGTTGGCAGCAACGATCCGTCTCGCTCGCACTTCACCGCCATGGACAACATGGACCTGGCCTTCGGCAGCACCGGCTGGATGCAGCGGGCACTGTCGCTCGCCGCGGATCCTGATCCACTTGCCGGTTTGACCGTTGGCGACCGCACCGCGCCCTCGCTCCGAGGGGCCTACGGCGGTACCGCTATCGCTCGGCTGCAGAACTTCAAGCGCATCACCGCTGATCTCAACTTCATGCGACCGACCGTCGAGTCGATGTACGGCGCGACCCCGAACCGGCTGATCGGCGACGCCACCGGCCGGGCCTACACAGCCATCGATCGCCTGGCCGACGTCACCATCAACCCCAGCGTGACCTACCCCAGAAACAGTATTGGCCGGGACTTCCAGGAGGCCGCGTCGCTCATCAAGGCTGACGTTGGCGTGCGGATGGTCTCGATCAACTTCGGCGGCTGGGACCATCACAAAGACGAAGAGAATCGTATGTCGCTGAAGGGCGGTCAGCTCGCTGCCGCCATGGCCGCGTTCAAGGCCGACCTCGGCGCCGAGAGCAGTCGAGTGCTGACGCTGGTCATGTCGGAGTTCGGGCGAACCGTTCGCGAAAACGGCAGCGCCGGCACCGATCACGGCCACGGCAACATGATGATGGTCATGGGTGGCGCGGTGGCCCAGCGAGGCGGTGGCAAAGTCCACCTACGAAACAACCGCTGGGTTGGGCTGGCCGAGTCGGACATGGACGACGGCGACCTGGCAATCAGCACCGACTTCCGGTCGGTGTTGGCCGAAGCGTTGGACAGCCATATGGGCATCACCGACGACGGCCGAATTTTCCCCCGCTACACACCGGACTACCTCGGCATCCTGCCAACCGGCGTAACACCGCCACCCCCAACGACCACAACGTTGCCGGGCACGACGACGACAACGGCGGCGACGAGCACCACCGTTGCCAGCACGATCCGCCCGACCACGACATCAACCACGACTCGTCCCTCGACCTCGACCACTACACGTCCTTCGACTACTACACGTCCTTCGACTACGACTCGTCCTTCGACAACTTCAACTACGACCCGTCCGACGACGTCGACAACGACGCTTCCCACCGGGTTTATCACCGGGGTCGTCAGGTACTCCGACGGTGAACCGGTGGCTGGGGTGCAGATCGATCTCTTCCGCAACGTCGAGGGTCAACGGAACGGTTTCCTCGATGCGGTCCGGACCAACGCTGCGGGCGAATTCGAGTTTGTGTCGCCGGCAGGACCGCACATCCTCACCTTCATCGCCCCTAACGGCGATTCGTTCGTGGGGGGCAATCGGTACTACCAGTCGAACGTCAGCGTCGATGCGGGAGAAACCGCTAGCGGCGTCAACGCCACGCTGCTCGGGAGCACTTCGCCCAATAGCGGAACCCTTGGAGGCACCGTTACCGATTCTCAAGGCAGTCCGGTGGCAGACGTCAAGATCGACCTGTTCGCAATGCAGAGCGATGGGGCACGGGGACGGTTCTTGCGGTTCACCCGCACCGATGATGCTGGTTCTTACCGAATGGCAACCCCGGCCGGGTGTTACGTGCTGACCATGATCGCCCCCGAGGGGCAGCTCTTCGAGAGCGGCCGACAGTGGCACCAGCCCACGGTCTGCATCGAGACAGGCGAAACCCGCTCGGATATCGATGCCAAGCTGGGGGAGTAGGCCCGGCGTGTGAGTCGACGTTGGCTGGGTCTGGACTTCAACTGCCCTACAGCAGTAGCGACCAGGCAAAGAGGAGAGGTCCAAAAAGGCCCAGCCCGACAGATACGAACCTCGCGGCGAATGCGAACCGTTCCAAGCGTGATAGGTAGGCAACATTCCGCCGACCCATAGCGGCGCCGTAGCCAGACTCATCAAGTATTGGGCCTGTCCAGGTTGTGCGATTGGCCAACAGGTCCGTTGCCAAAGACCAGCCGAGGAGAGCGATAGCTAGTAGCGCACCCGCGGTCTGGTGCTCGCGAAAGAACTCTGCCGCAGCAGCGATATACGTGAGATACCCGAGCCGGTACATCACCACCTATCGACACCGCACGCGAGGACTTGAGCCTTGGGTCGTTAACTTCGTTCGGCGTGGCGGGCCGCAGCAGCAAGCGAACGTGCTTCGTCGCTCTCGACGCCGATCGCTTCGAGGAGCCGCTCGACAACGGTGGGAGTAACAACGCTGTCGGCGCCACCGGGCGGAGCATCGCTAGAGACCAGCCGGCGGATCGAGGCCATCAGGGTGCCGGTGACGAGATCGACGGTGATCGAGTCATCGCCGTAGGTGAAGCGGCCGGTGCGGTGGCCTTCCGCCAGGTCGGCGCGGAGGTACTGCTGAATGGCTGCGTGTACCGGCGTTGGGCATTCGGCAAGCCGGAGGACGGCGCGCCCCCAGAGCGGCTGTCGAACCGCGGCATCGAGGACACGTGTCGTGGCCACGGCGAAGCGCCAAGCGGGGTCGGCACCATCGGTGTCATCGGCGCTTCGCCTGGTGATCACCTCAAGCGACTCCTGGGCCAGAGCCTGGATGAAGTCGTCACGGTCGAGGAAGTGGTTGTAGAAGGTGCCGTTTGAGACGTCCGCTGCTGTGACGACGTCGGAAGCGGTAAGCGCTTCGCCACATTCGGCTATCACCTGTAGCCCTGCATCGATCAGCTTGCGGCGGGTGCGATCCCGCTTGGGCAGCCTCGGCTCATTCATGGAGCTAAACATACACGGTCGAGATCGTATTTGACAGTTCTGTCATTTCTGACAATACTGTCAATTCTGCTGTTCGGGGATTGTTCGAGCAGAGTGAAGAGAGGAATTCACGATGCGGGTCCTTCGTTTCCTGTTCACCACGATCAAAGGGGTCTTCGCCGTCGTCGGCATACTCGTCGGCGTGGCCGTTGCAGCCATTGCAGTCATCGTGTTCACCGGCGGGCCCGAGATGGGCGACCCGGTGGTCCTCGAACCGAAAGGCGAGGTCGACCCTCCGTTTGACATCGGCCTCGACCCACTGGCGGGCCATGAGATCGGCCTCGTGTACCAGGCCTGGTTGAGCCCGCAACAGGAAGCCGAGGAGGAGACCGACGTCCCAAGCGGCGCGCCCGAAGTATTCCTTTCGACGAAACCGTCGACCGAGCGGGAGCAGCGTGACTCCCGTGGCCACGGCACCTTGGCCTTCAACCGCGAGATGAGTCGGGCCTACGTGCATCTCGAGTTGGCGAACGTCGACCCGAACGACATCGTGCTCGCCCACCTGCACTGTGGTCGGCCGGGCCAACTGGGGCCGATCATCGTCGACTTTGCCGCGACCGGTGACCTGACCGAGTACTTCGCCGATGGTGTGCTTTCGTATGAGATCACCAACGATGACATCGCGGCAGCGACGCAGGGCCACGGCATCGTCGGCGCAGGCACCGCCGGGTGCCCGATCATCAAGACCATCCCCGGCGACCGGCATCGGACTATTGCCGGTATGGCCACGGTGGCCTCCCACGGCGAGCTCTACTTCAACGTGCACACCGCGCAACAGACCTTCTTTGGCGATATCCGCGGCCAGCTGGTGCCAGTCTCCGAGGCCGACCTACAGGCCGCGGCGGCCATCGGCGATGACGGGTGATGCCTTGCGCAGCGCGAGCGGTGAAACTACGAATACCCATCACATCGGATCAACTGGAAGGGCAACAGCCATGACCACTTCACAAACACCCACTTCACCGGCACCGGCCGCATCGGCACCTCGACTCTCGTTGAGCCACGCCACGCTGGCAGTAAAAGACCTCGACGCCATGCTCAACTTCTACTGCGACGTGCTCGGTTTCGCCGTGACCAACCGCGGCACGGTCGGCGATGAAGGCGAGTTGGCATTCATCTCCCAAGACCCGGCCGAGCACCATCAGATCGTATTTGTGTCCGGGCAGCCCGAAGCCGCGCACCAGTTCGTGATGATCGATCACATGGCGTTTCGCACCGGCAGCCTCGATGATCTACGGGCGATCGGCGCCAAGCTCGACGAAGTAGGTGTCGAGGGCGTCATCCCGATCAACCATGGCAATGCCTGGTCGCTGTACTTCAATGACCCCGAGGGCAACGGTCTGGAGTGCTTCGTCGACAGTCCGTTCCACGTCGCGCAGCCATTCGCCGACGGTCTCGACCTCACAACGGACGACGCAACGATCGAGGCCGACACTCGATCGAAGATCCAGGACGACAGTGAGTTCCAGTCGGCGGCCGACTGGCAGGCCGCGTTCCGCGCCCGCCTCGACGGCGACCAGGCCGCGGTCTAGACGATGGGAACCGGGGTCGACGCTGGTGGGCATATCGATGTTGATATCGATCCTGATGTTGACGTTGATGTTCTAATCGTCGGTGCGGGGCCGGTCGGGATGCTGGGTGGCATCCTCGCCTCGCGCCACGGACTGTCATCGCTGGTAGTCGAGCGTCGAGACGGACCCCAGAAATCACCGGCGGCGCACGTGGTTAACGCCCGCACCTTCGAGATTTGTCGTCAGGCAGGGCTCGACATGGACCGGATCTACGCCGCGAGCAAGGACAGCGCCGAAGCGGGCCACGTCAACTTCGTCACTCGACTGAACGGTGATCTGATCGGTCGGCTGCCGTTCGAGCGCCAGGGCGACGGGTGTCTCGACTTCACACCAACACCGCTGCGTAACCTGTCGCAGCACCGGTTCGAGCCGATCCTCGCCGATGAGCTTTGCTCGGCACCGGGCGCCGAGCTGCGCTATCGCCACCAGTGGGAACACTCCGACCAACTCGACGATGTCGTCGTGTCCGACATCTTGGATCTCGAAGCCGGCGAGACGAGTCGGGTGCGCAGCCGCTACGTCATCGGTTGCGATGGCGCCGGCAGTCGGGTTCGCAAGCTGCTGGGGATCGAGATGGTCGGGCCGCCCCTGCTGCAGTGCTATCTGATGATCCACTTCGGGGCCGACCTTCGTGAGCTCACCGCCGATCGGCCCGGTGTTCTCCACTTCGTGCTCGACCCTGAAGCCCCGGGCACATTCATCGCCCACGACGCCGAGTCGGACTGGGTTTTCATGCACGCCATCGATCCGTCGATCGAGACCGTCGACGATTACACCGACGACCGCTGCCTGTCCATCGTCGAAAGAGCCGCTGGCATCGAACTCACCGCAGACAGTGGATTCGAGGCTGAAATCCTGGGTAGAGGCACCTGGTGGATGAGCTCGCAGACCGTCGAATCGATGGGGGAGGGAGCGATTTTTCTGGCCGGCGATGCGGCCCATCGATTCCCGCCAACCGGGGGGCTTGGCCTCAACTCTGGGGTGCAGGACATTCACGGGCTGATGTGGCGGCTAGGGGCCGTCACCGCCGGTCGAGCGTCTCCGGCGCTGCTCGAATCGTATGCGGCCGAGCGCATCCCGGTGGCACGAAACAATGCCCACCAGTCGCTGACCAACGCCATCAAGTTGATCGCTCTTCCGGCCGCGCTCGGTACCGATGTCGAGCCAACCAGTAAACGGCTTCATACGTCGCTGGCCGACCCAGCGAAGGTCGACGAGATCGCTGCGGCGGTCGAGCTGCAGCGCGAACACTTCGATCTGTTCGGCCTGCAGCTCGGCTATGTCTACGGCGAAGGCGCTCTCGTGGCAGAGGAACCGGCCGCCGAGCCGAGTTCGCCGAGCGAGTACGAGCCGACGGCGCGGCCAGGTGCCCGGTTGCCTCACGCATGGCTGAGCGAGGTCGGTGGCTCCTCCACGCTCGATCTGGTGCCAATCGACCGGCCGGTGCTGGTCAGCTTCGGCGACCATGCCGTGTGGGCGGACGCACTCGGCGCGGCCGAAGTTGCGACGGTGCGGGTCGGCGTCGACACACCGGTACTCAACTCCTGGCGACAGGTCTGCGACGTTGGCGACTCGGGTGCGATCCTCGTCCGCCCCGACCATCACGTCGCTTGGCGGGCAGGTAACGTCACGCGGTCACCGGAACTCGGCCGAGCGGTCGAGGTCATGACCGGTATGAGGACCGGTGATTAGGCCGCGAGCTCTCTACTGTCCGGTTGAAGGGCCGTAGCAGAGTGCACCTTCAGTTGAAGAGGCCGTTTTCTCGTAGTTCTGCGCTGTCACATGGATGCAGGTCTTACCTGTGCGGGTGCCGTAGTACGAAGCAACCGCGCTGGTGTTGTCGACGACAAGGACTTCCTCACCGTCGACAGTGACTCGGTAGGGATACCAAAAGGCCGACTCGACTGGTGCCCATTGAACCCAAAAGCTCGTGTCGGTGACCTCACGCATCCACAGGTTGGGCGCTGCGAGCGGAGCAGGCACCGACGAAGATGTTGAGGTTGACGAAGATGTTGAGGTCAGCTGAGTTGACGTTGTTGTGGTACTTGCCGTCGTGACCAACGGTCGGCTGGTTTGCGGCGGTTCCGTGGCCGCCACAGTGGTGGTCGTGGTTGAACGGGCGGTTGACTCGGTCGGCTGCGTCACCTTGCTCAGCGCTGCATCGGCGGTTGTCGGTGACGATTCGGTGCTCGTGACTGTGACCTTGACTGTGGCGGTGGTGGTTAGGCGGGCGGTCGATTCGGTTGGCGAGGTGACCTGAGTTGATGTCACCTCGCTTGAACTCACGCTGTCGGAGGTCGGTGAGGCGAGGGCTTCGGAAGCTATCGGCGTGGCGACGTCGGTGGCCGAAGTTGGGTCATCCGCTTGGCCTCGCGACAACAGTGCAGCTGACCCAGTCCCCGCGATGCCGAGAACTAGAGCGACGGCGACAAAAGCGCCGACCTTCGAACGTTGACCCTTGCGTCGTGTCTCAGCGATGGTCGCAACGCTGCTCGTCGCCTTCGGCGCTGGGCCGCTGCCGGCTTGGCCAACGTGTGACGTGGGATTGCTAGCCGCAGCGGCGGCAGATTTTCCGAATGGTGTTTGTGGCTTGAACGAAACCTCAGCCGTTCTACCGGCCGCGTCGGGGAACGTGCCGCCTGCGGAGCCAGCAAACTCGACGCCTTCGATGGTGTTAGCTGCGTCGATCGTTTCGGCCGGTTCGATCTCTCGTAGCCGCTGACCCATTAGCTCAGCTGTCTGCGGTCGATCGTTTGGATTCTTGCGAAGCGTTTCCCAGATCAGCCTTCGTAAACCTTGAGGCACATCGGGCCGGGTGATCGCCGCAGGTTCTTTGTTCAGCAACCGGTTGAGGAGAGTATTGACCGAATCATCTCCGATCCGGGAGAACGGTGGCGTACCGGTTAGCAGCGTGTGGAGCGTGGAGCCCAGGGAGTAGAGGTCTGATCGCTCGTCACGAATGTTCTCAAACGTCTCCGGCGGCGCATGATTCCAGCTGACCGCAATGTTGGTTGAGGTTACGCCAGCCGAATCCAGAAACGATGCGATGCCAAAGTCGGAGAGTTTTGGCTCATCGCCAACCATCAAGATGTTGGCTGGCTTGATATCTCGATGCAGCACTCCAACTTCATGTGCGCGCGCCAGGGCGTCGGCCATCTTGATGCCAATGTTCTGCACCTGGCGCCAATCCATGGGTCCTGTCTCTTCCAGCCTTTGAGACAGTGATCCTTCGGTAACCAAACCCATGACGATGAAGGGCCGGTCGTCATCGGTGTAGCCAGCCGAATAGAGGGTCACGACATTGGGATGATCCGACAGTCGGGCCATCGCTTGGCACTCTCGCTCGAACCGTCGCCGATCAGAGGCATCGAGACCCTGCCGCAGGACTTTGATGGCGACCCGCCGCTCGAAGATGTCTTCGGTCGCGGCGTAGACCGTGGCGAATCCGCCGCTGCCGATCTCAGAAAAGTCAGAGAAGCCCGGGATAGAAAACGTTCCGCTGTCAGTCACTACTCGGCCCTCTCCTCGCCATCGCTTCTAACACTACATTCCAAACCAGACGCCTTAGCTTCAGGGCAGCGTCAGTCCAGCCACCGACTGGCAATCGAGCCTGACGGTACGATCCTGTTTGTGCCGCTCCCCTACGTGATCGCTCGGTTCAACAAGCGGGTATCGAATCGTTTCATCGAACCGATCGCTCGAAGGAGCGACGGGTTCGCGGTGGTCCACCACATGGGACGGTTTTCCGGTACCCCATATTCGACCCCGGTCAACCTGTTCGAGTTGCATGGGGATGCGATCGTTTCGCTCACCTATGGCCCCGGGGCAGACTGGGTGCAGAACGTTCTCGACAGTGGTGGAACCGTTGAGGACCGCTCTGGCCTAAGGCACATCGAGTCCGCTGAGGTTGTTGACCGGACGATCGCCTGGCCAGCTCTTCCTCGGGTGGTTCGGGCGGCGCTACGCCTGGCGCGAGTCGATCAATTCATGCGCCTGTCGTTCGCTTGACACGAGATGCTCCAAGCGAGTGGCCAACCGTGTCCGAGGCACGGAGATGTGTTGAGCGGGTACGGGGAATCGAACCCCGGTATTCAGCTTGGGAACTTGATTGTAGTCGGACAAATCAGGTAGATCTCGGTGCCTATCGCCCTCGCTGGGCGGCGCCGAGACCATTGACTTGTCACGGACCGGCATGGACCGTCACGTCGTTAAGGCACGCCATAAGGCACGACAATAAATTGGGTCGTCGGAGCCACCGCCTTGAGGCGGAGTGCGGCTGGTGTTATGCTTACCGTAAGTACTTGCAGAATGGGTCTCGTATATAAAGAGGCTCGTTAGGAGTGATCCGTGGGACAGTCTTTAGACAAGCAAGTTGGCGGACGAATTCGGAATCTGGCTCTTGAAGAGCTGCGAATCAGCGAGGCTTGCCCGGACTACGAGCCGGCATCTTTGGATGATTTGAAGCGTGCCGCACTTCTAGAAGTTGTCAGAAACCAACACGATGAGACCTCAAGGTCGGATCCCGACTAGAGGATCGAGACCGTCGGCAATCTGGTTTACGGGTCGAGTCTGTCCCGCAGCTTCTTGATGGCGTTTCGCTTGTATCGATTGACCATCTGTGCAGAGGTGCCTAGCTGAGCTGAGATTTGTCGGCTTGCTAATCCGTGGACCAGATGCAGAGTAATCACGACCCGTTCCTCTCGGGTCATTTCGCACTCGTCAATAAGCTCGACGACCTCGAGGCGAGCAAGGTAGCGATCGATACCTGTTGGTAGGGCTGGTGTCCGGCGCTGTCCACCTGGCCGCTTGAATGCAGGGTTCCCTTCTGTGCCGATCGTGGAACGCCGCTCGCGTGCTCTTCGTCGCTCGTTCGACCTGACGAGGTCGTAAAACGACCGCCGAGTTGTCGTGATGATAAAGGCGTGCCAGGTGCGCTGGCCTGCGGCTCTTGCTGAAGCGACCGAGTGTCTACTCCACTGGCGCACCAGTTTCTCAGCGGACGTTTGGACGGTGTCGTCGATGTCAACGCCCCGGGCCCCAGCCGCATATGCACCGAGTTTGGCTACGGCGAGTAGTTCTTTCATCTCGCTCACAGTCGGCTGAATGCTCGCGTCTAGTCGGTCCATAGCCGAGCCTTCAAATGGCGAGGCAAGCGGCTACCCCAGCAAGCCTTGCCGGACGAGATGACGGGGTGGACCGTTTGGATGGGGAGAAGATCGTGATACAGGCTCATTGGGCGGCTCCTTCGCATGTTGCGTCCGAGGCACGTCTTTGGGCTCTTCCTATACAGATATAGCTGACGTAGTTAGTTTACGCAAACTAACTACGTTGGTCGCTTTACGTACGGGTGCTAATGTGTGGCACCGAACGAACCAGCGATGCCAGGAAGAGGAGGAAGATTGCCACCGAAATCACCAACGCTCGCCGGTGTTGAGTTTGCGATCCGGGTTCGGACTCGTCGACGTGAACTGGGCTTGGCGGCGGAGACTATCTGTAAGGCGTTGGATGTTTCTCGCGTTTACTACTCAGCAATAGAGAACCACCGCGCAAATCTCTCTCAAGCCAAACTTCCGGTGTTGCTGGAAACGCTTGGGTACGTAGGAGATGAGTCTGACGAGATGACTGACCTGCTGAGGGATGCCTCAGGTAGTGGATGGTGGGGGCAATACAGTGACCGGGCGATGAGCGAAGACTTCGCTGAATTCGTTGGCCTCGAGTATGGCGCCAAACGTGCACGGATATATGAGAGTCGTCTCATGACCGGCCTTCTACAAACAAGAGCCTATGCCAGCGAGGTTGTCCGAGCGGCCCCGGAAGTGAGCTTGGCGGACTTGAGTAAGGTGGTCGACATTAGAATGCGTCGCCAGGACCGGGTCGGAGGGGATGACCCGCTGCGTCTCGAGATAATTCTCAGCCAAGCGGTACTGATGCAACAATTCGGCGGCCCAGAGATCCTTAGGGACCAGCTACAGGATCTAGTGACGAAGTTAGAAGTATCGTCGTGGTTGGAGGTACGAATTCAGCCTTTTGACCAGACGCCGGTAGGGCTGACAAGCGCATCAACACTCGTACTCCTGGACTTCGAAAGTCCTCACATGCCGACAGCGGCTTGGAGAGAGGCCGGAGAACACTTAGGAGTCACCTACGATCAAGATGTCGTGGCATCTCTAGCACTAAGGTTCGAGCAAGCCCTTCAACCAACTCTTGACCCGGATGACTCACTGGACCTAATTCGAAGCAGGCTTGATGAACTTGCAATATAGGTCCTGAGTACCAGTGAGCCCAAAGACCAGTCTTGTTCTATGTCAGGACAGGTAGCACGTCAATGGAAAATTCCCCCATTGAGACTCCATCGGCGAAAGCTGACCACTCTTGGGCAGTGAACTCCAGGACGAGATCGTCCATCGTCGACTTAAGTCGCATCGAGCCATCAAGCTGCATCTCCACAACTAGGTCACCGGTGTTCTGAGGCGCTTCGTCGTGAACGGTCGCGGTGAAACTGCACCAATCGGCGCTACTCACCGCAATCACTTCTTCACTGTCGAGGGTGCTGTGAATTGTGCGCCGGAACTTGCTGTCACGGATCAATACGAGATCCTCGTGGCGAGCGACTTCCACGCAGCATCCGGAATCGGCACTCCGACTGCTCTTGATCCAGCTAGGGGAGTCTTTCGCATCCGGTCCTAGCGAACTCAACAGCATTCGTCCTGGCCTCTCCATTGAGGGGAATGGCAGCCTGTCTTGACGGCCAGCAGCCAAAGCTACTGCATGCCTCCCCTCCACCGCTGCCTTCTTCAGATGTTTTTGATCTTGTAACGCAGGATCTCTTGCACGATATGCATGTTCATTCATGTTTCATCGCTAGAGCTGACTGGCAATTCGCTCCGCAAGAATCGACGCTCGGCCTTGGGCGACATGCTGGTAACGAAGTGCAGCATCCGGCGTCGAATGTCCTAGTGCAGCCATGACTTCTTTGAGAGTCGCACCAGCCTGGGCCGTCAGCGTTCCTGCCAAGTGACGCAGATCGTGAAATCTGATTTGTTCCAGACCTGTTGGGTTCCGGGCCATGTCCCAGGCCTTGACCCACACCGTTGCTCGAATCGGGCGGCCATAGTTGTTTGTAAACAGCAGTGAGTTGGCGGCCTCCTTTACGTGCGAAGTCAAGTGAGCAGCCAGTGTTTGGGCAAGCGGTTCGGGCATAAAGACGATTCGGTTGCTGCTCATTGTCTTAGGCTCGACCAGGACGGCGCCTTGACCGGTGATCTCTTGGAGTGCCCGTTCGACTGTGATGGTTCGAGCGTCGAGGTCGATGTGCTTTCGGGCAAGGCCAAGGATCTCGCCTTTGCGTAGTCCCCCGAGAGCTGCGATCCAAACGGCAGCGGCGAGATGCGGTGGCATGGCCTCGGCCAGGGCGTAGAGCTGATCGACGGTTGGGATTGGGCGTTCCTTGCTGTGCTCGACTCCGGCCTTGGCGATGCGGCATGGGTTCGAATCAAGGATGCCGTCCTCGACTGCGGTGTTCAGGATCGACCGGAGCAGTCGGTAGACCTTCGAAACCGTCGTTGGGTGGAGCGGACCCTTCGACAGATTGCTGTGCCATTCTCGAACGTGAGCTGGCTTGAGCCTTGCCACTTTGGCGTCGCCGAGGGTCGGGTTGATGTGCAAGCGGAGCTGGAGTTCGTACAGCTCGATGGTGCGAGGTCGGAGGGTGCGGTGTTCGACCCAGCGGGCGGCGTATTCGGCGAACCGTTCGGTCGACTTCTGCGACTGAACCGGAGCGGCATCGACCTTTCCCGACTCCATCGATGCAAGCCACCGACTCGCATCACGCTTCGTTGGAAACGTGCTAGGACCTGCGACTTGTCGATTTGTCAGCGGATCTCGGTAGCGAGCTTGCCAGCGACCTGATGCCAATTGACGCATCGTTCCGTACTGTCGTCGGCCCATCAGTCGACAGCCTCAACCCGACAACCATCAAGCCATCGGTTCAAGTCGGCCACATCGAACCGGACCAACCGGCCGACCTTCAAGAACGGAATCCGGCGCTCCGCAACCAGCTTTCGCATGAAGCGAGGACTTATCGCTAGCCGCTCGGCCGCACCGTCGATATCCAATAGTGTTTCGCTCACATCAGCTCCTTCTCACTCGACTCGTATTCGATCAAGGGCACTCCGCCCGAAGTCCTAAAGGCCACCACTCGACGACTGGGATCGATCGTTGAAAGCACAGCCACCATCCCGTCGACACCCTCACGCTCCAGAGCGGTAAGAGCCCTGGCGATCACCGCCTGGCGCTTCTGTCGACGAGCAGCTCGCCATACATCGCCATCAATGCAGACCTTGAGAACGCCGTCCTGCTCTTGAGCGGAAGCTTCCTCATCGGTCACTTCTGGCTCCGGGGTGGGGTAGAGCTTGCGCAGAGCGTCGATGCCGGTGACGACCCACTTGCCTTTGGTGGCTTCGCAGTACTCGACCCACCGGGCCATATCTCGACAGTCGCCGGTATCAGCAGCGTCGATAGCGATCTGCCATGGCGTGCGGTTCTGGCGGCGACCATGCTTGAGGTCGGAGCGGACGAGTTCGAAATGGATCTTCGACACATACTCACCGATACCAGCAGTGTTACGAACCGGTATGGCATCAACGCCACGTTCGTGGTGGACGTCACGCTTGAGAGTCCGCTTGATCCAACGAGACCAACGGTCAGACCACCAGGCTCGGAACTCCTGCAGCGATCCATCCTCGGGCGACAATGGCTCGTCGTGGAAGCACAGCACATGAAGGTGCGGGTGCCAGCCGTGAGCTAGGCCGTCGGTGATCTCAATTGCCCGGACGTTGCCGATGATTCCCCAACGTTCCTTTGCGCCACCGATGATCGAGCCATCGTCTTGCCGGGTCCCGTAGTAGCCAGCACCGGACACGAGTGACTTCCAACCCTTGACGACCGTGGCCAAGCTGTCTTTAAGCGAGTCGCCTAGGCCGTGCGGGAACGTGAGGGTGATGAATGTGACTCCGCCGCCAGCAGCCAGATGAGCTTTGGTGACGTGATCGACCTCGGCAGCTCTCACGGAGCGGATCTTCGCAGCGCATGACAGACAGGCCCATGGACTTGAGCATGTGGCGATCGACGAGGGCTGCATCACGCTGTCGGACTCCGCCAACTCCTTGATCTGCACGTATCGGCCAATCGGGTTCCCGCAGTCTGCCCATCGGGTTCCGGCCATAAGCGACTGGTTCAACGATCGGATTGTCCAGGCCGCTTCTCTGCGGGTGCGTTGGCGTGCTCGGCGTTCACCTCTGGCCGGTTCAGCAGACGCAGACAACGTGCCTGGCTTGTTACCAAGGAATGCAGCGCTCACTGGCTCAGCTCTCCGGTTTCACTCAACAGAAGCAGTTTCCGCGTATTACCAAGGGGCTTGCCTGCGCCTCCGGCGCAGCCTGCGTCCTTTCGGCTTCCCGCTCCGCTCCAGCCGACGGCCTCGGCCCTTCGGGTCAAAGCCAATCTCAGGATCACGGCGACATTTCTTGCCGTCACCGTTCGGGTTGGCCGTGTCGCCTGTTCTGGAACCGTCCGGCCCGTGTCTGTGCTGAGAACCTGCGATGCGATCAGAAGGGCGCCGCAACACGTCCACGAGACGCAGACTGTCACTCCGATGCCTGGACCGACTCTGCCGGCTGCGATGGCGACGGCGAGTACCAGTTGGCCGGTGGTGTAGAGCAGGGTCGATGCCCACGGGACCTGCCAACGACCAGACTCGATGCTGTTCGGGGTTGTCGGGATCGCGGCGAAGGGGAAAGGTCCGGCGGTTTGGTGCCTCGTTGTGACCTTCCGGGCTGGTGTGGCGCCGGTTGTGGTGTGTTGGCGGACACCCGCGTGGTGGGGTCGGTCGTTCGGGGTTCGGGTCCAAGATCTGTGCTGGTCGAATCGGACTGGCGTGAGGTTTGGAGTGTGTGGTCATTGGGGTTGTCCTTTCCTGGTTGGGACGGCGTGGAGGTGTGGGGTTGGGTCGGCTTTGAAGACCTGGGTTTGGTCGATGCGTAGGTGTGAGGTTGAGCGGAAGCGGTTGGTGAGGGTGGTGTCGTTGAACATGAACGCACGGCCTCGGGTGGCTCTTGGGTCGCCGGGGTTGCCGACGCACCAGAACCCGCCCCGCTCTGTGACGGGGATGGAGTCGGGTTGGATGTGTTGTTCGTTCCCGGCGCCGAGGATGACGGCGACTTGTTCCCTGGAGATGACTCGGAGCATGAACCGCAACCCGAACTGGGAACGGATGTTTGAATCGATCACATCAGCGGTCGGGTATTGGGTGGCGGCGATGAGTCGGATTCCGGCTGCTCGGCCGACGGCGACGATCCAATCGATCAACGCCATCCGAACGGCTAGGGCGTCTTTGGCTTGGCGGGCGAGGTTGGTGTCGAGCTTGACCGGGCGGCCGGTTGTCGGGTCGGTTTCGGTGGAGGCGTTGGCCTGGTCGAGGAGGTGTTCGACCGCTATCCCGGCCAGGCGGGCGAGCTCGTCGACGAACAACACAATCCACGGCCCATGTCGGGGGTCCCAGTAGCGCAGGCCCAGGGATTCGAGGAGCTGGTTACGGCGGACGATCTCAGCCACGACCAGTGCCAGTAGCAGTGATGCTTCGTCGGCGGTGTTCGCTAGGGCGGTGAGCCTTGGCCGCCACAACGCCAACTCCATCAATTTGAGGTCGATGCCGATGAGGGCAACGTCGGGGCAGCGGGCGAGTTCGGCGGCGATTGCTGCGGTGAGTCCTGATTTGCCGGTGCCGGTTTTGCCTCCGATGAGGGCGTGCTCGAGGCGGGAGACCGGTGGGAGGTAGAAGTCTCGGCCGTCCATCCGCCGACCGATCAGCAGGCCTTGCATGTGTTTCGGGTCCTGCATGGCTAGTACTCCACTTCTACGTCGTGCATTCGTGGCCGAAGATCGATGACCTCAGCAACCCGATCCTCTAGACCGGTGGCCCGGGCGGCGTAGGACCCAGCAGCGAACGGCTCTTCGACCAAGTCGATGTCTTGGTGATGGCCGTCGGTGTCTTCATGGTGATCATCCGGGAGGATCGGGATGGCGAGCGGGTCGTCGAACAGGACAGAGAGCCGGCCGATGGATGATGAGGCTCGTTCGTAGTCGAGGGTGATGTCGACGACGTTGGCGATGTTCGATGACAACACGTCCAGCACGGCGTCGAATTGGGCGAACGTGCGACCGGGTGGCGGTGAAACCAACCAGGAGACGACGGGCCATTCGATTTGTGGCCACCACGACATCTTCGGAGCGTCAAACACCGGACGAATCGTCACCGTCGCCTCAGACGTGGTGCCAACCTCGGCCTGCACGGTCCGGGTCTTGTTGGCAGGAATGGCCCACTCCATTGGCCACCGTGACCGGAACCGCCACGCCAACTTCCACCCAAACACCTTCTGCGACACCCACGAGCCCATCAGCCATCGACCCGGTGCACCACCGTTGGTAGCGAGAACGAACAGCAGTTGAAAGACGGCGGCCCATGCGAGTGTGACGTAGAGGGTGATGTCGAATCGGAGACACCACGGGAGCGGGCACCACGAGAACACCACCCACAACAGGCTCTTGACCGTCAGGGTGAGGCCGTTGGCGATGGTCCAATGCCAGGCATTGCGGGCCATGACCGCATACCCGGCCCAACCCAAGCGGGCCAGCAGCGAACGGCCTACGGGGCGAAGCCGCCACAAACCGTTCCACCAGCCCATCCGCAACGACCGACCCCCCGCCGCCACGACAGTCATAGCCAGCCCTCACATGAGCAAACACATGACTCTGGACTGGCGACACCGTTGAGGCGAAGCTCGGAGGTGAACAATTCGGCACCACCGAACGGGAGCAGAGCGGCATGGAGCTGCTCGATCTCCCAGGTTCGGGCGGTGTCGACGGCGGCCACCAGGGCGTCGACCAGAACCATCAGATCCTGATCGACGACCCAGCGGCACTCCATCACTGTCACGACGACTCACCAACATCGGCCTTGACGTCACCCGACTTGGGCGGTGTCTGCGGGGGACTCGTCTTCGCAGCCCGCTTGGTGCTGGGGTTTGGCTCTTGGGTCCAGGTGTCGGCCGAGATCGACAGACCCTTCTTGCCGTTCATGTTCCACGTCCGGAACGCCAAACCACCAAACCGAACCGGCCCAGGCGTCAACCCAGGATCAGCCGACGAAGCGATACGAACCTGGCAGTTCTCCGGCTCAAAATCCGCTTCATGCTCGTATGAGACGGTGACCGCCCACAACGGCAGTTTCGACTTGCGGTGTAGCTGTTGAACGGGTTCAGCGAACTCGTCATCGTTGAACTCCATCACGCCGTCGTACTTCAAGACGGTCAAAATCGAATCGTTGAACTCTTCGGGATCAACTGGAAGAAACATGGCTCTTACTCCTCGGGTTATGCAGAACCGCTTTGTTGCGGGCCTTGCACGTATCGAATCAATTTGAGCGGGTTGCCACGAGCCACATTTGTGCTGCATTTCACCGATTAGATGTTGCATTTGTGGCTCTGAGCTGGGATAACAGAGAGAGACCACGAAAGAGGTTTGTATGCCAGGACGCCGAATTCATCTGGCTCAACGTCGAGAAGCGATGGGTTTCACCCAGGAAGAACTCGGTCTCGCGCTCTCAAAGACCCGCACAACCGTTTACCGGTGGGAGAAGGGCGAGACCGATCCCCGGCCATACGTGAAGCCGAAACTGGCAAGGCTGCTCGGCCTCTCGATCGCTGAGCTCGAACAGCTTCTGGTCAGAGAACCGGACCCCAGCGAACAGCAGCGAACACCCACGACCGCCGACGAACAGTCTGATAATCTAGACACTGCCGTCGAGAGCTGGGGAGACGAGGTGCAACGCCGAGAGTTCCTACATGGCATCGTCGCATCAGGCATCGGAACCGCTATCGGTCCACGTCTTGGCTCACGCCCAGTCGCTGGTGCTGATCAAGAAGCCGCAGTTCAAAAGCTCCACCGGGCCGTCGATCGGGCGATCCGACTGGAACAACGTTCACAGTTCGCCGCCCTGACCGCCCTCTTGCCGGGTTTGATTGGTGAAGCCCGTCAACTGCTCGAAATGGTCACCGGTGAATGGCGCCAACAGGTAACCCGTTTGCTTGCGACGGCCGAGGTGGTCCAGGCGTACGTTCTGATCAAGCAAGACCGACCAATCGATGCTCAAGCCGTCGCTGCTGATGCGATGGCCCTGGCAGACGCCGCCGACGATCCGGTACTGGTCGGTTCAGCGCTCCGATGCCTTGGCGAGAGCCATATGCGAGACGCGACCTATGACCTGGCATGCGATCTCGCGCTAGAAGGGGCGGCGCACATCGATCGCTGGAACACAGTCACGCTCGAATCGCTTGCGGTTGAGGGGGCCGGCTTTCTGACTGCGGCCACAGCATCGGCACGTGGAGGCGATCGTCCTGCCGCCGTGGAACTGCTCGACGCTGCTGATCGATGTGCCGAGCGGATGGGCCAGGACGTTGTGGGGTCGGTCGTGTTTGGACCGACGAACGTAGCTATCCACCGAGTTGCTCTGGAGGTCGAGTTGGGCGACCCGAGAGCGGCACTGCGGCATGCCATGGGGTTCGATGTTGGGCATCGGCCAGGAATGGACGAACGTCAAGCCCGCTACCTGCTCGATGTGGCCAGAGCCGAGGTCGCAACAGACCAGGCGGGCCAAGCGGTCGAAACGCTGCTTCACGCTGAATCGATCTCACCCGAGGAAATCCGCACCCATCGGCTTACAAAGGGAATTGTGATCGACCTCATCGCCACCGGCCATGGATCGAAAGGCGCAGTGCAACAACTCGCAGCCCGCAGCGGAGTCAGCTACTAACGATGAAGATGCTGCATTACAACATCCACGGATGGCGAGACGCTAACGGTGTCGACAATGTCGACCGGGTCACCGACCTCATCAAGAACCACGACCCAGACGTCGTTTCCCTCGTCGAAGTCGACGAACCATGGGGTCGACCGAGCTCCCTGCAACAGTTGGCGGACCGGCTCGGACACCACTGGGCGTTTGTCCCTGCATTCGAATACCGAGAAGAGGGCGGCTTCGGAAACGCCCTGCTATCTCGGACGCCATTCCAATCGGTCCAGCAATGGCAACTGCTACCTCCGAGCTTGTACGACGGGACAGAACCATCAGAACCTCGTGCCCTGCTACTTGGCCAGGTGGATTGGAACGGCAACCCGATCTCGATTGGTACGACTCACTTCCCGAGAGGGTCGGCCTCGATGCGAGCGATCGCAGCGGCTCGGACGCTAGAACTGCTGTCCGAACTCGACGAGGCCTGGATTTTGGCAGGCGATTTCAATCAGCCTTCCTCGGCCTGGCTCGACGGGTCACAACATCACGTCTCGCCCGTAGCCGCAGCCACCTATCCTGCAAGCACGCCCGTCGAAGCAATCGACTATTGCATTACCGCCAGTCTGGAAATCGAGGCCGATGTTGTCGCCGATCCTGACCCTTCCGATCACCTCGCCCTGCTGATCCGGGCTCAGCTGTAGTGGTCGTCCACGTTCTGGAATGACTAGCTCCTCAAGTACCCGAGTCGCCTTTGCGATGTCCCGAATCCGTCAAGCCAGTCGAGTGCTTGACAGCCTCACGGACGATTTCGAAGTCTGTGGCGAGCATTTCGTCGACCGGCACTCCTGCCATGTTCTTTAGTAGATCCGCTATCCCGGCGATGGCGTTGCGAATGTTCTGAAACAGTTCAAGGTCCGCCTGGAGGCCAAAGGCTGGGTTGTTGAGTTCCTGCGCCCGTTTGGTGAGGTCGCCTGCTCGTCTGTCCCAGTACGCCAGGTAGCTAGCCCGCCCCTCCGCCTGATAAATCTCTGCATCCGGCATGATGATCGGAAAGATAGGCGTGTCGTTGGGTCCCTCGCTCAGTCGGTAGATCTCCAACAGCTCGTACATCGTGTTCTCAGACTTGAGGTAGGCATCGGAAATGATGGTGATGATGGCATCCCCCCGGCTGAGCCGATCCATGAACTCACGGATGTTGTCTCGGTATCTCACCTCGTTACGGTCCCGGATTACCTGAAGCTCGTGGTCTGCGAAAGTGGAGACGACTTGCTCCGCTATTTTCTCGCTTTGCCCCTCCCATTTGTACGAGACGTAGATCTGCGGGCGTTGGAGCAGTTCAACCGGTGTTAGCGCATCCAGCAAATTTTCGATCGGGACGTCCTCGCCGGAGATGGCGCATTCTTTGGTGGGCTTCTTTCGGGCGAGCTTCTTGAGTTTCTCTGCGTCGAACAGTTCGGGCTTATCGGCCACTTGGCATTCGGAGCAGATGCAAGGCAAGGACAGCTGCGCTCCGATGTTTTCGAAGCTTGCGTTGATTCGGTCGATGGCGTCGACGACGAGCGCTGTTAGACCTCGGGTATTTCCGCCTGTCACCTCGATGTCAATCCGCCTTGATCTGGAATGCTCGATGACTTGGGCAGTCGAACCATCTCGTTCGAACACAACGCCGGTCCGCCACATAACGTCGCCGTTCATGATGAGGTGATGGAGACGAACAATCAGCTGATGAATAATCCCTCTCGGCATGAATTCGTAGTTGTACTGGACGTGATATCGATCCGCTTCGTCCAATTGATAGTTGGGCGTCTCGGGGGAGAGCAGTTGCGGCGTGAGGTAGCTCGTCGTGCCTGGTAGCTGGTAGCACAGCCTGAATCGGAGCATGAGCTGTAGCAGTTCAAACTGCATGTCGGCGTAACGCTCTTCATGCCAGACCCTATTGAGGTCATCCTGGTCGAAGATGCCCCAATCACCAATGACTTGATCATCATCAAGGACGCGGTAAACAGCATCGGTCGCCCACGTCGAGTTTAAGACGATCGTCTTATGTAGGAAGTGGTCGTCGGCGAAATGGAGGCAAACGCCGAGGTCGTGCAAGTAGCTGGCCACTTGGAGCTGGTCCGCTCGGTCTATGACCTCGTGCTTCTTGCACAGCGCCGTGTACTCAGACCAGCTCAGGTAGTCGCGGTCGTGGCTGCGTAGTTCCTCTAGCCCGCCACGTATTCCAACCCAGCCGGCTGGGAGCGTCGTTCCAATGTGGTCGAGGTTGAATACTAGAGACTTAAGAGCGGTCTGTACCTCCTCAAGGCCTTGGTTGGATGCAAGATCGGTATCGGCCACTGTGCTCACATGGCGGTAACGTCTTTGCAGACCAGGGACGTCGAGGGCTTTTCGCTTGCCCTGCTTCTCATTGTTGACGATTGCTAACGGGCTGAAGTTGCTTAATCTGCCGGTCACGTCCAGCCAGTAATCGAAGTCGGTGTCTTCCCGGCGTACATCGGCAACCAACGCATAGGCCGACCGACTTGTTAGGAAAAATTGATGGGTTGAGTGATAGATGTCCTGCCCGCCGAAATCCCAAATCGTCACGTTTACGGTTTTGCCGTCGTATTCGAATCGCCACGGCCACGTCTCAATGCCGCGGGTGGTCGGCTCATCTACTGACAGCCGGGCGTTCGGATCGATGAGCTTCTTGGCCAGGCTTGTCTTGCCTGCCCCCGGTTCGCCAACTACGAGCAGTTTGGCCTCGTACAACTGGCCGGCCCCCTGGCTCTCCAACTGCTCGAAGTACTCCTTGATCGACCGCAGACCTCTATTCGCGACTTCAAGCGGCGGTTCCGTCAAGGGGTTGCCGATGAGGGAGAGGGTTTGGAGGTTGGTTAGTTGGCCGATTTCGGGTGGCAGTGCCGTCAGCCCGTTGCCGTTGAGGTAGAGGGTTTGGAGGTTGGTGAGTTGGGTGATTTCGGGTGGGAGTGCCGTCAGCCCG
>JBOEHD010000181.1:0-1746 GCA_050633745.1 Acidimicrobiales bacterium
TCTTGGTCAGGTGGATGACGGCACACTTGGCCACGCTGTACAGGTGGGGGGCAAAACCGGCCCGGAGCCCGGCCACGCTGGCGGTGGAAATGATCGACCCTGAACCCTGTTCGGCCATTACCGGGCTGGCGTGTTTGATGCCGAGGAATACGCTCTTGACCAGCACGTCCATGGTGAGGTCGTAGTCTTCGACGGTGGTCTTTGCTATCGGGCCAAGCGCGCCACCGAATCCGGCGTTGTTGAACAGGCAGTCGAGCTGGCCCCAGAGGTCGGTCGCTTCGGCGATCATCGCCGCAACCTCTTCTTCCTTGCTCACATCGGTTCGGAGAAAGGCCGCTGAGTCGCCGAGCTCGGCGGCTAGCGCTTCCCCACGATCTACATCGAGGTCGGCGATTAACACCTTGGCCCCCTCGGCGACAAAGCGCCGAACTGTACCGGCCCCGATCCCGCTGGCGCCGCCGGTGACTACCGCGACCTTTCCTTCAAGTTGCCCCATGTTTTGTACTTCTCCCGACAGTTGGTTTATGGATGAGTGACTGGCTGACTAGCTGGCGGCGGCATGAATCTTGTCGTGTAGCTGCCCGAGTTGTTCGACCATCGCGTCGACGGTGCGGGCCCCGGATTGAAAGACCGCAGTGGCGTTGAGCGAGACCCATTCGAAACCCATCTCGCCAAGGGCCACCGCCCGCTGCACCACCTGATCGTGATCGGCGTAGTACTCCTTGTCCGCTGCCCTGGTCGGCGGCGGTTGGAGCATCATCTGCAACCCGATTTCGTCCGGGTCACGACCGAATGACTCGGCGTGGGAACGGATCGATGCCAACGCACTAGCGATGGCACTGTCATCGACAAGCGCTGAACCCATCCAACCGTCGCCAAGCTCGGCCACCCGCTTGAGAGCGGCTTGGCTGCCTCCGCCGATCCACACTGGTGGTCCGCCGTCTTGAGCTGGCTTTGGCTCCATAGCCATGGCGGTCGAGGTGTAGTACCGCCCATCGAAGTCGATCTGGGAGTCCGACCAGTATGAGCGCATCAACCGGATGGCCTCGTCCATGCGCTTACCCCGGTTCGAGAAGCTCTCCTCGAGGGCGTCGTATTCCGACTCCTGCCAACCGACCCCAACGCCGAGCCGAACTCGGCCGTTGGAAAGGGTGTCGAGGGTGCTGATCTGCTTCGCTACAAGCACCGGCTGGCGTTGCGGTAGCACCAGCACCTCGGTCGAGATGCCGATGGTCTCGGTCACCGCGGCCAGCTGAGACATGAGCACGATCGCCTCCAGGACCGGCATCTGTGGTGGGTAGCGAGGACCTTTGCGATCCTCGGTCGGGTATCCCATCACCACATGGTCGAAGACGGCGATCTCGTCGTAGCCGATCTGCTCGAGGGCTTTGCCGAGCTCCAAGACCTTGGCCGGGCCCTCCCGAAAGGCCACGCTCGGATAGTCGACGGTCAGTTTCATGATTTTGCTCCAAATAGATAAACGGGAAGAACAACTAGTACTGCGGGTCTTGGCACTGCAGGTTTCGTTATTGGGGGATCAGCCGCCGGAGAGTCGGCCTCGAAGTTCGGCGAACGCCGCCTGCCCGGCCTCGCTCCTGGTCCAACTGATGTAGTCAGGGCGGCCCCGCTCACGAAAGAACGGGTTGGCGAATGTTTCGGCCCACCAGGCCATCGGTTTCAGCATCCTGGACTCCAACGAGGCGTCGAAGCCAGACCAGTTGCGAGCGTGCTCTTCCGACCGGAAGA
>JBOEHD010000181.1:1811-25182 GCA_050633745.1 Acidimicrobiales bacterium
GGGAAGAGCCAGCGCACGGCCAGCGATTCAAAGCCTCATTGGCCGTACCATTTTTGTATGCCATCGACCGAAATCCGGTATTGAGTCGGCTGATTGTTGAACGGTGGGAACGACGCGATGTAGTCGGTGCCGGGGTGGACCCAGCCGGGGATGCTCTCCATCAACTCATGCACTACAGCACGCCCATTTTCCGGCGACATGTCGAGCTGCTGAGCTAACTCGGTGAAGTGGGGGGCGGAGCCGGTCTCGATCATGGTGTCCATGATCGAGGCGAAGGCTTGGTCGAGATACGCAGCCATGTGCAAGAGCTTGCGTTGCCCCATAGCCGCCAGTCAACTCCATCCGGGAACTCGCGGGCCCGAGCGTCCTCAAGTAGCTGGGTGTTGCGGTCTACTCCTGCGGCTTGGCCGTCGATGTCGGTGACCAGCGATGGCCCCATGGGTCGACGAACCAGCCGGAACGTGCGCCGTGCTGGTTCTCCACCGGGCGTTCCGCGGTGGCGCCAGCGGCCAGGGCATCGCCATAGGTTTCGTCGGCGTCGGCGACATGGATGACTATGGCGACCGTCGTCCCACCCCGGGCGATAGGACCGGTGACGTTCATCTCCGGATACTCGTCGGAGACGTAGATGCGGGCCGCACCGATAGCCAGCGTCACGTGGCCGATCCGTCCGTCGTCCATCTCAAACAGTTCGCCATCAACCACGGTGGCCCCGAAGACCGTGGCGTAGAACTCCATTGCCGCTCTGGCATCGTGGACCGCCAGATATGGAATGATCGTCGGTTCGCTCACGGCTTGCTCCCTGTGCTCATTGGTGGTCGTTGATGGGCCTTAGTGGGCACTAAATGTAGTTGAGAGCGTGGCTCGGTTAGGAGGTGGGGTCAAGTACCAGTCGGCCTTTAGTGCGACGTTCGGCCAGGTCTTTCAGCGCCCGAGGAAGGTCGGCCATGGTGACGTACTCATCGACGAGTGGATCGATCTTTTCGTCGAGCAGCAGCTGGTAGAGGTCTTCGTAGCAACGTTGGAAGTGGGATGGGTCCGCTTCGCGGTAGCCACCCATGTGGACTCCAACCAGCGAGTAGTTTTTGACCAGCGCGTGATTGGCCGGGGCTTGGGGGATACGTCCGCTGGCAAAACCAACGATCAGCAGCCGACCTTCCCAGGCCAGCAGGCGACGGGCAACGTCGAAATAGTCGCCGCCGACCGGGTCGTAGATCACATCGACACCGCGGCCGCTGGTTTCTTCCATGACCCGCTCGTACAGATCTTCGGTGTTGTAGTCGATGGCGATGTCGGCGCCGAGCGACGTGCAGAACTCGACCTTCTCGGGCCCGCCAGCAGCCGCCAGTACCCAGCATCCATGAGCTTTTGCCATCTGCACCGCTGAGGACCCGACCCCACCGGCGGCGGCCAGGATCAGTACCGACTCTCCTGGCTGCAGGTTGCCTCGCCGATGTAGCGCGAACCAGGAGGTGCCGTATGTGACGTGCATGGCTACTGCGGTCGCTAAGGAGACATCGTCGGGCACCACGGTGCATGCGTTCGCCGCCATCAGCGCTTCCTCGGCGAACCCGCCGTGTCCGGGAACGGTTCCGCCAACCACCCGCTGGCCAATCGTAAGCTCGATGTCTGGCCCTACCGCAGTGATGGTGCCGCCGGTGTTCATGCCCGGGGTCGAAGGCATCGGGACCTTGACCTGGTATTGCCCCTGGCACTGCAGAATGTCGGCGAAGTTGAGATCGGTTCCCTCGACGGCAACTCGAATCTCGCCCGGTCCTGGGTCCGGTGGCTCGATGTCAGCCAGGACCAGGTTGGTCCACGGGTCGCCTGATTCGTGCAGCTGCCATGCTTTCATTCTGTTGCCCTCTTCCGGATAGCTCTGTAACGGATTCGTTTAGTTGATGCCGAGGTGAGCAGCGGCCTTGTTGACCCGGCGCTCGACGCCCTCTTTGTATTCCTCGAGGTCGAGTTCCTCGTCTTGAGCGCCCTGCTGGCCGTTTAGATAGCGGGCATAGACACCTTCGGCGATGCAGGCCAGGCGCCACGAAGCCCAACCCCGGTAGTAGCTGACCTGGTCGAGCGACACCTTCATCTCTTCGGCATACAGCCCGGCCATCTCCTCGGAACTAAGGAAGCCTTCCAGTCCTGTCGTCTCCGGGTCACCTGCGACCTCTGGATCTTCGGGGTCATGCCAGTACCCGAGCAGGCCGGCAAGATCGGCCATGGGGTCGCCGAGGGTGCACAGTTCCCAGTCGAGAACGCCGGCCACCGGCCCGGAGCGATCCATCATGCAGTTCGACAGGCGATAGTCGCCGTGAGCAATTGTGGTTGGCGCCTCGGCGGGCATACGTTCCAGGAGAGTGTCGCGTACACGGTCGATAAGGGGGATCTCTCTGGTCTTTGACTGTTCCCACTGACCGGACCAGCGTTTGATCTGCCGCTCGAGGTAGCCGCTGCGCTTGGCCAGATTGCCTAGCCCGACGGCGTCGATATCGACCCGGTGCAGGGCAACCAGGGTGTTGATCAGTTCGTGGCACATAGTCGTGCGGGTCTCCACCGGGATGGTTCGTCCGATGTCGGCATCACGAACGATGACCCCATCGAGAAAGTGCATCACGTAGAAGTCGCGGCCATTGACCTTTTCGTCCTGGCACAGTCCGATCATGCGGGGCACCGGAACAGGACTGTCGCGCAGAGAGTGCATCAACAGGTGTTCTCTCGCCATGTCGTGGGCGCTGGGAAGCAGCTCGCCCATCGGAGGGCGACGCAATACGAACTTGCGACCGGCTCCGTCGGTAACCGTGAAGGTCATGTTGGACCGTCCACCGGCGATCAGCTCGAAGCTCAGCGGTCGGGTCAACTCGACCCGCTCCTCGAGCCAGGAGGTGACGCTCTCTGTGTCGATTCCTTCGATCTCGTTACTGTCTCGTGCGGTGTCTGGGGCGACCATCGGTCAATAGTGCCACCGCTGCCAGGGCGGGGCGAGTTCGACTCGACGGTTACTCTCGGACGACTATCTACTAACGCAGCTATCTACGGAGCTTTGTATGAGGGTGATATCGATGAAAGCCATGATGGATCAATGAAAGTCAGAATTGGCGTTGCCGCCGGGCCCGGCGTGGTCGATGATGCAAAGGCGTTTTTCCGTTTGGTGGATGCGCTGGACGATCTTGGGTACGACTCGATCTGGGTGCCCGACGTCATCACCACGCCAACGCTCGACCCAATCGCCGCATTGTCGGCTGCGGCTGGCCGCCGTGAGCGGCTGAAGGTCGGCACCCATCTGGTGTTGCCCGGTCGTAATCCGGTGCTGCTGGCCAAGCAGCTGGCAACCCTCGATCGGCTGAGCAGCGGCCGCCTGCTGCTGCTAGCGGTGCTCGGTTTACGGCAACCAGCTGAGCTGGCGGCCCAGGGCGTCGAGGCCGCCGATCGCACCGCGATATTGGAAGAGATGTTGCACATCATGCGGGCGCTGTGGCGGGGGGAGCGGGTGGACTATGAAGGGACCCACCACCGCTGCGATGGTGTGCAACTGGCTGTTGTTCCACAGCAGGACCCGCTTGAGGTGTGGCTCGGTGGTCAGGTACCGGCCGCGCTGCGTCGCTGCGGCCGCCTGGGCGAAGGCTGGATGCCTGGACTATGTACCCCGGCTGAGGCCGCGGAGGCCAAGGCCTCCATCGATCAGGCCGCTGCCGATGCCGGGCGTTTCATCGATGGGGAGCACTTTGGGGTGAACATCAGCTGGGTGGACGGCCCCATCGACGACCAGGTGGCTGCGTCGATTAAGGCGCGGCGCCCCGATGTAGCTCCTGAGGATTTGTTGGCTCAGGGCGCTGAGGGGCTGCGGGATCGCATGGATCATTTTCTCGCCGTGGGTTTCTCGAAGTTTGTCATACGACCGGCGGTTCCGCCCGATGACTGGTCGGCTGCGGTGGCCAAGGTGGCTGATGTGCTGGAAATGCAGTCATAGAGCCGATTTTGGCCCATATTTCGCCGGCTGCGAAACCCGAACGCAGGTCAAATTACCTGCTTGTTGCTGATTGTCGTGTAATCAGTCCGTAATGTGGCTAAGGTCTCTCTTGCTGCGAGCACTGGCGCTCGGAAACAGCAGGCGGGAAAGCAGAACCGCTGACGGAGTCGTAGGCAATCGGCCGTTAGGCCTTTCGGGTAGGAGCTAGTTCCTGAATGGTAAGCCATGTGTATCCGCCCCCCGTTTCAACGCGGTCGGGCAGCGCAACCGAAGAGTCGCCAGTCGACCGGCTACCGCAGGCCGAGCTGACCCTTAGCCAGCAAGCGGGCGCCACCGGCATTTCGCCGATAGCAAACCGGGTCACCAAGACCGGGATTTCTCCTCTTACCTGCGGCAGCAAACTCGCCCCTTCAGGCAGCGTCGTAGATACCCCTGGCGGCGTGCTGCTTGATGATCCTGACGGCCAGCTCGTTGCCGTCGCGCCGCGGCCCGAAGCTTCGAGCCGGTTCGATTTTGTTTCGGCCGATGACGAGATCCTCCGGCCGCGGGCAGGCCGCGGCCGACGCTGGACTCAGGGAGCGATCGTTGTCGCTCTCGTCGCTGCGGTTGCATCGTTGACCTTCATCGTGCCTGAGAGCGAAGGCACACTCCTAGCGGCCGACAACCCGTCCCAAAACGATGACACGAACCGAGTCGAGACCGACGCAAAACCGATCGCTACCGCCGCGCTACTGAGTTCGGCCCTTCCCGTTGTCCACGGCTCGCTAGATTCTCTTGCCAGTACCGGCAGGCTCAGCGGCCAGGCCGGTCAGTCGGCCGAAGTCCTCGCAGGCACGCCCGCTGATGACGGCGACGGCTTCTCCTCGGCAATCGTCGCCGCAATGCTGGAAGCCGAAACCATCGCTCCGACCACGACGACCACCACCTGGGTCGAGCCTGAACTGCCGCCCGAAAGCGAGTGGGTCGACTCGGGCAATGGCGTGATGGTGCCCGATATCTTGCTCCGGATTCGGTTCTGTGAATCGACGAACAACTATCTTGCGGCCAACTCGACCTCAAGCGCTCGCGGTGCCTACCAGTTCCTCAACAAGAGCTGGGACTGGTACGGCCACGCGGCCAGGACCGGCATCGCTGAAGCCCACCTGGCATCACCGGCTCAGCAGGACGAGTCTGGCTTGCTGACGCTGCAAAGCCAGGGCACCGGCCCGTGGGCCGAAAGTCGTGCCTGCTGGTCCAACCCGGACATCGATCCACGGTATAAAACCGCTACACCTAGAGTCCCGGCGACGACCACAACCGTGATGAGCGCCGACCCCGAGACCAGCGAAACCACAGCGACGACCCAGGCCACGACGTCTTCATCGACAGAAACGTCGACCAGTTCTTCCGAAACCACGGCGGCCAGCACGACCACCAGCTCATCGACGTCGACCACCGTCGCTTCGACCACGGCAACGACCGCAGAGTCAACGACAACTACCGCGGCCCCGGTCTCGGATGAGGGCTCCGGCGAAGAGACGACGACCACCACAGCCCCCGAGTAGCACCGCAGGTGTTGCCTGCACTACTGCTCGTCTGCTGCGATGGCCCGTGCTCTAGCTCTCGTAGCCCAGTCTCTCGCACCGTTCGAGGGCGCCAGCCAGCAATGCCTCGCTGAGCGTGCCATCGTCGATCGTTCCCAGAAGTGATGCAAGCTCGCCGTCGTTGATCGATTCGATGCCGGCAAGCAAGCGAGACTTCTGCTCGTTGACCACATCGTCGATCCCGTCGCGGGCCGCGTCGAGACCGATCTGAATCGACGCGCAAAGCACCGACTCGCCTGCGCCTAGCTCAGCCTGTGGCACGTCGATTGGGCCATCGTCATCGATTTCGGGATTGGATTCGACTGTGGGCTCTTCGGCCCCGCTCTCCGAGATCTCCCGGTCGACGGCCATCGCTAGGTCCGGCTCGGCATCATCGATTGATACCGACTGGGCGCCGACCGGTTCGGACCCGATTTCGGCTCCGGAGTCTTGCGAAGTCCCGCCGTCGGAGACATCAGCGTCGACCGGTGCCGAGCCGATGGTCGGCGTGTCATTGTCGGCCATGCCATCTTCGGAGTCGCTAGCCGTGGTGCATGCGCCGAGAAGTAGACCAGCAACGCAAGCCAGGCCGACAGTTCGTTTGGCGGTTCGACTAGCGGTCAGTTTCACGGTTTGATTCTCCACAATTCGGTTCCCCAGAGTTCGATTTCGAGCGGTTCGATTCGTCTTGATCACGGGGCTACTCCGGTGACTTCTAGAGCGAAACTCAGGTCGCGGCTGCCAGGAGAGGCAGAGTGAATTTCGACTGCGATGGTGTTGGTACCTGCGACGAGAGCGTCGGCCAGCACCGAATAGAGCTGAGGCTCTGTCTCACCGGGTCCCCATGCGTAGTCCGAAGCTAGGGTCGCCCCGTTGACCGGGCCCGCTGGCATGTTGGTTCGAACCACCTCGGTCCCGTTCACGTAGACGATGGCTCCGTCATCTCGGATCAGCGCCAAGTCGAGATGGTCGATGTCGGCCGGATCAGCGACCTCGAAGCTGTTGCGGAACCAGGTGGTGATGTGCCGGTTTCCGGCGGGTCCCTCTGAGATGACAGTTGCTTCATCGCCATCGCCGTAGCCCAGCTGCGCTGCTCCCGATGCCCAGCTGGCATCGTCGAACCCGCTGGTGGCCCAGTCGGCGGCTGGGGTGACGCCAGCGTCGAGATATCGCCAGGTGTCGTCGAACGAAACCAGCACCTGATCGATCGCCGGTGGGGCGATGACGTCGTCGATCTTGGTAAGGGCCGCATCGAGAGCGAGGTCGTTGCCGCCCCTCCAGTTGTTGTGCACTTCGATGGCGAGAACGTTGCTACCGGCGACCAGCGCAGCCGCTGGCACCTGAACACTGGTCCAAGCTCGCTCGGCCGCACCCCAGACGGTGCCTGCAGCCTTCGTGTTGCGATTGACCGGACCGGCAGGCATGCGCAGCCTATGCAGTTCGGTTCCGTTTAGGTAGGCGATGGCGCCGTCGTCTGCCAGCAGTTCAAGTGAGAGGCCAGCGATCGCCCCGGGGTCAGCCACATCGAATTCGTGGCGGAGGTAGGTCGTCGTGTTGCCGGTTGCGGTCTGGGTGACGATGTCTGCATCACCGAAGCCGATAAGGGCTCGTCCCTGTTCCCATGTCCCGTCGTCGAACACCCGAGCCGTCCAGCCCTGGCCAGGATCGGAGCCGTCGTCGAGGTAGCTCCAGTTCGACCCGGCAGCCACCAGCACCTGCGAGTTATCGACGGGGGGTGGGGGAGAGATGTCGGGCAGGTCGAGCACCTCGACCTCCGGTAGTCGCAGCTGCACCGGTTGCTGGGAGTTCATGAATAGCCGCACGTACCGGCCGTAGGTACCGATCGCCACCTCGTGGTACCAGCGAAGCTGGCCCGAGATCTGCTTGATCGTCACGTTGGGGTCGGCGGCCAAGGCCCCGGCATCGGTCGAGTCGATGGCGTCTGCGTCGTCGGAGACGGCGATCCAGACATCGGCCAGATCGGCGGGCGCACCGCTTGAGAACATGTTCCAGATGCGGATCATGTCGACCTCACCGACCTCGCCGAGGTCGACCTGCCACCACGGATTGTTCTCGGCTTCGGTGGAGCTGAACGAGCATTCCCACGCTCCGCCTGCGGTCTTGCCGTCCACTGCGGCGCCAGCCGGACCGACCAAATCGTTTTGGCCGTTGTCACATTTTTGCTCCGGAGTCAGGTTTCGCCACGAGAGGTTCGAGGCGCCGGTTGTCGACTGGCTGGCCTCCTTGTCTCGGGCCAGGTTGACATCATCACTGGTACTCCGAATTGGGAGGACTGCGAACCCACTGGTCGGGATCGTTCCCGCTGAGCTCGGATCGCCGCCGACCCAGAGCTTGCCTTCGGAGTCCTGCGCCAGGGCGAACACACCGTCGCGCATACCAAGTCTTGCGACCCACCCATTGATACGTTCGCCGGTGTCGGCGTCGTAGGCGGTCAACCACTGGGCTTGGGTCCTCGTGCGGTCGTTGCCAAGATTGTTCTGCTGCCAACCGTGATGATGGCCGCCTGCCCAAAGCACGTTGACCTGCCCGTTAGCTGCAGCGTCTTGCTGGCCACCATTGCGGAACAGCGGCTGCTGAACACCTGCCGCGGCGACCTGGGGACCGTTAGGGACGGGCTGACCGGCGACCGCGACGTTGGTCGGAGCAACCAGGACAGCTTGGAAGTCGCCGCCGTAGCCACCGCTGTAGTAGTCGTGGCTCATGGTGAGGGTCTCGCGATCCCAGATCATCAGGTGATGGCGTTCCGTGCCTGCGTAGACCTTGGTTTCGCCAACGTCGAGACTGAAGACGTACCACTTGCCGTTAACCGGGATTGGGTCGGCCAGAGGCACAACCGTGCCGTCCGATGTCTTGGCCATGGCCATCCACTTTGTGCCAGCGGTGAGACCGACGGTAGTGAAGAAGCCACCCATGTAGAGTTCTTCGCCGTCGGGGCTGACGGCCAGCGACATGATCTTGCCGCCATTGACCGAGAGGTTCCAAGAGGCATCGAGGGCGCCGGTTGCTCCGTCGAGCCTGGCCAGGCTGTAGCGGCGCACTGGCGGGGAGCCTGCATTGGTTTGTACGTGGCTGAAGCGGCCGCCGATGTAAACGTCATCGCCGGATACGACGATGTCTTTGACGATCACTGCGCCGTTGTCGCGAGTCACCGAGGCTTTCCAATTGGGGTCAGGTGCGCCGGTGAAGGGGTCGAGGGCGGCGAAGGCCTCGGTCAGAGGAGCGCCGTCGACCGATGAGAACTCGCCGCCGATCAGGATCCTGGTCCCGTCGGGGCTGGCGGCTACCGAATAGACGCCGTCGTTGATATTGGGACGGAACGTGGAGATCCATTGGCCGGTGGCAACATCAAACGCCGCCAGGTAAGCCTGATCGTGTTCGGCTGCGCCGGAAAATTCTCGGACCTTCTGGAACCGGCCGGCGACGTACATGACACCGTTCAGCTCGGCGAAGTCCCAAACCATCACGTCCCAGTCGGGCATGGTTGAGTCGGCTGGGGGCTGGAGGTCAAAGACCTGCCAACTCCTGAGCGCCTGCTCGGACACCAAGCTGGAGGGGTCGATGGTCTGATCCGCCACGGCTCCAGGAGCCGCCGCCGGAGCTACCGCCAGGGTCGCCACGCCGATCAACGCCGCGCCGAGCACTCGAAGGACAGGCCTAAGTACGTTCTTGGAACAAGCTTTCACCTCGCTCGTATCGACCGCTGGAGCACGGTATTGAGATTTCCAACAACCGGGTCTTCTCAGCTTCGTGGCCGGCGATGTTCTGTGCCAGAATTTGTCATGCTCGAACTCGTTGCATTGGGAAGCGATCGTGCCGCGGCTGAGGCGGCGGCACTGATCACCGGCGGCACGGCCTATGTCAATCAGCCGAATGAGAGTGACAAACGGCCATATTCGACGATGTTGCGAGCCAGCACCGACGAGATCGAGCACGTTCGATCAGCAGCCGACGTCGCCCTCTACGTCTGTTTTGCCCGCATTATCAAACCGCTACCGGAGGAACCGTCGCCCGAACGGGCCATCGGCGCGTTCTTGATGGTCGGCCACCCAGACCTCACCCACCGCCAGTCCGATGATCATTGGCGCTTCACTCACGCCCCGCTGGCGCTGAAGAGCCACTCGGCCATGTGCGACTACACCCAGCTCTCGGTGGTTGCGACGCTGTCCGGCATGGAGATCGACGGCATCGCCCTCTGCGCTTTCGACAGCCGTGAAGACCTGAGCGCCAAGTTCTTCAACGATGACGACGCGAAGGCGGCCATCGGCGCTGACGTTGCCAAGTTCGCCGACACCAAACGCTCACCTCGACGCGTCATCCTGAATCAGCTCTAGCCATCAGATGACAACCGCAGAGGTAGATGACGCCATAGTCGAGACGGTCGCCCGCTGGGTAGACGCTGAGGTTATGGAAAAGGCGTCGGCGTTCGAATTGGCCGACGAATATCCAGATGAGATGGTGGCCCAGCTGGCCGCATTCGGTCTGTTCGGAGCCACGATCCCCGAAAAGTACGGCGGCCTTGGGCTGAGCGTTTCGACATACGCCAGGATTATCGAGGAGCTTTCACGAGGGTGGATGTCCCTGGCCGGTGTGGTCAACAGCCACCTCATCGCCGCTCAGCTGATCAGCCGCTACGGCACCGAGGAGCAACGAGCCCAGTGGCTGCCCCAGATGGCAGCCGCTACTCGACGAGGCTGTTTCTCGCTTTCCGAGCACGACTCCGGCAGTGACGCCGGCGCCCTGCGGTGCAAGGCGGTCCGTGACGGCGACGAGTGGATCATCAACGGCACCAAGATGTGGGTGACCAACGGCGAACGGGCCGGAATCGTGGCCCTGCTGGCCCGAGCCTACGAGGCTGACGGCACCGATCTCGGCATCACCTGTTTTTTGGTCGACAAGGAGCCGGGGCTCACCAGCGGTGGTCTCACCGTGAACCACAACGTGAAGAAGCTTGGCTACCGAGGGGTGGAGACCGTTGAGATGGTCTACGTCGACCATCGATTGCCAGCCGACAGAGCACTCGGTGGCCCCGAAGGGATCGGCCACGGCTTTCACTGGTGCCTTGCCTCGCTTGAGCTGGGCCGGGTCAACGTTGCCGCCCGCGGTGTGGGGGTGGCCAGAGCGGCGCTCGACGCGGCGCTGGCCTATGCAGCCGAGCGGGAGACCTTCGGCAAACCGATCGGTCAGCACCAGGGTATTCAGTTCAAGTTGGCTGAAATGGCGACCAAGGTTGAGGCAGCGCGGCTTCTGACCAGGGAAGCAGCCCTCAAGCTCGACCGCGGCGAACGGGCCGATATGGCTGCCGGTATGGCCAAGCTCTTCGCTTCGGAGACCGCAGCCGAGGTGGCGTTGGACGCCATGCGAATTCACGGCGGCAACGGGTTCACCACCGAGTATCCCGTCGAGCGCTATTACCGCGATGCGCCACTGATGATCATCGGCGAAGGCACAAGCGAGATCCAGAAGATGGTTATCGGCCGGGGACTGATGCGAGGCGACCGACCTTAGATGTCACAGGCCCTGGGTAAGTTAGCTGTATGTCCTCGACGAGTCTCAACGCTCGTCTGGATGGCCGAGTGGTGGCAACGGATCTAGACCGAGCGTTACAACAATTAGCCGAAGCCGATCAGCTTCGAGCCAACGCTGCCGCACTGTTGGGCGAGCTGGATGGCACCGGCTTGGCCGAGTGGCTTGGGTATGTCTCACTCGACCGGTTGCTAGCCCACCGTTCGCATGCGGGAACGTGACTGCTCGCGAGCTGATGCGGGTCGCCAGACATCTCGCTCGCTTCCCAGGTACCGCCGACGCCGTGCGGGCTGGGCGAGTTCCGTTCGCCGCAGCCGGTGTGTTGGCCCGGGCTGCTCGAGACCTTGCCGATGCTTACCGTGAACATGAAGACCAGCTGCTCCAAGCGGCCGCAGCCAGCGAGCCGGATGAGTTAGAACGACTGTGCCGACTCTGGCGGGCCCGGGCTAGCACCGATGCCAATGCAGCTGACGCGGAGCGGGTGTTCAACCAGCGCGGGCTGTGGATGCAGTTCGGGTTCGATGGCGCTGGGCATGGCCGGTTCTCGCTCGAAGCTGTGGGCGCTGAAGCTGTCTGGGCAGCCCTAGAAACACCACCAGACCCCGCTACTCAGCTTCCCGAACCTCGTACCGCGGCCCAGCGTCGGGCCGACAAACTCGTCGAGGTCTGCGTCCTGTCAACCGAAGGTGCACCTGCCGAAAGCATCGGCGGAACCCGAGCCGCGGTCGATGTGGTAATCGACATCAAAACCCTTGCCGCCAATAGCAACACCGGGTTGGCTAGCGAGGATCAGGCCGACCCGATCGACCTCGATCAGCTGCGAGCCGAACTAGCCCACGGTGGATCCATCACTGGCCCCGGGCTCGATCGGCTGCTCTGCGACGCCTCATTCCGAGCCCTCATCACCGATGGACCACGCACCGTTCTGGCCTACAACCGAGCAACACCAGCCATACCACCCGGCCTACGCCGAGCGGTCCGCATTCGCGATCGACATTGCACGTTCGCCGGCTGTGACCGGCCTTGGTGGTGGTGCGACCTTCACCACATCACACCACGAAACCGCGGCGGTCCTACCACCGCCGAAAACCTCACCACGCTCTGCCGGTTTCACCACGGCTACGTACACGACCGCGGCTGGCAACTGACCAGAGCGCCCAACGGAGCAATCCAGGTCAGATCACCGTGAACTGAACAGCAGCCCCGGCCGGTGACGTTAGTTGCCGTGGCGGCTTCCGTCAGGCGGAACGTAGCTTCCAAACTGGGCACTAAAATCCGCTGCCGACAGCTCGACGTCATTCCACTGACCGGTCAGTGAGAGATCAGCGGCGAGCGCTCCGATGGCGTCTGCGCTCTTCGCCGCGTGCCCGTTGCCTCCGACAGCGACGGTCAGGCCTTCGGCAACAGTGTCGAGATAGGGCAGCCCAGACGCCGTATCGGAGATCAGGCATGGCCTGGTCCGCCAGCCGGTGAAGGCGACCTCGGGCAGAACGTCGACCAGCACCTGCTGCAGCACCGCGAGGTGGTGGTCGGCCACTCCGGGTTGCATCCACTCGTTCATCATCGCCGTATCGGCAAAGGTTGTTGCCAAGCGGTGGGAGCCGCCGATCTTGATGTAGGTGTCGCCATCGGGATAGCGGGCTGGGGGCACGATGTAGACGTCGTCCAGTTCAGGGTGGTCGAGCAGGTAGATGATCGATGGCATCGCTGCCAGCTGTTCGACCTGGTCCTCGTCGATTCGTCCCATCGCCACCACTTCGGGTCGCACCGCCATAGCTAGTGGCTCATCGAGCAGCTGGTTTGAGTACGCCCCGGCTACGACGAGCACCCGCTTTGAGTGATGGATGCTCCCACTACGGGTCGCAAGCTCGAAGCCCGATGATGTTGGGTTTATCGAGATCACGATGTCCCGTTCGACTTCGGCGCCAAACGAGCGGGCTGCGACGTGTTGGGCGGCGATCATTTTACGAGGATCGATCGCTCCAGCCGGACCCGGTTCTGCCACCCGGGTAAAGCCGAGGGGGAAGCTCAGCTGTGGCAGGGGAGCGAACGGCTCATCACTAGCGGTGACCTCGACGGGGATGTCCAGTTTGTCGGCGATGTCGATGAGGTTGGCGATGCCTGCGGGGTCCTGACGGACGAACAGCAGGCCGGACGGGCGATGGAAGTCGATCCCGGACCGCTTTTCGATTTCGGGGTACTGGGCGATGGCCCGAGAGGCCAGGATCGCCCACTCTCGGCGGGCATCGAGGCGCCTGGTGACCCGGCCCGAGTCGTAGTGGCTGGCGAAAGGCCCGTCATGCTGGCTCCACACCTCAGGTTCGGCCGGTCCTATCCCGATTACCGTCGCTGATTCCAAGCCCGTGGTCGAGACGGCGGCCGCGGCGTGACGCAACGCCGCGCTGCCGATGAGTCCTAGCCCGACGATCGCCAGTTCATGCATACGATGCTCCTTTGGCTTGGAGCGGTGGACCGAACCACCGCCGAACAGAGATCGTATGTCATAGCGGTCTGATAGAAAGGTTCGATGACCAGCCAGATCGCCTTCCTAGACAATGCCGTGGCCGACTATCTCGCCGACCACTCCACTCCACCGTCCGAAATCGAACAGAGACTGATCGACGAAACGCAGGGCATGCCATACGCCGGCATGCAGATCGGCGCACCGCAGGCCACCTTCATGACCATGCTGACCAAGATCCTGCAACCGAAGTTGGTGGTAGAGATCGGTACCTTCACCGGTTACTCGGCCTTGGCGGTGGCCAAGGCGCTCGGCGACGATGCGACGCTTGTCGCCTGCGATGTTTCCGAGGAGTGGACCTCGGTCGGCAAGCCATATTGGGCTGAGGCCGGGGTTGCTTCTCGAATCGATCTGCGCATCGGCGCCGCCACCGAGACCCTGGCATCGTTTGCTCCGGGCACCACGGTCGACATGGCGTTTATCGATGCCGACAAGCCGAGCTACATCGCCTATTTCGATCAGCTTGTGCCGATGCTTGGGCAACGGGGTGTGATTCTGGTCGACAACGTGCTGTGGGACGGCCAGATCGTTGATGAGTCCGACCAAAGCGAACACACCCTTGCGCTACGGGCATTCAACGACCATGTCATGGCCGATGAGCGGGTCGACGTTGCCATGCTCCCGATCGGCGATGGCCTCTCTATGATCACCAGACGCTAACGCCAAAGTCGTAGATGCCTGATCTCTGGGTACCGGCCTTTACTGCCCGGCCTCTAGTGCCCGATCTCTAGTGACAGTGATCGGGGGCAGGCAGGTCGAGCGCTGGGTTGCGGTCGAAGAATCCGAACGGAACCCAGGTGCAGCGGGCGTACTCGACCGGCATAACCGGATAGTCCTCTGGCCGGGCGCTGTGGGTCAGGCCGAAGGTGTGCCAAACCGTGAGGTCGGTGTTGACCAACGACCGGTCGGCCGCAGTCCAGGTCGGTAGGCCCTGGTTGTCGGGCGCGCTCTGAGTCACGTGATTGCCAGCGGGGAACCGCTCCTGCAGCGAAGTCGGAGTGATCCACATGTTGTTTGTGCCGAACCCGGCTCGGCCGGCGATGCGAGAAGCCGGCCCGGGGAACAGCGTTGAGGTGTCGGCAGGTAGCAACTTGAAACCCGTCGGTTGTCCGAGCCCGTTACTGGCGTTCTCGTTCATGATCCGCCAGGTCCTGGCCTGCGATGCGTCGACCACATCGACGGCCTGCAGTTCGCTTTCGAGCTTGGTCGCAACCGATCGGAAGGCGTTGTTGTGGGGGTTGTTCGGGCCCGGGGGATCGGGAAGCACGTCGACCCGGTAGGCGGTGTTGTCTGCGCCGTCGACCTCCATATCAAATCGGGCGCAGAACAGGTGCTGGTGAATCGGGGCCGCAACCTCGTGATCGACCAGGGAGGCGTAGGTGAGGTCGTCACCCTCTTTGTGGCTCTGGGTGGTGACGATGCCGGTCAGCTTGATTTCGAGTTGGATCGTGCCATCGACATAGAGGTACCAGAAGATGCCGTAGTCGTAGTTGCCGACGGTGAAGATCGAGCTGATCACCATTCGTCTGCTGCGTCGTACCTCGGTGAGGTCGGCGTGGGAATCGGTGTGTTTCCAGGCGATGCCGAAGTCTTCTTCATGTAGGCAGATGGCCTGTTCTACCTTGACCGGGGTGCCATCATCCAGACACCACGCTCCGTCGAGGTAGGTGATGTCGCCGAGGCAGTCGCAGCCCAACTTGAGCGAGTTGACGCAGCGCCCAAGCCCGATCTCGCCGACGTCGAGGGCGTTCTTGAACGCCTGGGTCTCCCGGACCTCGCCGTAGGGAACGACCATTTCGGCCAGACTGGCCCGACGCATGATGGGGCGGCGTACCCCGTCATCGGTCCAGGCCAGCGAGTGCAACACGAGACCCTCGGTGTGATCGAGCAGCACTCGCACATCCCAGTTCTGCCACTTGATGTGATTGCCATCGCTGACGGTGAAACTCGGGCCGTCCGGTTGGGTTATCTCCAGCGGCTTAACATCGGTTCGTTCTGGGACCGTGCCTGCGGTGTAGTTGCTGGTGGCGGTGGCCAACGGCCAGGTTCCGATGTCGTCGATGCGATAGACCTCCATCAGATCGAGGTCGACGAAGATCATCAGCCCATCGACTGGGCGGGCGTAGCCGTTGTCTTCGACGTTTTCGCGGTAGAAGGCGATGCAACGCACGACACGCCGGCCTTTTTCGTGCTCAAGACCCATGTTGCCGGTAGGCCAGGGGTCGATCTGCAGTTTTTGGGTGTCGTCGATCCCTCGTTTGGCCGCAGCTTCGGCGACCCCGGGATCGGCTCGTACCAACTTAATGACGGCTGGAATTTCAGCGAAGCCAATCTGGGGGATCATTCCATCCACCTGCTGAGTGGAAACCACTTCGCCGGTGGAGAGCGAGATCACCAGTTCCTCGATCTTGCCGGTATCGGCGTGGTAGAGCCAGACCTCGACGCGGCGCTCGCTTAGATCGCTCTCATCGACTGCAACCCGCCGGAACGTTGTCGTGTCTCCGACAAGGCCTTTGGCGGTGACCAGCTGGACCGTCTCGTTGATTTCGGACGGGGTCAGCAGCGCTAGGGCATGAGCAGTCATGGTGCAATGCTATTTGCATGCCCGTCCCAGTGTCGATTACCAGCGTGGATTGCCGGTGTCGATTGCCGCTAAGCGAGGTTGGCGACCATCCAGCGGTGAACCTCGGAGCAGCGCTCGAGCCGCTTCATACAATGGTCGACGAACTTAGCGCTCCCGATCGATTTTGGCGTCGGTTCGATCCATCGGGCTTGGAAGCCGCCCTTCTGGCGAAGCAGATCGGCCCGAGGATGATCTTCCGGGTAGGGCTTTGGCACCTTTTTGTAGTCCTGACCTGCGATGTCGAGCGACCGGCGCTTCCCGAGGGCCGCTAGGGCGTCGGCCAGTGCAGAGCCGGTCTTGTCGTCGTCGATCAGCTCTCGCCACCGGTCGATCGAGGGGAGCGCCACGCCGATGGCGTAGCCGATGTCGTCCGCGCCAATCCTCAGCATCAGGGTCGGCGCGGTCTTCTTGTTCGCTCCCTCCCAGAACCGCAGCATGAGGTGGTCCTTGTAGGGGTTCTTGTCCGGTGAGAACCGTAGGTCGTTGTTGATCGGGGCGATCGAACCGTTTGTCTTGGGAAGGGCCACGATTCCCGGGGCAAAACCATCGGCCAGCCGCTCCCCGAGGGCAACCACGAAGGCCTTGGTCGGGGCCACCACATGGTCGTTGTACACGCTGCGGTTGGCATCGAACCACGGCTTGTCCCGCCTGCCAAGCTCTTCCAGGAAATCGAGACCCTCCGTCGGGAAACCCGTAAACCCGGCGCCTCCGGGGTCGCTGGTTGAAGCTCCTCTCGACGTCCCAGTTGGAGCATTGTTTGAGTTCTCTTTTTTCTTCTTGGCTGGGTTCATAGCTGCGTTCATAAATGGTGCCTTCGCTACTCGGAGGTTCGTTGAACAATAGTGTCTGCACATACGACGTACAGGCCGTTCGACTTTCGACACTTTTGATGTGGTTCTAGTGTCTGAAGGATGTGGATTCGACTTCGTCAAATAGCCGTGGTGACCAAGGACCTGCGCCAGTCGGCGCTCGATATCGGAACGGTGCTCGGTGTAGAAGCCTGTTTCACCGATCCCGGGGTCAAGACGTTCGGTTTGAAGAACACGCTGTGGCCGATCGGCTCGCAGTTTCTTGAGGTGGTGACGCCGATCACCGACGGCACCGCTGGCGGTCGTTATATCGAACGCCGCGGCGGTGACGGTGGCTACATGGTCATCACCCAGGTCGACGACGTGGCGAGGCGCCGGGCTCGGGCCGAGGAGCTCGGGATCAGGGTGGCCTTCGATCTAAATCATCCAGAGGAAGGCCACGACGGCATCCAGCTGCACCCGGCCGACACCGGCGGGGCGTTCTTCGAGATGGACCAGATGACCATGGACGGTGGCGAAGCCGTCGGCGGGCCTTGGGTGCCAGCGGGCCGTAACTGGAAGCCTTACGTACGCACCGACTACGTGAGCGGGATCTCAGCAGCCGAAATCCAGAGCCCTGAGCCTGAACCGCTGGCCCGCCGTTGGGCCGACATGGCCGAGATCGACCTCGAAACCGACGCCGCCGGGAACCCGCAGTTCCAGATGGACAACGCCACGGTACGTTTCGTCGAAGCTACCGACGGGCGAGGCGAAGGCCTGGCCGGCATCGATGTCATCACCGAGAATCGTGAGGCGATCCTGGCTGCTGCTCGGGTGCGCGACTGCTACGTCAGCGACGACGAAGTAGCGGTCGCTGGCCTGCGGGTCTACCTGCGATAGCCCGGGCTAGCTATGGCTTCGCTAACTAGGACTTCGCTAGTTAGGGATTGTTGCTGGTATTCACCAATCTGAATGTCTCGACCAGGCGGCCTTCCGGCAGCCCAGCTTTGGCTGCGCGTTCGGTTGCCCACTCGGTCAGCAGCTTCGGGAGCCGATCACCCATCCAGCCGGTTTGCGACTTATGAGCTTGCAAGGCGGCGATCTTGCGATCGAAGACATCGGTGATGTCGATCGTCAGGTTCGGATTGAGACCCATGACCCACATCTTGTCGACCGTGTGAGGTTTGTGGCCTTCTTCGAGCAATTCGGGGTGGGCTCGCGGGTTGCGAGAGTCGGGGTACACCGCGGCCACAGTGGCTTCGGCGGTGGCTAAGTGATCGGGATGGCTACCGTAGATTCGATCCCAATTGCGCTCCGGCGACTGCGTGATCACCACCGTTGGTCGCTCAATGCGGATGATGCGGCTGATATCTCGTCGCAGTTCGAGGCTGTTTAGGACCCTGCCGTCGGGGTGGTGTAGCCAGTGGAGGTCGGTGACGCCGACCTCGGCCCCAGCGGCGGTCTGTTCCCCCTCGCGCAGTTCGGCCAGCGCCGCCTGAGTGACCGACATATCGTCGTCGCCTGCATCGCCGCTTGTCGCTAGGCAGTATGCGACGTGGCTCCCGGCATCGGTGAGGGCGGCAACCGTTCCGGCGGTGCCGAAGTCGATGTCATCGGGGTGAGCGACGACCACGAGTACCCGTTCCGGGGCGTCGATTGGGCCATCGCCAGTCATCAGTTGACCATTCATGGCGACAACCTAGCGCGACTATACGACGGCGAGTTAAGCCGACAGCCCGAGATCCAAGTGCTGCAGATCTGGCCACCTCACAGCCAGGCGGTTGAAAAGCTAGGGGTTGGCGAAGGCCGCGATGACCTGGCCGAACGAGTTGATTCGTTCGGTTCCGCCGTTCCCGGTCAACGCCACGCATACCCGCGCCACGCCGAGCTCGGCCTGACGCCCGAATCGATCAACATGCTCCTCGGTCGTGGCGGCGTTTGTGGCGGCGGCGAAGGACTCAGCCGAGGCATTGGCCGGCCGCAGCGACTCGATCAACTGGTTCAGTTCTCGTCCCGAGCAAGCATGGATCAACGGGTTGAGCGTGGTGATCAGCACGTCGTCGGGGTCCCGATCGGCCGAAGCGCAATGGGCGTTCAACACGTCGACCTTGCGACTGAGTAGGTCGAGGTCGGTGGCGGCCGACGGGCAGACAATATTGCAGGCATCGGCGAAGCGAGCGGCCAGCTGCAGGGTCCGCTTCTCGCCACCGCCTCCAACGAGGATGGGAATATGATCCTGCAGCGGTCGGGGATAGGCCATGGCCTCGGGGATCGCCAGCACCTTTCCCTTGAACGCCTTTGCTCCTGGCCCCCAAAGCAGCGGCAGAGCCTGCAGCGCATCTTCCAGGGTGTCGAGCCTGACCCCATCGCTGTTCACCGGATAGCCGTACGCTGCCTGTTCAGCGCTGAACCACCCGGCTCCCAGCCCGCACTCGGCTCGGCCGCCGGAGAGCACATCGAGGGTGGCGATGATCTTGGCCAGTAGGCCGACGTTGCGATGCTCGATGCCGGTGACCAACGTGCCCAGCCGCAGCCGCTCGGTCTTGGCCGCAAGATAGGCCAGCGTTGTGTAGCTCTCCAGCATGGGTTCCCACGCCCGGCCGACCTGGGGGACCTGGCGGAAGTGGTCCATGACCCACAGCGCCCGAAATCCTGCCGACTCGGCAGCCTGGGCCATCGATACCAGAACCGGTTCGATCTCGTCGTCGGAGCCATCGCCGAACGCATAGCTGGAGACCACCAGATCAAAGGCTAAATCGGCAGCAGAGTCGATAGCTGAGTCTGGCGTTGATTGAGCAGCAGCCCCGGGCTTGGCGCCGGAGCTGGACCTGGGGGACGACACCATGGCTGCGGGAATCAGCTTCGCCGGACCGGGGTCGATCAGCACGGCGTCGAAACCCTCCTCTGGCAGCGAGACACGACTCTTGCGCCACTGCCGAAGCTGCTTGTCGAGCACCGTTTTTGGCACCGGGTGGCGCCGTTCCTGGTTGTTGGCGTGGCAGATCTTTGCATCGGTGTCGAAGCCGACGGCCACACACGGGATGTCAGCCGCATGAGCTGCCGCTCGATACCGGCTCCGGACGTCGGGGTCGAGGGCGAGGCTGTCGATGACCGTGGTCAGCCCCTTGGCTAGGCGAACCTGGAGCAGCTGATCCAGCAGAGCGAACGCCTCGGTGCCCGCGGTTTGATCGGCGGGGCCGCTGCCGACCAGGGCCCGGAACTGGTCGGTCGACAACACCTGGCCAGCGCGGAAGTTGGTTGCGGCCCATGTCGACTTACCCGACCCGGCGGCTCCGACCAAGACCACAAGACATGGTGATGGGAATGTGCTCTCGTCGACCACGGTGCAAGCTTAGGCTGAGAGTCAACTCGGCGGTACGGACGAGCGACCGATACCGGCGATGAAACCGGAACGGTCAGACCGAGAAGCGCATCTCTTTTGCTAATGCCTCGGCAGCTTCCACCCCGGCGAACGCCCCGGAAGCGGTGGCGATGAGGCGTCCGTGTACGAAACGCTCGCCGCACGGCTCGGCACCCAGTTCGGCCAACAGGTCGTCGGCCAGCCAATGACCGGCTGCCGATTGCCCATCGAGGAGACCGATGGCCGCCAGTAGGAGCGACCCGGTCGATACCGCAATCACTCCTCGAGCTTCGGCGGTAATGCGAGTCAACCACTCGATTAGCTCAGCCCGTTCCGCTTCCCGTTTCCAGGCCAGACCGCCTGGGATCACCAGGCCGTATGGCCGCTCGACGGCGTTCAGCGGCTCGGCGACGATCATCCTGGCCGGCTCAATAGCCACTACAGCACCAGGCTCTGCCGAAACCAGGCGAACCCTGGCCCCAAAAGGCCGAGCCAGAGCATCACCAACCAGCTGAACTTCCGAGCTCGATACACCGCGGTAGACCAGGACCGCGATATCGGGCGGATCGTCTGGCCCTTGCTCTTCCGAGTTCGAGTTCGAGTTCGAGACTGGATCACGCTGATCGGGTTTGGGCGCCGCGGTCGGCCAACCGTAGAGCGGTTCAAGCGTTCCCGGTGCCAGTTTGAACGACGGCTGCCCATCGGGGCGGATGCGTTCCCAACTGTGGCTGCAGGTGTCGGCAACACGCCGTCCGGCAGCGCTGGTTGTCCGGGTGATCTCGGCCGCCGACCGCTGAATACGGTCGGCGACCTCGATCATGCGCTCGTTCAAGCTCACCGTCACAGCATTACAGCAAGCACAGCAGTTCGGCGAATAGTTCTTCGGCATCGACGGCAAGACCCCGTCGCGAGAACCAGTCACAGATGTTCACCACGTCGCTATGGAGGAAGTTGAGTCCCTGGGGGTTGGCTGCGATATCGACCGCCTGGGGGAAGTCGATAAACCACAGCGTCTCATCCCACCACAGCAGGTTGTAGGCCGACAGGTCGCCGTGAGCGATACCGGCGGCCATCATCGTTTGCAGGCCCGATACCAGCTGCTCGAACGCCAGCTGCAAGGCCTCGCCGCTAAGTCTGGCGGCGTACAACTGGGGGGCGGCGCCACGGTCATCGCCGATGTACTCCAGGTCGAAGACGTCCTCGCCGTATGCGATCGGGTAGGGCACCGCCATGTTGCGCTGCCAGAGCTTGAGCATGATGTCATGCTCATGTCCGGTCCATCGGTCCTGGAGCAGCCGTTTCCCGTAGGTTGACATACGCTCCACCGCCCGTCGATCGCGAGTCTTGCGGAATTGCCTACCTTCTCGGTACTCCACGTCGTTGCGGAACGACGACGCCTGCTGCACTCCCATCGCCTCGAGAGCCCCCTTTTGTTTCACCTCCCTCGGCAGGTAGCGCTTGCGAGCGACCAGACAACGATCGCCGTTGTTCCCGGTACGCTCGACCAGGTTGATTTGGGCTTCTTTTCCGCTCTTCAGGACGCCGAGGTCGTCGTCTTGATAGGGCTCTTCAACGAGCCAGTCCGGTGTCGGACGCACGATTGTCACCTCATATGACAGGGCCAACGGCCGCGGCCATTAGGGGCAGCAGCGTGGCAGTACGGGTCGGTTCGAAACCGGCCGCCGCACATCAGGTGTGTGCTGCTCCTAGGCCCTCCGAGGGGCGCGGCCGGGAAAGTTGAGCACAGACACATTCATATGCAGAACCTCCTCGTCAGCCGGAAAACCAGAACAGGAACAACGTTAGACCAATCCTCAGCGGCGCGCCTGGAATTAAACGTTTGTGTTCGGGAACGCAGTGATCTGCTGCGCTACTGGTCGGTTCGCCATGGTTCGTCGAGCTCCCATGGGTAGAGCACATCTTCGGCTTCGGGCTCGGGCCGGCTCCGGCGTGGCACCAGCCGGTAGGCGGCGGCAAACCCGGCGATCATGCCGAACAGGTGGCCTTCCCAGGAGATGTCGTCCTGGGGCACGATGCCAACCAGGATCGTGCCGTAGAGAAAGATCGCCACCAGGGCTGGGGCCAGCGTTGCTGGCCGACGACTTTTGATCGCCGCACCGACCAGAGCACCGAAGTAGCCGAACACTAGGCCGCTGGCACCGATGTGATTGAACCCACCGGCAAACGCCCACACCAGCCCGCCGCCGACCACCATGGTGAACAGGGTTACCGCTAGCCAGTAGCGGAATCCTCGCAGCATGGTCAACCAACCGAGGACCACAAATGGGACCGTGTTTGAAAGAACATGGCCAAAATCTGAATGCAGCCACGGGTGCCAGATGATGCCGTCGAGGCCTTCAACCCGGCGGGGCCCGATGCCATTTCGCTGCAGGCGGTCGTCTAACAAGAACGTGTCGACTAGCTCCACGGTCCACATGACAGCGATGCAGGCCACTAGCACTCCGAAGCCGGAGATGAAGACGCGGGCCAACATCGATCGCTGTTTCTCTTCCATAGCGCCGGTCATGATTCCAACGGTACCGGTCAAACGAGGCCGAGTTTGTTCAGCAGCCTGCAGCGCATCGCTCCTGCTGTTAACCGGTCGCTTTCGCGATAAACCGCTCACGGTCGACGAGTACGCGGGTGATCGTGCCGCGGGCAACATCACCGTTGCCGTCGGCCGCCAAGATCTCAAAACCAACCTGCCTGCCGTCGACTTCGGCGATCGAAGCCTGAACGGCCACCGCGCCACCGACTGGCGTTGGAGCCAGATGGTCGACCCGGATCTGATAGCCGACCGAGGTTTGTCCCGCCTGCAATTCGGGGGTCAGGGCCAACACCGTGACCTCCTCACACCAGGCGATCAGTCGGGGGGTGCCGAGTACCGGCACATCCCCCGATCCGAGGGCCACCGCGGTGTCGCCCTCACCGACGATGAATTCCTTTGATGCCGATGATCCGATAGTCGCGCTCATCGGGCCATCGTAGTTGGCCGCCGGCCG
>JBOEHD010000182.1:0-62302 GCA_050633745.1 Acidimicrobiales bacterium
TCCCCGAGCTGCCGACTCGGTGGCTCGTCGTCCGAAAACCAAAGGGAACGGCTTCAACGGTTGAACCTCGGCAATGGATCATTGAGAGCGACTACCTTGCGCCGCTCGGTGTGAACCGCCGGGGCGTTGCGGTCGACATCCCGTATGCCGATTCCGCTACCGGCCAGCCGTTCCGGCACCTCGGCCGGTCGATGCCAATCGACAGCTGGCCCGTCAACGACAAACCCGACTATCTCAAGAGCCTGACCGCAGCGGGATTCGGCGACCCATCGTTCGCCGCCTACTACCCCAGCTGCTTCAGCGTGTTCGGCTTCCGAGATCCAGAACCGCCAAAAGACCTGCGGACGGTCGAGTATCTGGTGATGGGCTGGTACCCAGACGCAGACAACGCCCGCTCTCCACGTGATCCGCTTCGGGTTCTGGCTCGCGACGAAGACTTCGGACCCGAGCTGCTAGCCGAGCAGCTCGAGTGGACGGTTGCCGATGGTCGAACCTCCAACCTGCCAGACCGAATCCTGTGTTACGCCAAGATCGACTTCAGAAAGGCTAAGAGGTCATCGGCAACGACCGGCGACCGTCTCGCACCGGTGAAAATCACCGTTGCCAATACCCCCGGCGAAGCGCTCGCTGCCCACATGGCAAAGTCGCTTGTTGACGAGCGCAGCGGCATCGCAGATCCGATCAAGGCGCGGGCAAAGATCGAAACCCAGTTGGAGGCACTTGAGCTCGCGGTCCGCCTTGATGAGGATGGGCTTAGTCTGCGAACCCAGGTCGAAGCGCTTCAGCACCGAACTCGTTTCTCTCCGGTCGAGGCTGGCACAACCTGGCGGATCCGGGTCGATGATCTGTTGGCTGCAAGTCCGATGGCGGTGCCGCCGGCAAACGGAGCCGCAACCGAAGGCGAACAGGTCGCCGCCGAACGAACCCCATTCACCGCCGAGGTGCTGGACGCGTTAGCCGTCGCCAACGATCTGCAGGACCGCTACGACCACAACACCCGAGTCATCGAGGGCATCCAACGCAGGATGTTCGCCGATTGGTACAAGTACATGATCGCCCTCTACCCGCCAGAAGCGGGCGAGACGAACTATCCAGAGCCGGACAAGATCCGTTTCTACATCGAGCGGGGCGACCTGGCCAGGGTGACAGACCTAATGGCCGAGACCGGCAAGCTTGATTTCGATCCGGAAGGCCAAACGCCGATCGCTCTTGAGCCAAGCAGCGCGACGTCGCTCGCCGCCCAGTTGGTCGCTGCCGTCGATGGCTTGGCTACGGCAGTGGGCCGATTCCACTCGAAACTCAGTCCGGTCGAGCAGGCCAAGTACGGCTACACGCTGGAAACCGTGCCCGGTGGCCGATTCTGGGAGGCAAACAACCCGGTGGTCATGATCACCGGTGATGCTGCGAAGCCAACGACCCGCCACGGCGAAGATGGCGTGCTCAGCTGCAACGTTCATCAAGGCTCGCTAGAAGACCTGAAGGGCATCGAGGCTGCAGTCGCCGCCATAGAAACGGCGATGACCGACGATGACCACGGCCTAAACCACTGGAACGACCAGCCGTGGAACCCCATCGTGTTGGAGTGGAAACTCCAGCTCTACAGCCTCAAAGATCGGGCCGAACGGTTCATCGGCAGTGAGAACTACTCGCTCTCATACATTGAGTCCAACTACGAGGCACCCATACTCAGCCCCGAGCTTGAGATTAAGCCGGGCCGGGGAGCTGTTGTTCGCGATCCCAGCATCTATCTCGGCTCAACGATCCTGACCGGCCAAGCCAGCACCCTTCTACGGGATGCCATCATCGATCGTCTGGTAAAGAAGAGCCCTGAGGTCGGGGCCTACCTAGCGAAACAGAAGACTACAGACATCGATGCTCAGCTCGGCGAGTTGAAGAAGAAACCTGTGATCGATCGGCTTCTAGAAGCTGTGACCAACCGGGAGCTGACGAACCCGACCTTCACGCTGCTATCTACCCTGAGCCGGCTTCAGGACCTGTCTGTCCTCTCTCAAGAACTCGGCGGATTTAACGAGGGACTGATCCAACACAAAGACACCATCGAACTCGCAGTCGATGACCCGATCAACTTCGATACGTACCGAACGTTCTCACGCTCGGGCGTTCAGACCTCGATGGTCGGCGGAACCCGGATCGCTCCGAGTCCCCAGAACGCCTTCAACCCGATCAGAGCCGGCGCTCTCAAACTGCTCGAACTCAAACTGGTCGACACCTTTGGCCAGACCAGAGCATTGGCCATCGACGAGCCGTCTACCACTTCGACGATGACAACACCGGGTGCCGAGCATCTGGTCAGGCTGGCCCCTCGTCTTGCCCAACCCGCTCGCCTGAGCTTCAAATGGCTAGCCGCTCATGCCGGGGGCTCAGACCTAACCGGTGGAGCCGCTTCCGGAACGCTGTCGACTGAAACTGAAGCTTCGACCGCCGAGGCCGGTCCGATTTGCGGCTGGCTGTTGCCAAACCTGCTCGATCGCAGCCTCGCCGTCTACGACGGTGATGGTCGCTCACTCGGCTACTTCAAAGCGGGGGACGAACGAGGAGTTTGGCGAATCCCACCCGGCGGTGGTCCTGCGCCCACCGTCGAGGCGATCGACAACGTGCATCTCAGACGGGTAGTCGACTTCATCCGGCAAGGAATTGCCACCGAAGGAGCCGATTTTGTCGGCACGTTCATCGGGGTAGTCGATGATGCCCTCGACAACATCGCCACCGGCGAGCAGCGAAGCCCCCATGGTTCGGCGGCGCTCATGGGCAGACCAGTAGCCGTTGTTAGAGCCTCCATCGATTTGCAGTTGATGGGGGCGGCCGCAGTCAGCCATTCGTGGGATGTATTCCGTCGAGACATGGACCGCAAGATACGCACAACCGCCGAGTTCACCAAGGTCCGGTTCCCGGTCAGAATCGGCGAATACGGACAGCTTGGAGACGGCCTCATCGGCTACTGGCTCGAAGAGCGAGCTAACGATGGCACCATCAGCTTCACCGGCGACCCCGGTGGCAAGGTGCCGCGGTTCTATGCCCCGCAGAGCGACTACATCGACACCGCAACGATCGAAACGAGGTTCGATGCTCTGAGCGACGGAGCCATCAACTTCCATCAGTGCATCGACGATCCGCCACAGCAGATGACGCTGCTAGTCGACCCTCGAGGCAAGGTTCATGGCACCGTCGGAATCCTGCCCCGCAGGATCATCGACATTCCCCAGGACCAATACGTCGAGGCATTGAACAATATCGAGGTCAACTTCCTCCACGCTCCGCTGCTGACCCCGGTCGGCCGACTTGAGATACCACTGCGGCCGCTTCCCGGCTACGACTGGACCTGGGTTGAAGAGCGAGATGGGGTCTGGCACGAGTTCCACCCGATCAAGCGGCTCAGAAAGCAGGATGTGATCGATGGCTGGAACCAGGCCGAGGTCGATCTTGATGAGGTCGACCTTGATTTGGTCGACCTCGGGTCGGCTGCCACCGCTGGTGATCTGCTGTGGAGCCGGCTGATCGACCCTTCAATCCACTGGGTTGAGTTGTTGGCTGCTGAGCCAAACGCTGGCGGCCAGGTGGTGAATCCAGACGGCAACTTTGTTCTGGTCGCCCACGAGGACAAGAAACGAAAAGCAAAGCTGACAGCCCCATTCGCCGGTCACGAACGATTGGTACTTGAGTTGCTCGATCGGGTTGGGGTCGGGATTGATCCGGTCGAGACTCAGGCTCGGTTCGGTATGGGCAATGAGATACGGGACGGATGGCTGAAGCTGCGACGCAGCACGGTCGCCCCCTGATATTGAGATGGACGGAGAGATCACATGACCACCGCAACCCCAATAGCCATTCCACCCCCTCGGCTCGACCTGCCCCTAGACCTGTTCGAGGTCAGTTCCGACAAGAAGAACTGGGTGACCGAGGCCTCGAAGGGAGCGGGCCGCAAGTTTGAGATTCACGGCAACCCGACAATCGTGCCTGACGACACCTTTGGCAGCGCGCTTGTCCTCAATGGAACAGACACCTGGATCGACCTCGGTCGGATCGGTGATCTACTGCCCGGTCGGACCACAACCGACAAGGCCTTCTCCATCTCGATGTGGGTCAAGGTGGCCGATAGCCGCCAGAAGAGCCGAAGCCTGCTGAGCTTTGGTAGGGGCTGGACGATCGATCTAGACAGTGCCCGCAAACCGAAACTGTCGATGACTGCCGTCGACCCAAAGGCAGTCCAAGCCAGCATTGCCGCCGGCCAGGCCGAGGTCGCTGAACTGCGAGCGATGGCCGCTAGCGCTGAGGCCGAGGCAAAGGGTCTGTCACAGGTCGCAGAGGCAGCTCGCAAGGAAGCCGAGCAATTCCACGCCGAGGCGATGAAGGCCAAGGCGAAGATGGACCGCGCTAGTTCTTTGCAGCGGGCTGCCATGATCGTTGGGTTTACTGAACTCGCCGCTGCTTCCCAGGAGAGAACACGGGCGGCCGAGCACCTAGGTCGGGCGGCCGAAGAAGCAGAAAGACAAGCCAAACTGACAAGAGCGGCGGCAGATGGCGCCGTCGCACCAACCGTTGCATCTCAAGGTGAGGCTCTAAGTGTCACCTCATCCGGTTCACCGGCAGCCATTGGTGAATGGGCCCATCTGGTCGGGGTTTATGACGGCAAGCAGATCCTGCTCTACGTCGACGGCGTGGCAGTCGGGAACGGCCAACTGGGTGGCAGGGCTGCCAGCGTGCAGTATCGAGCTGATGATCGGGTCGTGCTCGGAACCGATACTGAGCAGTCGTCATTCCTCGGTGCTCAGGTTGCCCAGCTTCAGTATTTCGGCGAGGCGCTGACAACAGAGCAACTTCAGCTGTTGCGGTCATCGGACCTGTCGATGGAGGCAGCGTTCCACGGCCGGTACCCCTTTAGCTTCGACTTCACCGATGATGAGATTCGAGACGTCATCTACATCGCCGACGTTGGCGCGAATGTTGCCAAGGTTACGATCACCAACACCTCTGGCGCGCCGCTGACCATGCGAAAGCTCCCGGCTTCTGCCGTTCCAAGTGCATCGAACCATCACTTCGAACTGCGGTTCAGGCCGAGCACTTTTAAAGCTCGTAAGGCCGACGTTCCTGCTGCGGTCTTGAAGGGCTTGACAAGCGAAAGCTGGAACGCCAGCAGCAAACCGCAGGTTTCGCCAGACGGCGTGTCTATGTCGCTCTACCTGTCGTGGACGGGCTCCCGAAACAAGGTGCTTCAGCCAAACGACAGCATCAGCTTTGACCTTGAGTATCAGAGCGCCGATGGACAGATGGGCTCCCGGGGCACAAATGTGATCCTCGGGTATCGCAATGTTGATTGGGCGAGCGACGACAACCTGCAAATCGATGTTGGCGGCGAACGAATCCGCAGCATCGACGTGATCAGTAGGACCGGCAAGCCAAACCTGCCGCTTCACGTCGGCTTTGTCGGCTCAAACCGAGTACTCAACGTCGACAACGCTTCGGGCCAGGCCGCAGCTTCGGCCGGTGGCATCAAGATTCGAATGCTGAACGCTCAGCCGGCCATCGAAGATCAGCCAACCAGAAATCGGGTCCAGTTCAGGTCGATCAAGGGACCAAACGGGGTTTCGGCCGATCAAGCTTCCAAGTTCACCGTCTCGTTCGACACCTCCGGCGACTGGGCTCTAACAGATACGGATAAGGCTGTCGGGGTCAACGTCCTGTGGCGTGTCGTTCGATCTGGCTCGCCAGGTCCAGAGAAGATGGCGACTCGTTCGACGCTGGGGACAGGCGCAGCGTGGACATTTCAACCCGACTTTGATGAACTGTCGCCCGGTGATGCCATTGACATCGAGTTGAACGGCATTACCAGCACCGAAAGCTCCGGTCTCAGCAACATCTACATCCACTATGAGGATGTCCCAGGCCATTGGGATGGCCAGTACGTGCTGGCGGTCGAGAAGGCACCGATGGTCTTTGACTCGAAGCGAGTCGGTATCGGCGGCTATCCGGGCACTGTGCCCGAGGGAGGTCTCACCATCTCCGGCGCAGGTGGACACAGCGTTGATCTCGTGGTCAACGGTCGAATGCGGTCTGGCAACAACAACGGCGGGTTGTGGATCAACGAAGACCGATTCTTTGGCGGCCACAGCACCGACAGGGCTGGCATCTATAACAACGGCTGGCGCATGACCGTCAAGAAGGATGGCAAGGTTGGCATCGGGACCATCGATCCCGAGACCCCGCTACAGATTACGGGAGGCATCGACTGCGACCACGACGGTGGCGGATACTTGGTTCTCGGCCCGACAAACGGTACGAATCTAGTCATCGACGACAACGAACTAATCGCCCGCAACAACAAGAAAGCGTCGACCCTCTACTTCAATTCCAAGGGCGGCCTGGTATGGGTCGGCGAGGGCGGACTACAGGTCGCTGGCAAGAGCACGCTGGATGGAGACGTCAAGGTTAACAAGGCCCTCACCGTTGCTGGCAAGGCCACGGTGCATGGAGATGTCAAGCTCAAAAAGAAGCTCGAGGTCGCTGGCAATGTTCAGGTCGGGCAGAAATTGACGTTGGTGAACCCGAACGCTGGGCGATGGACGCTACAGACCAACAACTACACCGACGGCACCAACAAACTTGCATTCAGATTCGGCTCCAGTACCAAGTTCGAGATCAAGAACAACGGGGACATGCAGCAACATGGGGGCAGTTGGATCGGACCGAGTGATGCCAGACTGAAGAGCGATATTCGCGACCTGGAAGATCCCGTCGCCGTAGTTCGGGAGCTGCGGCCCCGGGCCTTCCGTTGGATCGAATCGGGCACACCGGACCTCGGATTCATCGCCCAGGAGGTTGAGGCTGTTGCGCCGGAACTGGTCAACAACGACGCCGATGTTAAGGGTATGTCCTACAACCAGTTCATCGCCTTGGCTATCGGCGCCATTCAGCAGCAGCAGGTGCAAATCGATGAACTGAAAGCCAAACTGAGCTCCGACGACGGGAGCGCAGATGGAAGCTGACATTCAATCGCGGTTGGAAGAGCTGCGGGCCGAAAAGGACAAGGGTGAGCAGATGCTGATGAACCTTGAGACCGAGGCCAACGAACTGCGATCCCAGCTGTTGCGGATCAGCGGCGCCATCCAGGTCTTGGAAGAGTTGTCGGGATCGAGCGGCAGCGAGCTACCGGCCGAGTAGGTCGAACCTCAGGCCAAAAAATTGCTTGGAGCAGAGCCGCTGGTCTTACGGCTCGACCGGGGTATCGGTCACGACGATATGCAGACCGTCGATCTGCTCGCCACCAAATCCGACAAGATCACCATCGAACACGATCTCAGCGGTTCCAGCTGTGTTCTCGCCAGTTGTGCCGCTGAAAGCGAACACATCGTCGGAGTCACCGTTGATTCCGCCAACCGTGTAGTTGCCCTGGCCTGCGCCATAGATGTCGCTGGAGTCAGGATCGGCCCAGGCTGCGGTCAGATCACTGCTGGCAAAGCCGACGTCGGAACCGTCGAACAGCCGCGACAATGCGCCGGTCGTCACCGACCCGGTAGACGTGGGGATCAGCGACAGCAAGTCTTCGTCGCCACCGAGCAGACCTCCGGGGATATTGAAGTTTCCGATGGTGCTAAACAGGTGGCTGGTGCCCGACATCGCGACCGCATCGATATCTTCGCCACCGGAACTGAGCCCCAGGTCGGACCCATCGATCAGCAAAGCAAAGGTGCCGCTGGTGTTTGGCCCGCCGGTACCGGTGAAGGTCACGACGTCGGAGTCGTCGGTCGATCCCGCGCCGGGCAGGGTGCGGGGAGCGGTCAGGCTCAAGTCGATGACCAGAGGGTCGAAGCTGGCGATGTGGAAGCCGTCGATGTCGGCGGTTACCAGGCCGAGGTCGGAACCGTCGAACACCATGGCCCAGGTGTCGGTTGCGGTGTCGTAGGAAACGATGTCCTCATCGGCGAAGACAATGCCCCCGGCGACTCCGGATGTGGTCGAGCTCAGATAGACCGTGGTGCTAGGGCGAGCGCCGACGAAGATCGTGACGGTCGCGTCGCTGCTGCCGAAGGCGTTCTCCACCCGGTAGTCAAAGGAGAACGGGCCGGTGAAGCCCGAAGGTGCGGTGAACGAGAACGAACCGTCAGCACCAAGGTTGAGGGATCCTCCAACCCCGAAGGTCGCCGGAATGCCTGCCTGATTGTCAGTAACCAGGCCACCCAAGTCGCCACCGCCGAATCTGGTTAGCGCACCGGCGGGGTCACCCAGGCTGTCGTTGTTCAGCAGATCCTCGGCTGAGCCATCCGTGGCGGTCAGCGTGGCGTTCTGTTCGATGTGGAACGGATCGCCAGGCACGCTGTTGTCGGCAGGGCCATCGTCGCTGGCGACCGGAGCGGCAACCACGTTGGTTAGCGTTGATGCGGTGTTGTTAGCGGCGATCGGATCGGTAACCGCCGAACTGGTTTCGACGCCGAAGCCGACCGATCCGGAAGCGCTAGGGCCGACCAGTGCGCTTACGGTGAGCACCTCGCTCTGTCCCGACTCAATCGAACCGATAAGACACGGCAGGGTCTGTTGGTTCTGGGCGCAGCCGGTGATGGCGGAGAGGGTCAGGCTGGCGGGAAGGTTTCCGTCGAGCAGCGCGTTTGCCGCGGTGTCTGGGCCGTTGTTGGTGACGGTGGCCGTGTATTCGATGACCCCGCCTACCGCTATCGATCCGGTGTTGGCTTCGAGCGCCACCTCAAGATCGGCTGAGCCTGGCTCTGTGGAGCCCGGGCCAACGCCAATATGCAGTCCGTCGATCCGCTCGGCACCAAAGCCATGCAGATCACCGTCGAAGACGATCATCGCCGGGTCGTTCATGGTCGGGAACGAGAACACGTCATTCGCATCGCCGGACACACCACCGATGGAGAAACTGGTCAGCGTTGCACCGTAGGTCACGCCGCCGGCCTGATCGACCGACACGCCGACCACGTCGGTGGGAGCGAGGCCAATCGGCGAGCCGTCTAGAAGCAGCGAGGTCACCCCTGCGGTGCCGGACCCGATCGAGGTGGCAGAGAACGAGACGAGGTCTTCGTCGTCGCCGGTCAGTCCGGGAACGTTGAATGGTCCGAGGGTGCTGAACACAAAGTCGGAGCCGGATCGGCCGAGAGCATCGATGTCTTCGTTATTGGTTGACAAGCCGATGTCCGAGCCGTCGATAACCAGGAGGAAGCCGCCCGAGGTGTTCTCTCCCCCGGTGCCGGAGAATCGCACCACATCGGAATCGTCGACCGAACCGATGCCCGCTACCGACCTGCCGGCAGTGAACGACATCTCGATAACAAACGGGTCGAGGCTCACGACGGCGAAACCGTCGACATCGGCCGAGGCCAGGCCAACATCGGACCCGTCGAACACCATCGACCAGGAATCGGTGGCCATGTCGTAGGCGATGACATCTTCATCGCCGAAGGTCACGCCACCGACGGACCCATTGGTGGTGGAGCTGAGATACACCGTCATGTCCGGCGGGTTCTCGACCAAGGCTCCAGCGGGACCGGCTATCGACCACCCCAGAGCACCAACAACCAACACAAAGCTCAACCAAACGGCTTGAACCGCGAACTTCAACCTCATAGCCCTACCCTCCACCATTAACGCCCGGTTCGGACTCACCTAGCTCGAACCAGCATACTCGGCCCATTGTTCTGGCACCCGAGCAGACGAACCCTGGTCAAATTACCCAGGCTCACTCGGCCAGGTCGTCTCCGGCCAGCAGTTTTAGGAACTCGACAACGGCCGGCCGATCGGCATCGGCTATGGCCGAGAGGGTCTGTTCGGAGATTCCCAGCGCTGGCTCGATAAGCGATTCGATCAGTTCTCGACCCTCATCGGTCAAGCTAACCACCACCATGCGGGTGTCAGACTCGTTGGGTTTTGTCGACACCCAACCCCGACTAGCAAGACGCGACACAACGCCGGCGATAGTGGCCGAATCCATGGCGGTGAACCGCCCCAAACGATTCTGCGAGAGCTCGCCCTGTTCCCTGAGCGCCGCAAGGGCCGCAAACTGAGTGGGGGGAATGCGATGGGGCATCTCGGCGGAGAAGATCGCCTTATGTCGCTGGTTAGCCCGGCGCAGTAGGTGCCCGACCTGTTCGGCCAAGCGATACTCGCTCACTGACGTGTCAAACGGGTTGTTTGACTGGTTCTCGGACTCGCCAGTGGATTCGCTTTCAGACGGTTTTTCAGGCAAGGTCGCTCCCAACTGCTTGAGATTCAGCGACTTGAAGCGCTTGCTGTCCCGCCCCCATGGCGACCGCTGCCGATTGGCCGAGCTTCAGGAAGGCGGCGACGATCGTGGATCGAGCCCGCAGTGTCTCGGCTAGTTCCAGGCCTGGCTGCAGCGCTTGCTGTTCTTCGTCTCTGCTCAGAGGCAGCACCTCGGTGACGACTTTTCGGTCGCCGAGGTCGGAGCTGGCATCGATGTCTGAAGCTTCGCTCCGCGTTACCCGAGCAGACCCCGGTAGGTCGACCGTGCTGGCGATCACGGTGGCTGCGACATCGGCGACCGATGCCGTTTCGGCCAATACGGTAACCGAGTCGGCGATCCCCAAGGTAAAACTGCGGCCATGCCGTCCGCTGGTGGCGATGCCGCGTACCGGATCGTTCGAACCTACCCGCACCGTTCTCGACAGCTCGCCAGTCATCACATCGGCCAAAGCAACATCGAGGGTGGCTCCGTCGGCTAGGGCGAAGGCGATGTCGCCGCCGTTGTTGACGATCACGCGGTCGAGCCCATGAGGGCTGCTCGGCCCAGACCACAACGCGTCGCACACCGTTTCGGCAACACTCCCGGCTACCGCTGCCATCGGTGTGACGAAGCCCAGATCGGAAACGGCAGCGGCCGCGTCGACCATACGCTTAGCTGTTGGGCCGCTGGCGATCCACCCGCTCTGGTCCTCGGATCGCAGCCTGTCAAGATCCATGACCAGGCCGTCGAGCAGCCCGTGGCAAACGTCTCGAAGCGCGTTTGTCGCCGCCGCTCGCCGAACGCTTGATGCATCGATGGTGATCAGCAGATCGATCGGGCCGTGGTTGACGTGGATACGCCCATCGGCCAGCTCGGAGATCTGTGGTCCGTTATCCATCGCTCCGACGATCTTCGATGCGATGCGGGGCGTCGCCGTCGAGCACCTCTTGCAGGGGGACGACCGAGCTTAGGTGACCATCCATACGTTCATACGCTGCCCGGCTGAGCGTGAACTCCAGCGGAGCGACCAGGGCCGGGGTTGGCACGTAGCCGAATGCGTTTGTTGGGGTGGCCATCACGTCGACCATGACCGTGATCCCGCCACCGGGCCACAGGTAGACCGGCGCACCGCCGATCGTGACCTTGGTTTCGCCCGACTGGATCGACTCGGTCAGGGCGACCGGCTCCTTTGCCGTGCCAGCCCGCAGAGACCCTCCGGCGCCGGCCATGAAGACCATCGAGACCATGGCCGGTTCGCAGTTGCGGCGGATGTGTTCGATCGACTCGGCGACATCGTCGGGGGTGGTAGTTGGCACCGGCTGCAGATCTTCGTCGAGCACAAAGTAGGCCGAGTCGTCTCCGGTGGTGCTGGTCATCAAAACCCGCAGGCCGGGCCAGGCGGTGCCCGCTTTGAAGTCTTTGACGATGGCTAGGGGGTCTTGAAGGTCGGTTCCACCCCAACCGCTCCCGGGATCGGCCACGTTAAAGAACCGCCCGGGTGTCGAGCGCCGACCGTGTAGTTTGATGCCGCTGCGAGGCATACCGAGCACCGCCCCGGCCTGGTGTTCGGAAAGAACGCCGGTGATGTGCTCATCGACCACAACAACCTCGTCAACGAGACCGGCCCAGCGTTCGGCCATGATCCCAACCGCAGCCGAGCCACACCCGATCCGCATAACCTGCTCGACCTCACCGTCGATCACCGGAGCGTGGCCCGCCTGTAGGAGCAGTGTTTCGCCTCCCTCGACCTGAAGTTCGATCTGCTCCCGGTTGCAGGCCGCGACCAGGGTCCGCATCGTGGCCAGACCTTCGTGGCGGGTGCCGCCGGTGAGCCGGTTCACCCCTCCCAAAGACAGCATCTGCGAACCGTATTCAGCGGTGGTTACCAGCCCAACGGGGTGGCCCTCGGCTAGAACGACCGCTCCCTCGTCGCCGATGTGGCGGTCGGTGTCGATCTTCACTTTGAGGCCGCAGTAGGAGAAGATGCCCTCGGTCACCACGGTAATCGTGTCGACCCCATCGATGTCCTGAGACACGATGAACGGGGCGGCCTTGTAGTCGGGATAGGTAGTTCCTGCCCCCACGCCGGTCAGCTGCAGCGAACCGTCCTGATCTTCGGGATTTTGATCTTGGGTGTCTTGATCTTGAGTACCTGAGCCTCCGACGAATGAGACGACCTCGCGGCCTCGGGTCAGCTGATCTCGCAGCACAACCACGGGGTCGAGCCGCATCAGTTCGCCTTCGACATTGCCGTAGCGGTCGCACGACCCGGTTTGCCCCACCTTGATCACGCAGCGCACCGGGCACGCTTCACAACGAACCTTGTCTTCGCCTAGCTCGATGTCGGTCATGACGTTTCGCTCGATTCACGCGCCGGGACGGCGCTCGGTTCAGCAACTTCAGCGATCGCTTTCGCAACCACTTCGGGCGTGGCGGGAATATGGCGAACCCTGGCGCCGGTGGCATCGCGAATCGCGTTGAGGATGGCCGGGGCGGTTGGCAGCAGAGCGTGTTCGCCGATGCCCTTGGCACCGTATGGCCCGTGAGGATCGTCGGATTCGATCAGGATGGGAACGATCGGCGGCACATCGCCGATCGTGGGGATCAAGTAGTCGTGAAGATTGCTCTGGCGGCCGGGGATGAACTCCTCCATCAAAGCCATACCGAGCCCCTGGGCCACTCCCCCTTCGATCTGTCCTTCGACCATGGTGGGGTTGACTGCCCGGCCAACGTCGTATGCGGCAACCACATTGGTGACCACCGTGCGGCCGGTGACGATGTCGACATCGACTTCGACAAGCTGAGTTCCGAACCCGAACACCGCATAGGGCACACCCTGGCCATCTTCGTCGAGGGGAACCGTTGGGGGGTCGTAGCTCTCCTCGGCGACAAGAACGTAGCCGTCGGCATCGACCGGGCCCTGCAGCGAAGCAACTCGCTGTTGGCCGTTGGCGAAAACGACCAGACCTTCCGGACCCAAACGGATCTCTGCTTCGCCCGCCTCGGAGGCAGGCACCCCGGCTGCGGCGAGCAACGCGTGGCGCAGCGATCGAGCGGCTAGGAAGGTGGCGTTGCCGGTCACGTAGGTTTGCCGCGATGCTGAGGTTTTACCGGCGTCGGGAGTGGTGTCGGTATCGGGGCCGACCAGGTTGATCATGTCGACCGATGTGCCGAGGGCGTCGGCCGCTATCTGCGACATGACCGTGTTCGAACCCTGGCCGATATCGGTCGCACCCTGATGCAGCACGATGGAGCCGTCTACTCGAACTCCCATACGAACCGTCGATGGATTCGGCAACGCGGTGTTACCGCAGCCATACCAGGCAGCCGCTAGGCCAACGCCGGATCGAATATCGCTCTTTCTACCGTCGCCCACCGTACTGTTTCGCTCTGCGGCCCTGGTCTTGGCCTCTTCCCACGGCTCTCGAAGCGCGGCCAGGCAGTCGCCGATCCCGAGGCCAGCTTCAAAGACTTGGCCGGTCAGCGTCGGCTGGCCCGGCTTGAGGGCCAGCTGCTCCCGAAAGGTCAATCGATCGATCGTGAGGTGGTCGGCTAGTTCATCGATCAGCATCTCACGGGCGATCGCCGCCTGCGGTACGCCGAAACCTCGGAACGCCCCGGATGGTGCACAGTTGGTGTAGACGCCAACCGACTCAGCTCGGTAGTTGTCGATCAGGTACGGCCCGCCGGCGTGAATCGGCACCCGGTTGGCCACCGTCGGACCCCAGGAGGCGTAGGCCCCGGTGTTGAAGGTGCCGTCGAATTCGTAGCCGACGAGCTTGCCATCGTTTGTGGCACCGAACGATGCGGTCATGGTTGCCGGGTGCCGTTTTGTGGTCGAGATGATCGACTCGGGCCTGGTGTAGACGATGGCGGTCGGACGGCCGGTGACCAGGGTGGCCAGGCCGATGATCGGTTGGATCGAAAGATCGAGCTTGCCGCCGAACCCGCCACCGCATCCGGTTGGAGAGATAACCACTCGGTCCGGTTCGAGATCGAGGATCTGAGCGGTGGCTTCTCGGTCCATAAATGGGGCCTGGGTCGTCACGTGGATTACCAGCTTGTCGTCGACCAGTTCGGCCCAACCCGCTTCGGGCTCGATGTACGCGTGCTCGACAAACGAGGTGGTGAACGTGCCCGAGACCACAACGTCGGAACCTGCAAGCGGATCGTTGCCCCCTCGTTTCACCCGTCCTCGGATCATCACGTTGTCCGAGCTGTCGGCGTGAATCGCATCGGCGGTGGCATCCAGCGACATCTCGGGCGTCAGCATGGCAGCCAGCGCGACCCACGAGATTGGGAATGTATCGAGCACCGAGGAATCGATGTCGGTTCCAACCACCAGCGCCACCGCTTCGCCGAAGAAGCGGGCCTCGGTTTCGGCCAAGACCGGCTGATGCTCAAAGCCGGGGATAACCCCGAAGCCGTTGTGTCCGGGGATGTCCGCTGCGGTAAGCACCAGTTCCACTCCCGCTGTGGCGGCCACAAAGCCCTGCAGGTCGCCAAACGTGAACGAGGCCCGATCATGTGGGCTGCGCACCACCAAGATCCGCAGCGCATCGGTGGGGACTCCGTCGGCCCCATAGTTTTCGGTTCCGTCGACCTTGGCCGCCACGTCGACTCGGGTGAGGCGATGGCCGACCGCTTTACCGACCGTCGGCGCCGCGGTGTCGGCTTTGTTATCCGGCAAGTCGTAGTGCACCACCGCGGAGACGATCTTCTGGTAGCCGGTGCAGCGACACAGCACCCCGGCCAAACCCTCGATCACCTCGTCTCGGGTCGGGTTCGGGTTGTGGCGCAGCAGACCAACCGCGGCCATCAGCATGCCGGGAGTGCAGAACCCACATTGCGCTGCGCCGTGCCTGGCGAACGAACGCACCAGCGAACGCCCCAGCTCCGACGATGCCAGCGACTCAAGCGACTCGACCGCCGATTCGCTGACCGCTCCGACCGGTACGAGACAGGCGCACACCGGAGCGTCATCAACCAAGACCGTGCACGCTCCGCAGTCGCCTGCATCGCACCCAATCTTGGTTCCGGTTAGCGCCAGATCGTTTCGCAGCACATCGGACAGCCGCCGAGTGAGGTCGTGCTCGACATTTACACCGACGCCGTTCACCGTCAGCGACACTGCGGTTTCGGTGACGGTCACGACAGCTCCTCGACACAGGCGGCAACCGAGCGCTTCACCAGCGGGCGGACAACGTCGGCGCGGTAGTCGGCGCTGGCTCGCACATCGCCGATCGGCGACAGCTCATCAAACCCGTACGCATCGACAAGATCCAGATCGACAAGGGTCAGATCAAGTCGAGCGTTGAGTTCCGCTTCGAGCCCTCGCAGGCGAACCGCGACCGGGGAACAGGCACCGACAGCGATGCGAACCACCGGGCCATCAGCCGTCGGTTCCAGCTGGGTGGCCACCATGGCGATGGAGATCACCAGGTGACTTCTCGAACCCAGCTTCTGAAAGTTGGAGGGACCGGAGCGATCGGGCACCAACACCGCCGAGACGATCTCGTCCGGCTGCAGCACAGTCTCCCGATAGCCGGTGACAAAGTCGGCCAGCGGCACCATGCGGACACCGCCAAGACCGCTGAGTTCGACGGTCGCCGAAAGCGACAGAAACACCGGGATGCTGTCGCCTGCAGGCGAAGCGGTGCAGAGATTTCCGGCAACCGTGCCCCGGTTCTGGATCTGAATGCCGCCGATTTGCGTCGCCGCATCCTGTAGCCCAGCGAACTGGGCTGGAAGTTCGGCGGTGGCGATATCGGTCCAGGTGGTGCAGGCCCCGAAACGCCAATGATCGCCGTCACGGCTGATGCCCCGTAGCGAGGCGATGCCCGTCAGGTCGAGAGCATTACGCGAAGCTCGACGACCGACCGACGCAGGGTAGATGTCGGTGGTCCCGGCATAGACCTGCCAGTCACCGTCGGCAAGAACCTGGAGCGCCGAGTCGAGTGTCCGGGGCCGCACGTACTCCACTGGCTTTAGGCCCCGCTCGAGGTAATCGAGATGGCTCTGGTCGGCGGCGGGGTGTTGCGGCTCTTGGTGAACTTGATCTCACCATCGATCATGGCCACCGCAACGGCCGGCGTGTCGCCGATGGCGAACGCGCCGAGCGCATCGCCAGCCTGCGAACCCATCGGGGTATCGATTACCAACAGGTCAGCCTCCATACCTGCGGCTACTCGACCTCGGTTCAACCGATGCAGTTCAGCACCGTTACCGGTCGCCGAGGCCACCGCTAGTTCGGGGGCGACACCACCGAGCGCAGCCACGTGGCCGATCACTCGCAAGATGCCCAGTGGTTGCACGCCGGAACCAGCAGGGCAGTCGGTACCGATCACCAAGCGATCGAGCTGATCGCCGTCACGCAGCATGTTGGCTATCTGGCCAAGAGTGGCGATGTTGCCGTTGTGGACCAGTTCAACCATGGCGGTGGTGTCGGTCAGGATCTTCTCCACATCCGACAGCGGCAGCGACGTTGGTCCACCGTTTACGTGACCGGCAACGTCGGCGCCGACCTCGACCACAAAGTCGGCCCCGATGACCCCGCTACCGGGGATCGAGGCGCCGCCGGTATGAATCATGACCCGCATGCCGCGAGCCTGAGCCCAGCCGGTCATTCGACGGGCCACGTCAGGGTCTTTGACCCCGGAGATGCCGATCTCACCAACCAGGGTGCAGCCCGCAGCAGCCAGATCGTCGAAGTCTTCTTCGACCAGATCGTTCTCCAGCAGCACCGCTCCGGCGTGAACTTTTACGCCGCTTGGCCGCTCATTGCTAAACGCCTTGTGGGCCAGTATGGCCAGAGCCTTTACACCCGCGGCGTCCTTTGGTCGGCCGGGCACGTGGGGTTCGCCCGCCGACATCATCGTGGTCACACCGCCGTGAAGGCAGCTCTCGATGAAGTCGGTGGTCCGCTGCCTGGGTGTGTAGTCGCCGATGACTGGGTGCACGTGGTTGTCGTGCAGGCCTGGCATGACCGTCGAGCCGCCGGCATCGATGGTGATGTCGTCCGGTCCGTCCGGGGCGTCGGCGGCAAAGCCGACAAACGAGATCACGCCGTCGTTGACAACGACGGTGTCGCCATCGACGAAGGGCTCGGCTAGAACCCCGGAGACGATTGTTCCAACGTTTTCGATTCGGGTGCTTGTCACGCCCGACCTCCCATTTCTGTTATCTCAGCGGAGTCCGTCTTCGCCTACGATGTCGGCCACTTCCAACCCACCGACCCGAGGCAGCGGTCGGCCACCGTCGGTTACCGCCACGATCAGTACCAGCTCGTCGGGATGCGGGGCATCGACATGGCTGAACTCAACGGCATCAAAATGGGTGCGCACAAAGGCCGCGTTGCGGTGATGCAGTGGAACGTCGATGGCCACGCCGGGACCGCCTCGTTTCTTGGCCGAGGGGATGATCGACTTGCCGCCGCCGACCGCGTCTCTCAGCGGCCCACCGAGCGTCGGGTGCATCAGCGCCGCCCCGTGTTCCAACTCGCCATTGATGCCGACGATGGCCGCCTTGCCGTAGCTGTGGACTTCTCGGCCCCCGAGCTGGGCAACCGCTTCGGCCGCCAGCTGGGCCCCTAGCTCGGTACTCAGCTCGAACAGCGGGCCAAGGTCTTCGACGTAGCGACCGGCGTACGGATTGGTAAACACCGCAGCGCTGGTGACCCGAGAGATCTCCTGATCGAGGATCCGGTCGAGTTCCCGACCGGTTCGTTCGACCGTGATGAGTCGCCGTCGCACCAGGGTTTGCAGGTTCAAACGTTCTGCCATTCCCCAGACCCTAATACCGAGATCACTTGTATGCCAGTGATCTCTTCTTGAGGCCGGTTAGAGGCCTCCATGCCTCGATCTACGGCTCCAGGCCTCGATTCACGGCTCCCAGCGGTCGAGAGCTACAGCCGCGATCTCACCTTCGCCGTTCAGGAACAGGCTGACGCCGAACCAGCTCAGGCAGCTGTCGATGCCGACCGGCTCGATATTGACCTGGCGCAGACCATTCACCGCTGTCGGCCAGTTAGTTGGCGGGCCGGCGCAGTGGTTGATCGGCCCGGCGCTGATCTGCGCTCCGATGGGTCGCAGCTGATCGAGGAGATTGAACGGACCGACAAAGCCAAAGGCCGACTCGGCGTCGAACGTCCACGCTTCTCGGGAGCGAAGCTCGTCCCGGCTTCGGACCTGCTGTTCGCCGCCGACCCCACCGAGCAGCAGTGTCACCTCGTCGGCCAGCGGAACGGTTTCGAATCCGCCGGACTCCGCATAGGACATCAGTCGCTGCGCGACCAACTGTTCTTCATCGGTCGCCATTGCCGAGCCGACCCCGGCTTCGCCGATTGTGAATGGCACCAGCAGCGGTTGGCGGCTTTCGTCGTCCTCATCGCCGAAGCCACCAGCGTCGAACTCGATGGCATATGAGCCGGCAGCGAGGTCGGCGACCCTGATGGCAAACGAGCCCCAGGCCTGGGTCCAGTCGTTGGTTGACACAGCGTACGACGTAGCCCGATGAGTTCCTGATACACGGGTGCCGGAGAAGACCGCTTCGACCGCGGTACCAGACTCATCGAGCACCCGGGAACTAAAGATTGCTTCAAACGGCCGGGCGATCCCGACCAGGTCGACGCTCCCAGCGCCGACTATCGGTTCTCTGGTCAGATAGATACCGCCGCCGCTTGGCGGTGCGCCTCTGTCGGCATCGAGTTCAAGGTCGATCACGACGATGCCTAGCTCGGGAAAGGCCTTCAGCTCAGCGCCTCGAACAGGGAGGGGTGAGACTAGGCCAAGTGAGTCATCGGCTCGACGAACCACAAACATCGATTCATCGGCCTCGGTCGCCTTGTAGAAGGCGGAGCTCACCCCAGGCAGGTCGACGGTGACCCCAAATCCACCGGTACTGGTGATTTGCACCGCGGGAAGAGCTGCGGCAGGCCCGACACCGTCGTCAATGTTTTCCCAGTTGCCGAACAGGCCCGGACCCTGACCAAAGGTGACCACTACCCTCAGGCACCGGTCGGTCATCAACCTCGACTCAAGCCCGTAGACATACCACTCGCCGGCGGCCCCTCCAGGCCGGTCGGACTCAAAGGAGCGATCATCTCCCCCACACGCCGCCAGCTCATCGGTGCCGATCGGCAAACCGGATTGCAACCGCTCGACATAGGCGGCATTGGCCCAGCCGGTTGGCGCACCACCGTGTAACGGTTCGCCAAGATTCACCTGCACCGGGTCGAGGAGTACAAAGTGCAGCCACGTTCCGCCATCGGCCGCCTTCTTCGATTCCCCGGTGGCTTCCAGTCCGGCGTAAGTCGGCGGGAGTTTGGCCAACAGTTCAGAGTCGGCATCCGGCGACCAGCGTAGGTTCAAGAACGGATCGTTGAGATCGGCCGCAACCAACGCGGTCGCCACCCGATAGCGATCCCCGGCACGAACCTCTCCATCGGCGCGATCATCAGACCGATCATCGACAGTCGGGTCGGTTGTCGGCGAATCCGAGTCGCTCGCGCCATCATCGTCTTCGCTCGAACCTCCGTCTGCCCCCGACTCACCGCCGATGGCCTCATTATCATCGGGAACGGTTTGTTCGTTTTCGGCCGGGCCGGTCTCGACCGGTTGATCGTCATCGCCGCGTAGAGCAAACAGCGTTGCGCCCCCGGCTAGGAGAGCCACCACCGCGGCCACGACCAACGCTGGAGCGAAACGCGGCGCGCTCGCCGACCGGTAGCTCGACCGCGCATCGCTAAGTGACCGATTTCGAGCGGCGACGGCGGCACGCTCGGACAGATCTTCATAGGCCGAGCGAATCTCGGAGTCGATCGGGTTCTGGTCTTCGGAGTTCATCGGACGCCTCCTGATTGATCGTGGTCTGGTGCCGGGCCCGGATGCTGATGGCCCGGCCGCTGATGGTCCGGCTGCTGATGGCCGGGTTGCCCCGTTTGCAGCAGCGCCGCCAGGGCGGTGCGGCCCCGATGTAGGTGGACCTTGGCGGTGCTCTCCGCGCACTCGAGGATCTCGGCGATCTCGGCCACCGGACGATCCTCCAGATAGTGCAGGGCCACCGCGGCTCTCTGTTTGCCCGGCAGCTTCCGCACCGCGTCCCACAGATATTGATAGTGGACCGGGGCTGCACTCATCGTCGGCTCCGACCGCAGCCGCAACCGTGCTCGCACCTCGTTGGCCGCCCGCTTGCGAGACGACAGCGCCAGATTGATGGTCACCCGGCGGGCCCACGCTCCCGGCTTGTCGTAGAGCGAGAGCTGATCCCAGCGACGGTAGGCCCGGACGAGCGCTTCCTGGGCCAGATCTTCGGCCGCCAGGTGGCTGCCGGTGACCGCCGCGGCGAGGGCCACCAGGGCAGGTAGCTCCCGGTGGTAAAAGTCCTCGTAGGATTCAGCCCTCTGCGGATCGCTCACACTGTCCAGTTTCGTGCCGTGTAGTTTCGCACTCACAGCCACTCACACCATCGCGGACCCCAAAAGGTTTACTCTGCAGCAGAATTTCTTGAATTGCCTACTAGATCTCTTATTGGGCGGTCAGACCGGAGATGCAGCCGATAACGGCGTTCTCGGCCGCCGGTGAGGCGTGGTAGTGATACCCGAGGTCGTCGGTGGTGTGGCCGCCGCAGCCGTCGAGGTCGGCGTACCGATCGCCGTCGAGGCCATAGGGGCTGTGAATGGCGAACCCGTCGAGGGCATAGCCGAACATGGCGGCATGATCTGCCATTTCGACCTCTCCGCAACCGGTGGCGCCATGGAGGTGGTAGCCGGCCACGGGATTAATGTGGCCACCACAGTCGTCGAAGGCGGCGATGGTGTACGCCCCAAGAATCGCATCGACCGGGGCGGCAGCGTCGATGGCTACGCCGTTGAGGGTCACGCCAAGGCTGCCTCTGGTTTGACTAGGGCTTGTGGCCAGCGTGGGAGAGGCTGGCAGGAGCACGGTGCTTTGAACCGGCTCGCCGCCATCGAGCCATTCGATCCGGCCCTCAACACAATGGTTCTGATACTCGGGGTCGACGTTTGGCCGGGCCGCAGCATCAAACGCCTCAGCCGTTTCGGTCACGTTGACGTTGCCGTCTTCGTCGTAGAGCATCCAGTTGCTGTCGTTGTAGAGCTCAGCCAGGCCGAGAATGAATTCACCATCCAGGTCGTAGAGACCATCGCCGTCAAACCAGATACCCGCTTCTTCGGCCGAGGTGTCGGTGGTCGAAGGGCAGAATGGTCCGATCTCGTTGTCGACGGGGTAGCCGACCACCGTGACCAGATAGCAGGTCGAGGCGCTGCCATCGGACAGGGTGCAGTCTTGGGTGCTGATCTCCTCGGCCAACGCTCCGTCGAAGAAAAGACCGGCGTCGACCGGCGTACCTTGAGCAGCATCGGCGACCATGCTGTCGTCAGCGTCGGAGGCGGCGTGGGCGTCAACTGTTGCGTCTTCGCCCGAATCGGAGTCGGTAGACGATTCGGCATCGCTGATCGCCTCAGACCCGGTTTCGGAACCCGCCTCAGAGACAACCTCTGAGACGGTTTCCGATGACGAGCCGCAGGCGGCGGCGAGGAAGATGAAGGTCAAGAGGGCGGTGGCGGCCCTGACGGCGGGCTTGGCTGGTTTCATGCCGACAGTGTCACCTGAGTTTCTGTGAATCCTCGGTGAGCCGACGCAAAGTCATCTGTGGGCTGACGCCACCATTGGCCAGAGTATTGACCTACGGGATTCGAGCCAGGAGCGGGATGTTCTTGTTGACCCAGCGCTGCAAGGCAAATGGTCCGGCCCCGACGATGGCGATACCAATGAATGCCACCATCTCGATGATGTGGCTGCTGTTTACCGGGTTGTTATCCGGCCACACATCACCAGCGAGGAACATGAAGGCCATCAGCAGCGCTCCGCCGAGCGCAGCTGTGCGCACGCCGATGCCGAGCATCAACGCCAGTCCGCCGAGCAGAAGCACAGCCATGAACCCGACGTCGGCAAGGTTGATCGCATCGGGGGCCGAGGGAGCCATCCAATCGAAGAGGAAGCCGGTGTGGCTGCCCTGGGTGCCGAAGTTCAAGAAGCCGTAGGTCGGCGAGCCGCCGTTGACCATGGCAGCGTCACAACCGAAGTCGATAGCTGCTGACTCAGCCGCTCGGCAGGTGGCGAAACCAAGCCCGAAGAACTTGTCGAGAAAGGCCCACAGCAGTGACCAGCCGAGTAGAAGCCGTAGTGCGGTCCAAGCCCACATGGCCCGCCGCTCGGTGTCATTCACTCTTTGGCCGTCGACGGGGCTTTCCGGTTCTCCGAGCGTTTCGAACAGGTCGTTGATCTCGTTTGTTGTCGCAATAGCCATCGCACGTAACCTCCAGTGGGCCCGCACTTCAAGCCCTTGACGCCGATGGTTATCCCAAGCTGGAAATTCAAGTAGAGCCGGAAGTCCTCAGCCTGTCCCAGCCATGGCGACGACCTGCTTGCGCCTATCAGCCCTTAGAGCGTGAAAACCGTGCGCCGCGGCGGATGTAGCCCTCGGAGTGGCTTTTGTGCTGCTCCTCGTCCCAGGCGACCTGGCGCAACATGTCGCCGACGGTGACGTGGAGGCCGTAGTCGTTCCGATACTTCGACTCCCATGGGGTGTCGTCGAACTCGGGGTGCTCGGCGACGAACTGCGCGTACTGGCGCATTGCGTGATCTTCAAAGTCGCTGTTGAGCTGGTAAGACCACTTCGGACGAACAGCGTACAGCAGCCAGGACAGGTGGTAGTAGATCACCGAGAGAATCTGGGGGAAGACACGGTCGAGTAGCCAGCGACGCTTGTAGCCAGCCTTTTCGCAGAACTCTTCCATGATCAGCAGGTGCCAGAACTCGTTGTCTTGCTCGTCGCGCGCGAGAACTATGCGGTCTTGAATGATGCGGTCGAAGGCGTGGTCGCGATGGTTCTGGGTCTGAGCGATGTGCCCGACATGTTCCCAGGCCATATATGGCACCCGGGCTACCAGTTCGACGAAGGCGAAGAACTCGAAGCTGCGGCCCTGGGGGAAGACCTTCCCTGCGGTCCAGAACAGCAGCTGAGCGGGTAATCCGTATTTGTAGGATGGCATCGCCAGATAACGCTCTTGATGTTCACGAAGTTCTGACGGAGAAAGCGGCGAGGCGAAGCACGATTCGTACTGATCGGGCTGCTCCGGCCGGCTTGTTGAGAACTCAGGGGTGCGAGTCATAACGCAGGTGTCTTTCTGATTCGTCCGCCGGTTGGTTGACTGTTGGCCGAGGAACTGTCGAAGCGGCAGCTCCGCCGAGTGGCCGGCGGATCGGCGCGGCGGCACTCGATCGGCACAGCTTCCACCAGGTTACGGCCCTGAAGGTGGGCGCAGCTTCTTGGATTTTTTCAGGCTTTGTGGCTGCGGCACTGGCGTAGGGGCCAGCAGTTCCAAGAGTTGCCGGGGAGAGTCGATGATCAGCTGTGCGCCTGTGTCCATCAGCAGCGGGGCAAGCGGCGGGCTGGTGTGTGAACCGCCGACAAAACCAACGACCTGCATTCCGGCGCTGACCGCGGCCGTTACCCCGACCACGCTGTCCTCGACCACGAGGCACTTCGCTGGATCGACTCCGACGGTGCGGGCCGCATGCAGAAACAGGTCGGGGGCCGGCTTGGCGTGAGCCACCATGTCAGCGGAGAACACATGCTCGGCGACAAAGCACGAGTCGAGGCCAGCGATAGCAAGCGAAAGCCTGACCCGGTCAAGTCCACCATTTGATCCGACGCAGATCGGCTGTTCAATCTGGCTGAGCGCCTCGTTCATCCCACGAACCGGCTGGAGACGATCGGGAAACGCGGCCAGGACCGCAGTCTCAAAGTCTCGCACCGAGTCGGGCGGCGGCCCGAACTCCGCGGTGAGCGATGCCATGACATAGTCGTGAGTCCGTCCGATAAATCGCTCACCAACCTCGTCAACCGATAGCGGCATCCCTGCGCTCTGCAGCAGCTCGGCGATCACGGTGATCGAAAGCAACTCGGAATCGACCAGGACACCGTCGTTGTCGAAGATGACAAGTTCGATGTCGGCCCCGTTTATCGGTAGGACCTCCCGGCCTTCGGCGAAGACGATGAGGGCATCGCCGAGGGTGGAGACCGACGAGCGGCACCGAGCGACCTCGTTCTCAGCCATCGCTGCCGACTTCCGAGCGAGCCCGTTCAACAGCGATGACAACACCGGAACCGCGGCCTGCCCAAACGACCAGATACGGCGGCTGGGCGGTCCGGATCGCATCTCCCGTTCCATGAGTCGCAGACCGCTCAGCTGGGCTTCGACGCTTAGCACCGTAGACGAGCCCACCGCTCCCCCAGTGCGCTCAGCCGCATCGAGCACCGCCTGCAAGTCGACGCAGACCCGGCGAACAGCATCGTGTAGGGGACCCATACCGCGACCCTTCCTAGCAGCGGGCTGCTCCACATGCACACACCGCCAGGCGCGGCCTGCTGGAGGCACCGTGCGACTACCTTATTTCGATGGCGCAGTCCATCATCACCACGATCCAGGTCCGAGGTATTGGCGCGTTTGCAGGAGCGGTACTCGGTGCCGCTGCCCTCGCTGGCTGTGCATCGGATGGGAATGCGCAGGCCGACGGCGAACCCAACGCCGATGCGTCGACAACGCTCACGGCCACTGCCTCAGAGACCGGCTCGTCGGACACCGTCAAGGCAACGTCCACCGAGACAACGGCGGCACCAATCACTAGCGACGAGACGACGGCCGCAGAGACGACGACCACCGAAGCTCCGCCGGAAACATCGGCCGTTACCGAGCCACCGACCACCGCTACCACTCAGGCATCGATGATCAATCAGGCCGAACCCGAGCTGCGTTTCGACTATGGCGAGATCGACCGGTTCGAGCGCGTCGACGGCGTCGACTGGATTTGGTTCGACCGCCACGGTTTCGGCGACCAGCAAGGCGTTGAGCTGCAGGTCGAGCCTCGCTATGAAATGGCGACCGATTGGCATGGTGGCGGCAATGTCAACCCAAAGTTGCGGTCCTACCCGCTCGCGTCCAACGTCAACATTCTGGAGCTCGACCCGGGTGACTTCGTAGCCGGATGCGCCGACTTGAGCCTCGACTGGGATTTCATCGAGTCAGACCTCGCCAGCATAAAGGCGCTCGACAGCCTCGTCTCGCTCACCTTTAACGAGAACAATCAGGTGACCCTGATCCGCGACCAGCGAGCCTGCTGATCTTGATCGTCATGACCTGACGATAAGGATGGGCTTAACTGATGTTATGCCAATCCACCTGTCCGTAAGCATGCCCTTCGTCGATACCGGAGGCGCTCCCGGATTCGCCCGAGACTTTGCCCAGGCGGCCGAAGACCTCGGCTACAACGGGCTGGCAGTGCCCGACCATGTGCTGGGCGCAAACATCGAGAACCGGCCCGACTGGGGAGACCGAAACACCTCGGCCGACTTCTTCCACGATCCCTTCGTGCTGTTCGGCTTCCTAGCCGCGTGCACCACATCGATCGAGTTCTCAACCCAGGTGATGATCCTCCCCCAGCGGCAAACCGCGTTGGTAGCCAAGCAGGCCGCGTCCTTGGATGTGTTGTGCGAAGGCCGGTTTCGCTTCGGGATCGGCAGTGGCTGGAACCCCATCGAGTATGAGGCTCTCAACGAAGACTTTGGCAACCGGGGCAAACGCCTGACCGAGCAGGTCGAGGTGATGCGTCGACTTTGGGCCGAGCCTCACGTGACCTTCAACGGCGACTATCACCAGATCGACGACGCGGGCATTAACCCTCTTCCGACGGGGCGCACTATCCCACTGTGGTTCGGCGGTCACGAGGATCGCATGCTGCGTCGGATCGCCAAACTGGCCGACGGATGGATCATGCTGGCCCTCCCACCTGACGAAAGTGCGCTCGAGGTGTTCGAGACTTTGCGGGGCTATATCCGGGCCGAGGGGCGGGACCCCAACGACGTCGGCCTCGAAGTCTGGGCCTCGCTCGGCGACGGGGACGACGACAAGTTGCGGGCCGACTTCCAGTTCTGGAAGGACGCCGGGGTCAGCCACGTCACACTCAACAACAACTACAACCGTCCGCCCCACAAGCGCATGCCAGAGCGATCGGCCGAGGCCCACATGAAGGCCATGCAGCACTACCGGCAACTGGTCGACGATCTCCTATAACAGCCAGAGTTGCTGATCGGGCGACTGAGTGCCTCGGCGGCCGACATCAATGCGATTGAATTGGCTTCTACGATGGCCAAATCAAACTCGAAGGTGGGCGGAAGCGGTGAGAACCAAGTCGATCCAGTTCGTTGCAATAGCGGTTTTGGTACTACTGCTGCCCGCATGCGGCTCGCGTGGCGGAGTTCAAGTGGCATCGGCCCCCACTGAGGGGCAGGCCGATGAAAACGCAAACGTTTCCGACGACCTTGGATCAGCGGAAGACGAAGCACCCATCGATGCTCTAGCGATATGCATGGCCCAGATTGCGGCTATCAACGCCGTGGTCTGGCTTGAGCTAGACGTTTCCGACGCTGAGGGCGATGCTTGGCAAGAGTTATTCGCCGCGGTCGAAGAGGCTGATTCCAATCCCGACACGAGCGCATGCAATGCCGAAACGGCGGCGGCGAGTTGTAGTGCGCTGCGCACAGCGATTGTTGTGTGGCTCGACGTCGATGTCGACGACAGCGATGTCGATGCCCTGTCGGCCGAGTTGAGTAGGTCACCATACGTCAGGTCCTCCCGCTACGCAGGCGCAGACGAGACTTTGGAACAGTTTCAACGAGCCTTCGCCGGAGAACCGGCAATCCTCGAGTTAGTTAGTACGGCCCCGCTGCCAGCCAGCTTCACAGTCGAACTCCCGAAGAACGCCCTCTTCGATCTAGACTTCGAGCTGACAGTCGAGGCCCTGATCGCCGAATGGGAGGTCGTTAAAGGTGTCGACCGCGCAGGGCCCGTGCTGGGGGAAGCAGCCGAAGAGTGTTTGCAGGACATCGGGCAAGGGTTAGATGAAGGCAGTTGAGCTTCTGAAGAACGTGAAGCTGCCAGAGCGAATTCTGTAGATGCTGACGGCTTCGCGCTAGCGTCGAGCATGGACAATTTCTTGGGCAAGACCGCGGTCGTAACCGGTGGTGGATCCGGCATGGGTCGGGCTATGGCGTTGCGCTTCGCCGGGGCCGGAATGAACGTGGCGATCGGCGATGTCAACGAGGCGACCATGGCCACTGTGGTCGACGAAATCACCGCACTCGGAGTAAAAGCAATCGGCATCCCGACGGATGTATCGGACGAGGCGGCAAACATGGCTCTCAACGCTGCCGCCTGCGACGCCTTCGGCCAGATCAACGTGGCGTGCCTCAATGCTGGAGTCACCGGGTCGACCGGTCGTTCCTGGACACTGAGCAAGCAGGACTGGGATTGGGGCCTAGGCATCCTGCTCGACGGGGTGGTGCACGGCGTACGGGCTTTCGTCCCGGGCATGGTTGAACACGGCGACGGACATGTTGTCATGACGGCCTCGATCGCCGGTCACGTATCGGCGCCATACAGCGGGCCATATATGGTGGCGAAGCACGGTGTTGTTGCCCTAGCCGAGACGCTCTATCACGAGCTCCGGGCCGACAAATCCGACATCGGGGTCACCTGCCTCTGCCCCGGATTCGTCAACACCGACATTGTGGCTGCCACCCGCCGCCGGGCCGAAGGTGAGGTCGGCGCGGTGCGCGACGAGATGGGCGGTCGCTGGCTCGACTTCTCCGAACGCGCACTGGCTGGCGGGACCGCCCCCGAGGTTGTGGCCGAGCAGGTCTACGACGCCATCGTCGACAAGCAGTTCTGGTTGTTCACCGACCAGGATTGGGACGAAGCGATCGGCCTAAAGAACCAACAGATCCTCGGCCGCGAAGCACCAACTCCCGGCCATCCGAGCAGTTAGGCAGCCTCGCCACTTGGGAGCTGATCGCAGGGGCGAAGTAACATAGTCCGATGGCGATCGACGACTCTTCCAACTCCACTGAGAACCTCTCAGCCAACCCATCGGTGAGCCCTTCTGGGGCTGACAACGGCGACCTTCTCAGCGAGGCGATTGCCGATGCCAACATCCCAACCCTGCTGATGACGCTGATCCAGCTCACCGGTGAGATGCACTGGATGGAAGAGCCATACCGACCAAAGCGGCAGCAAGGCATGGGCGACAATGACACCGGCGGGCTCGACGAACGAGCCCAGCTCGAGGTTCGAGAAGCCGCGCTCGAGGCGATCCAGGGTTGGCAGAATGGCCGACCGGTAGCGATCCCAGACCCCTCGCCCGAGCTTCTGGTCGACATGCTCAGCTGCGCCATGGGCGAGACCGTGCCACCGGAGTATGGGCGGTTCACTGCGGCCCAACTCGGTGAGCGGCCGATCGAGACCCAACCGATCGACGTGCCAGACGGCTTCAACGTCGTGGTCATCGGCAGTGGGGTCTCTGGCCTGTGTGCCGCGGTCCACCTCCAGGCCGCAGGCATCCCGTTCCGGGTATTCGAGAAAAACCACACGGTTGGCGGCACCTGGCTGGAGAACAAGTACCCGGGCGCTGGTGTCGACACGCCAAACCACCTCTATTCGTTCTCGTTCCTCCAGCACGAGTGGACCAAGTTCTTTGCACTGCGTGATGAGCTTTGGGGCTATCTCGAACGAGTGGCCGATGTGTTTGAGCTCCGGCAGCACATCGAGTTCGGCACCACGGTCGCCCAAACCGTGTACCGACCGGAGACCCAAGACTGGGAAGTAAGCACGACCAGAGAAGACGGGTCGGTCGAAACGACGGTGGCCAACGTGGTCATCAGCGCCACCGGCATCTTCAACCCCGCGGTCTACCCCGATATCGAAGGCCTCGACTCGTTCGCTGGCGAATCGTTCCACACCACAAACTGGCCGGACGACCTCGATCTGACAGGCAAGAAGGTGTCCATCATCGGCAACGGTGCCAGCTGCATGCAGATCGGTCCGGAGATCCAGAACGACGTCGATCAGCTCACCATCTTCCAGCGCTCGAACCACTGGGCGGCACCGTTCGAACAGTTCCGTCGTCTCGTGCCAACCGGCTTGCAATACCTGCTGCGCGAAGTGCCGATCTACCAGGCCTGGTATCGGGTCCGGCTGGGGTGGACGTTCAACGACCGAACCCACTCGGCGCTGCAGCTCGACCCGAATTGGGAGCATCCTGAGCGAGCGTTGAACGCCACCAACGACGGCCACCGAGCCTACTTCACCCGCTACATCAAGGAAGAGCTTGGCGACCGCCAGGACCTCTTCGAGACCGTACTGCCGACCTATCCCCCATTCGGCAAACGAATGCTGATGGACAACGGCTGGTATCGCATGTTGCGTAACCCGAAGGTCGAACTGGTAACCGACCACGTGGCCAAGGTCGAACCCGACGGGCTTGTCACCACCGCCGGAGACAGCCACGATGCCGACGTCCTGGTGATCGCCACCGGCTTCGACGTGCTGCGTTTCATCACCACGTTCGACGCCTTCGGCAAGTCAGGGCGGTCGCTGCGAGAAGTCTGGGAGGACGACAACGCCAAAGCCTTCCTGGGCACCGCGGTCCCCGACTTCCCGAACTTCTTCACGCTGTACGGGCCGAACCTTCAGCCCGGCCATGGCGGCAGTCTGATCTTTGTAATCGAGATGCAGGTGCGCTACATCATGGATCTGGTGGCCAAGATGGCCGAGGGCGACCTCGGTGCGGTCGAGGTTCGCCAAGATGTTCACGACGCCTACAACGACCGGGTCGACACCGCCCACGAGTCGATGGTGTGGACCCATCCCGGCATGTCGACCTACTACCGAAACGAGCGAGGTCGCATCGTAGTCAACTCGCCGTATCGCAACGTCGACTTCTTCGAATGGACCCTGAACGCTGACCTCGAAGACTTCCACGCCGAGCCTCGAAGGCAACACGCCCATAGGAGCTGACCGGCCGAAAACCGCCGCGGCGCTGTCTCGATTTCGTGACAGGATGTATCTGCGTCGCCCTCTCGACGTCTAGTAGACGAAAGTCCGCACCGACGAGGGGGAACCCATGCCTGTTGAACAGCCAGCACCGTGGAGCGAGAGCTTCCGTATCGAAGCCGACGATGCCATTCAGGATCGAGGAGACATTCGCCTCGATCAGATAGCGAACAAGACCTTCGTTTTGGGCTCCACCATCACCTACCTGGGAGCCAAAACCGGGCTGGAAGGCAAAGGCCTGTCCGACGAGGTCCTCGAAGACATCCGCTCCGTCACCCCCGATCATCTCGCACCGGACACCGACCTGGCTTCGGTCCCCGGACCGCTGCGCTGGTTCCTTAACTCCTATGGGATCCACACCCCGGCCGCGCTCATTCACGACCGCCTAATCCCCACCCTGACCGACGCCACCCCCGGCATGACCGACGCCTACGCCGACCGCTACTTCCGATTCATGTTGGAAGACCTCGGGGTGCCCTGGCTGCGCCGATGGTTGATGTGGGCTGCGGTTGCCTTCCGCACGTTCTACGTGACCAAGAGGAGCCGGACCATTCTCTGGGTTCTGATCAGCCTGATCTCCATCGCCACCTTCGTGTTCGCGGTAGCAACCGGCAACTATTGGCTTGCCCTGGGGCTTATCTTTGTGCCCATTCCGGTCGCCGGCCTGTGGCGAGGTCAGTACGGCGCTGGCATCCTCGCCGCCGTATGCGCCCCATTCATAGCGCCGCCGGTAGTCATGGCCGCGGTTGGCTACGGCGTGTACTGGGTGCTGGAGAAGATCGCAGGCGTGGTGTTCCCAGGCCGCTCCGTCACCCCACAGCGCGACCTTCGCCGGTCACCCGACCGAACCGAAGCGATGCTCGACGCCTAGCGCTCTGCCAGATCTGGTTTCTACCCGTCAGCGTTCGTCAACGGGCAGCGCTCGGTGGGCAGCCCACGCTTGGCGACACTCGGCGGCCGAACCGTCGGGGTTGTTGGCATGCCAGGTCTTCATGAACCGATTGAATTCGAGGCTCTCGGACTGTTTCGGAAGTGGTGTGCCAACCGTTTGATGCCAGTGGTCGATCGCCTCGCCCAGGGTCGCTCCGCCCTCGAGGAGGAAGGATCGCATGTGGCCGTTGAAGGTAAAGGACGGTCCGATCTCGGCTGTGAAGAAAGACCGCAACGCTTCAGAAGATCGTTGACCGGCCGGGATCCGAGTGGTTGGTGTTAGCGGCTCGGCAATCTGGTCACCGGAGGCAACTCGTTTGGCTACGGGGCGCGGCAGCCGACTTCCAAGCTTGGCCGCGATCCTGTCGGTCAGCTCGGCCTTGGGACCGGCTGCTCGAACCCCAAGATCGCGGGCGAAAGGCTGCAGTTCGGCCATCGACCAGTACCAGCGGACAAACTCTTCCTCACTGAGCGTCTCGTCGAGAATCGGCCGTTCTGTCACCCGATCAACGCTACCGATAGCAAGTCACCGGTTGTGGCCACAACGAAGATCACTCACCAAACAAGCACCTGGTATCTGGAAGGTTTATTCGTAGTTCGGCTGGCGCCGTTCTCGGAACGCGGCCACTCCCTCGACGAAGTCGGGGCTAGCCCGTACCGCATCACCGAGGGCCTGCTCGAACGGTTCCCTGGCCTGCGCCTGCTCGGCGATACCGGTTGAGACGAACCGCTTTACTGCCTGCACCGCCATCGGGCTGTTGCCTGCGATCGACTCGGCGGTAGCGATGGCTCGGTCCATGAGTTGCTCGGCTGGCACCACTTCGTTGACCAGGCCGATGCGAACCGCTTCGTCGGCAGCGACGTTTTCGGCCGTCAGCAACAGCTTCATAGCGTGTACGTAGCCGATCTGGTGCACCAGCTTCGCCGCCGCCCCGCCGAAAGGGTAGATCGCCCACTTCACCTCCGGTAAGCCGAAGGTGGCGTGCGGCGCGGCGTAACGGATGTCGGCCGCAATCAGGAGTTCAATGCCCCCGCCGAGGCAGGCACCGTTTACCGCGGCGATGATTGGCTTGGAGAACGGCTCGGTCTTCAATAGGGCCCGGTTGATCGTGGCCGCAGTTTCCTCGCTAGCCGAAAGGTCGCCGGAGACGTCGGCCCCTGCGGTGAAGGCCCGGTCGCCTGCCCCGGTCACCACGATGGCCCGGCAGCTGGCATCGCTGTCGAGCTGCTGCCAAACCTCAGCCAGCTCGGCCAGCATGTCGCGCGACATTGCGTTGGCCTTGCTCGGGTTATCGATGGTGACGACTTTGATGTGGGGCCCGTGGGCGCTGACGGCAATGGTCACGAATCAAAGTATGGAACAGGCCTCATCCTGCGATCCACCCGCCGTCGACTCGGATCTCCGTGCCGGTGGTAAAGCTGGATTCATCGGACGCTAGATAGACAGCGGCGTGGGCGATCTCCTCCGGTCGGCCGAAGCGGCCCATAGGGTGGCGGGCCACCGAACGTTCCTTGGCGGTATCGGGGTCGGCCAGCCGCCCAAACGACCGGTGGAGCAGAGGCGTCTCGGTGGCACCTGGTAGGAGAGAGTTCACCCGCACTCCCCTGGTGGCATAATCGTTGGCCGTTGTCCTTGTGAGAGCAACGATCGCTCCCTTCGAGGCGATGTATGCCGCGTTGCCTCGACCGCCATTGACCGCCAATTGGCTGGCGACCGTGATGACCGAACCGGCTCCCCGGTCGAGCATGGGTGGAATACCAGCCTGCATCCACAGGAAGGTGCCCTTCACGTTGATGGCGAAGACCATGTCCCAGTCGTCGGGCGTCGTCTTCAGCACGGTCTGCCCCACCGACACGCCGGCGGCGGTCATCACCACGTCGAGCTTGCCGAAACGTTCGATCACTTCAGCGACGGTTGCCGTTGGCAGATCAACATCGGTCACATCGCCGGACACCGACATTGTTTCGGCACCGGCATCGGTCACCAGCTTGGCGGTGGCTTCGAGACCCTGTTCGTCGCGGTCAACAGCGATCACCGCCGCTGCGCCCTGAGCGGCGAAGAACTGCGCTGTCATCTGCCCGATGCCCGAACCACCTCCGGTGATCAGCGCCACTTTGCCCGCCAGGCGTCCGGCGGAAGCGTTGCTCATCGTTTGCTTTCGGCCTTCCAGGTAGCGTGGTCGACCACCGGTAAACCAGCATCCTTCCAACCGTTGAACCCCGACTCGATGTGCGAGACCTTCTCGAGGCCCATGTCCTTAAGCGTCGCTGCGGACAAACTTGTCCGCCCTCCGCCCGCTCAATAGAGAACGAATTCTCTGTCTTCGTTGAAGACCTCTTTGAAATACGGCGACTCAGGATCGATCCAGAATTCGAGCATGCCTCGTGGAGCGTGAAGGGCACCCGGTATCACCCCGTCGCGTTCCAGCTCTCGGATGTCTCTCACGTCGACGAGGAGCGCCCCCTGCTCATCAACCCGCTTCTTCGCCTCTTCCGGCGAATGGTTGTCGATACGTTTGCGGGCCTCAGCGATCATTTCCGCTACCGGTTTGATGGCCACAGTGTTCCCCTGTCTGTTGTGGTCGGTCTACCGAACCCTACTTTGACGAAGGTAGATCTCGCCTGTCGTGGCGTTGGTCGCCGTCTCAGCCGACAACCGACCCACAATCCGAGGTTGGCTGGGGAAGAGAACCATCCGACCTGTAGACAAAGCCACACTCTCCGCCCGGCCACTGCATCACCAGAAGCGCCATCGGGGTCTTTGCCTCTAGGTCGGCCACCAGCGCATCAGCGTCGGCCTCTGGAATGTCTCGGCCGGTCACGTCTCCGAACCATTCCATACCTCCCTCGACATCAACCTCGCAGGCCAGGCCCTCGGGCACCCAGGTGTCCAGCCAGCGTTGCTCGGCAAACACTATCTCCTCGACGGGAACCACCCGGCAGGGCCTCAAGCCGTAGAGGCCCTCATTTATCTGATATGCGAGGGCGCTCTCATACACCGCCCATAGCCGCAGTTTCACCTCTGGGCTTCGGCGACCCGGTGGCGGCGACGTGACGCCGAACGTGTTCCCCCCATCGTTCTGGACGACCCTCAATGCAAACCTGACCTGTCCTGACACAGAGTCGACCACCGACTTACCGGGGCGAAACAGTTGGCGAAGCTCACGCTCCCCGGTTCCCCACTGTGGAGTTATCCGCCATGACCATCCATCGTCGTGTAGGGCGGTGACCGAAGCGGCTGAATATGGGGCGACGGTCGAGGTGGTGGTGTCCGATTCGGCGGCGGCAGTGGATCCGGTGCTGGTGCGCCGTACGACCGTGGATCGTAGTGAGGGCTGTCGGCTAATCGCCTCGCCAGAATGCACAACCGATGACTCGGAATTGTCTCCGAGTTGGCCAACTCCTTGGCGGTGGCCGCTATCGAACGCCAGGGCACTAGCGAGGGCGATGACAACCATCAAGGTGACAAGTCGAACCCGAGTGAGCCGTGGGGCTTCGAAACCGCTCCCTTCCGTTTCCACCGGCTCGGGCGCAACTCTGTCCCCGGGTGTTTCGAGCATCGGCGGGGCCACTGTCGGATGGCCGAGTTCGCGAGCCTCGAGCGCATAGGCCAGCTCGTTGAGGTCCTGACATACGAGATCCCAGGGTCCGGTTGGCTCCAGGTCTGTGGTCTGGCCCGGGCCGTGTTCGGTTGGGCGGACGACCAGTGCTGTGCGAAACCCGAGTTTTGCTGCGGCTTCGAGATCGTGGTTGTGAGCCGCCACCATCATGATCTGGCCGGGTCGCAAGCCGATGGTTCTGGCCGCCGTTAGATAGACCTCGGGTCTCGGCTTGTAGGTTTTTGCAGGCTCGGCACCGAGGACGACGTCCCATCGCACACCGGCGTGCTCGGCAATGTTGGTCGCCATCTCCTGGTCGGCGTTAGACAGGCTGACGAGCGTGGCCTGCGAACCCAGCCGGGCGAGTCCCTCGACCGAGTCGGGCCACGGTCGCAGCTGATGCCAAGCGTTGGTGAGCCAATCGAGATCGTCGTCGGTGAAGTTCTTCACCCCATGCATCTGCAACGTGGCGATCAGGCACTCACGGTGCAGCACATCCAGTTTGACGTAGGGCCGACGGCCGGAGCGTACCTCTTCGAGAGCTGGCTGATAGCAAGCCCGCCAGTCGTCGGCAACTGCGGCCCAGTCCCGGTCCACCATCCGCAGGCGAGCAAACGCACCGAGAGCCGAGATGATCGACGCTCGCCAGTCGACGACGGTGCCGAACACGTCGAACAGCAATGCCTCGACATCGTCGAGAGGCGGACGCCCGTAGTCGGTCATGATGCTCGGTAGAGAAGCTGGAGGCCACCGCGGACACAGAGGAAGGTGCCGAGGCCGAGGGTCACGAGGTCGAACACCGCCCGCAGGACTTCGTTCGATGTACGCACGAGTAGGCGCCGACCGACCAGCGTGCCGAGGGCCGAGGCCGTGAGCAGGCCGCCGATAAGGGGTAGAAACCTGACGAAGGAAAACCCGAGCGAGGCGTAAACGACAATCTTCGCGAAGTGTTGATAGGCAAGACATCCGGCATGGGTGGCCACCCTCTCGCTTTGGCGGGGGTGGTATCGGCCGAGCACAGAGCCGACAACAGATCCGGTGGCTCCAACGAAGACGGTGAGGAACGACGTCCAGATTCCCAAGGTGGCCAGGGCGGCTTTCGAGCCTGCGACCGGGGTGCTGCGAGACGTTGCGATCAGCAATGGTCCCAGGGTCGCCAATCCGAGGCCAAGGCCGAGCCATGCCGGGTCGAGCTCGATCCGAGCGATCAGGAACGCGGCGGGCACGGTCCCGATCATGCCGCCTAGCACGAAGGCGGCCAATGACCGCCGGTCGACGAAATCGCGTAGCACGGTTAGTCGAACCAGCGAGCCTCCGCTCTGTATGGCAGCGTGCACCGGGACCACAGCCGGAGCCGGGAGGACGACGGCCATCACCGCAAAAACCACACCCCCGCCCGGGCCGACCGCGGTGCTGACGGCGGCCATGGCAAAGACCGTGATGAACAGCAGCACACTGGTCAGCATCGAGCTGCCTTGCCGAGGTTCGCTCCTCCCCCTGGGGGGTTCCAGCCCAGATGTTCTAGCCTGTCCAGCGCCTCGCCAAGCACGGCTCGAAGCACCTCCTTGTCTTCCTCGGGCACCGCAGACTGCTTGCGGGCGGTGTCGTCACGATGCGGTATAGCGGCGCCGGGGCGAGCCTTCGAGTACAGCCCGAATTGGTCGAGGACCGCGTCCAGATCTGCTTCAGGCAATTGATAGCCGAACGCATCATCGATGATGGCGGCGAAGTTCTGAGGGCGCAGATGGCGGTAATCGAGCGTCGTAAGACCTGCCGGATCGGAGCCGAGCACAACATCGAAGTAACGACCGAAGCAGCGGGCGATCAGTTCGGTATCGCTCATCGCCTCGTCTTCTCCGGGTTGGAGGCCGGCCATCATCGCACCACGAGGTGTACCCCGGGCCAGCAGCATCCCGGTGCTGGTCTCACTGACCGAGGCTAGAACCTCGATCGGATCGCGGTGCAGGAAGAGGCACGGCGTTTCAGGGAACGCAGCCCGGACGAAATCGAGGAACACGACGTTCTCGCTGAAGAACTTTATGAACGCCGCTTCAGCCAGCGGCGACCGTGGGCGAAGCAGATAGCCAAGTAGGTTCCGGAACATGGTGACGCTGCGCTCGTCGGTGCCCGGCTCATGGGCCCAACGACCGGTCATGAGCGACCAGATCCCGTCCCGCAGCACGGTTGGCTGGCTGAGCACCAGATGGCGAGGCGATCGGGCAAGGGCCCGCGACACCAGGCTCGACCCGCAGCGCGCCATATGAAAGATGAAACCGGTGGGCTCCAGGCTCTCAACCGGAATCGGCTCATCGAGAATGTCGATCGAGGTACTGAAGTACTGACCGATCGTGCCTGCATCGACCGCCGCTTCGATCGAGTAGACGAGCTGCCACTCCTGGAAATCGTGCGAGCCGAGGTCGGCCCAATAGATCTGGTCGCCGTCGATCCCGTTGGAGTCGACCGCCAGCGGTATGAGCGTCGGGGTGGCTGCGATGAGGTCGAGCGCCTCGTCCGTCGGCCGCCGGTCGGATTCAATTCCGGGGAGCAAAGAGACGACTGCGGTAACCGGATGGGTGAGTTGCAGTGACATCACGAGCCGCCGATCGTTGTCAACGCACTGAGCGCACGGCCCTCGATCAGGGCGTCGCGCCGCGACCACGGATCGATCATCAGATACGAGCGCAGTAACCACCGTTCGTCGGTTCCGTAGGTAGGGGTGAAGCCGTTGCGGCCGTGAACGCCCCGTCGGTTCGAGATGACCAGTAGCCGTCCCTGCTCCATGGGGATGTCGACGGTGACCTCGGCCAGGGCTGCCACCAGCTCGGCCAGTGCGGTCTCCGCCTCGCTGTCGAGGCATTCGGTTCGGGTGGCGTGAAGCCGCAACTCGGGAGCAGCTTCGGGGCCGCTAACGATGGCCACCGGTTGGCTCCATTGCTCATCTCCCTCTTTGACGTCGGCGATCGTCGGCGTCTGGAGTCGGAACGATGGCGAGCGCAGCCGCTCAATAGTGGCGGGCGCTAGAAGGCGGAGCGCATCACCAATAGCGGCGTATGTGGTGACGACTCGATCCGACGGGGCCGGCCGGATCGACCACAGCAGCAGGTAGTCGGGGCGATCATCGTTGGACGCTGAGTCGGAGTGGAGAGGTAGCGCGAGGTCCGCTCCCTTCGAAGATAGGGGCCTCTTGGTGGCTCTCACAGGGTTGACATCGTGGAAGAACCGCCCATCGGCGATGTTGGGATAGCCGCACAGGAACACGCCCATCCGCTCAGCGATCCAGTTCACGACCGCCTTGGCTATCGGACATCGATCATCGGTCGGGGTGCCGTCGACCGGCGTCGGGCCTGGATCTTCGACGAAGGGTAGGCCGTCGATGACGAGGGCGGCCGGACCTTCGTGGTGGCGGAGGGAACGCAGTCGGCTCCCGAGGGAGCCGACCAAGTGGCTGTCGAGTGCCGAGCGGGCCTCCAGCGCCACCGTCGCCGCCCAAGGGTCGAGCACCGCCGCCAATGTGGCGAGTTCCCCGGCCAACAGATCGCCGGTGGAGGCGTCGACCTGGAACGAGGCAACAGCGGGAGTCGGCGGAGCCAGCCCTCTGCTGTGTCTCGGGCTGGTAGGCAAATCAAGTCGTTCGGTCATGAGTTCCTCCTGGGAAAGCGCACGGCGCGTCAACTTGATATACGTAATGAAAGCCGTTCCGGTTCACGGCCCGACTAGAACTCCAACCGCGACGCCAGCTCCGACTCCGACTCCGACTGGGACTCCAGCTCCAACTACGACTGGGGAGGAGGTGTTCGCATCTCATCAAAGACCGCCGTGACCTCGGCGACCGTGTAGTGATCCCAGATCGGGCTCGTTGTTGCCATCAAGGCATCGGTCAGCCGTAAGGCTCGTTCTGCGTCGTAGAGCGGGTTGGCGTTTCGGCTGACCAGATCGGGATCGGGGACAACGGGACGGCCGGCGACGAGCTCAAGGTTAGAGCCACCGGAAGCGATGATATCTTCGTACCGGAGCACCGAACCCATCGAGGCCAGCGGCTCGAACTGAGCGAAGTGCCAGCTCAACAACTCGACCTGACGGGCGACCGGATCGGTGATGGTCTCCAGACTCTCGACTACACCGGGGACATGGTGGTGTACGTATTCGGGAATTCTGCCGCTGCGGTAGGACGCATCGATCGAGCTCCACGACGCCAGGATCGAAAGAGGGTTGCGGACCACACCGAACATCGGCCATCGCTCGGCGAGCGATCCGAGGTGGCAGGTGAACGGAATCGTGTGTTTAACGACGAGCGTTAGCTCGTCGACGTTGGACTCCGAGATCTCGATCGAACCGAGCGCCACGACCCGTCGTCGAGCCCCAGCTCGTCCGTCGCTCGAAGGGTCGTAGTGATTGCCGAGCGTCGACACCGCGATGGTCGACTCGGCCCGCCCCTGCTCCGTTATAAGCCTGCGCTGCCGTTCGAGCTCGGAAGCGACAAACGGCACCAACTCATCGGTGGCTAGGTGAGCCAGGGCTTCGCGCTCATAAGGCTCGTCAAGGGCGACTACTCCCGAAACCCGATTGAGCAGCGAACACACAAGCGTGGTTCCTGATCGGGCCGGGCCGACAACCAATCGATCGTCAGGATCCATAGATCCCAGTATGGGGCAGCAGTAGGGGTGCGGCCAGCACTACAGGACACGCGGGCGGCGGGAATCGAACGTGGGCCAACCGCTGCACTAGCGTGAGGTCCATGGTCAATGTCGCGCCCACGGCGCTGGGAGCGGACTCTCCTCAGGAGGGTTTCGTTCCAGAAGGTCCCGATCGTGAGCGGCTACAGGCCCGCACGGTCAAAGTGTTGATGAGCAGCCAGGTCTTCGGTGGCATGGGGTTGGTCGCCGGCTACATTCCGGCCGCCCTGCTCGCCAAGGAGATCACCGGCAGCGCGACGCTTGCCGGTTTGGCTGCGGCCATGCTGTCGGTCGGATCGAGCACGGCTGCATTCCCACTGGCCAGCTACATGTACCGCCACGGCCGCCGCCCCGGCATGCGGCTGGGCTACCTCGTCGGAGCCATGGGTGCCGGCGCCGCGTTCGCTTCCGCCCTGTTGTCGTTCTTCCCGCTTCTGCTCCTCGGCGTTGCCGGGGTGGGCGTTGGTCTGGCCTGCAACTTGTCGGCCCGCTACGCCGCCGCAGACCTCGCAGTCGAGGAACGCCGAGCCCAGTCGATCGGCACCATCGTCTGGGCCTCCACCATCGGTTCGGCGTCGGGGTCATTCGTCGCTCTCGCGGTGGCCACCGGCGTCGCAGCGTGGGTCGGCCTTCCCGAGCTCGCTGGGCCGTACGTACTTTCGTCAACCATCTTCTTGGTGGCAGCCGCCATCGTGCACACCCAACTTCGGCCCGATCCGCTGGTGGCATCAGGCGGCCTCAACACCGCACCTCGCACCGAGTCGAAGAGGGCGGAGCTGAAGCAGGCAGCAAAGCTGATCCTGGCCAAACCGCAGGCTCGTATCGCGGTAGCGGCGATGATCACCTCCCAGGTGGTGATGGTCGGCGTGATGACCATGACCCCGCTACATATGGACGCGGGCGGACAGGCCAAGTCGACGATCGGCCTGATGATGACCATTCACATCCTCGGGATGTACCTGTTCTCGCCGGTCATCGGGTGGCTCTCTGACCGCTTCGGCCGACTACCGATGATCGCCATTGGCGCCATGTTGTTGATCATCGGGGCCGAGTTCGCGGCCCGCACCGACGCCATGCACTCGCCAGGTGTGATAGTCGGCAACTTCTTTATCGGCCTCGGCTGGGGCTTCGGCGTCATCGCCGGATCGAGCCTTCTGACCGAATCGTTCGTGGTGGAACAACGGGTGAGCGTGCAGGGTGCCGCCGATTTGGCGATGAGCGGGTGCGGCGCCATCGGCGGCCTGGCGTCGGGGTCGATCGTGGCCCTTCGGGGTTATGCCGAGTTGGGGCGATACGCCATCATTGTCGCTGCGGTGTTGCTCATCGCAACGGCCTGGCACCGTGTCCGCGCCGACGGACGAGAGCTACAACCCACAGCCTGACAGCTTGACGACGCATCAGGCGAGGCCTAACGCCTACTCCGCAGCTGTTATCCCGAGGCGTGCAGAGATTGTTTCGACGTCTGTTGAACTGATCGTTAGGCCGCCATATCCACTGCTCCCCTGAGCGGGCGGCGACTCGACCGACAGGTCATGGACATGCTGGATCTCTAGAACCGAGTAAGGGCGCTGATATAGCCAGGGGCGGTTCTCGATCGCTTGGAGATTGGCACTTGGTGGCCGTTCATCGGTGAACGCATAGAAGTACAGCGTGAAGCCATATGGCTCAACCGGTTGGACCGCCAGTGGGGTCATACCCCAGCGCAAAAAGTCGGGCTCGATGGCCGCGATATCGGCGGTCCTCAGGGTGATAAGGCTGAGATGCGCGCCGCCACCAAGCAGAGTCTTGTCGTACATCGCAGCAGGGCGATCCCCTTCGAACCAATGATCGATCAACTCCACGGTGAAGCCTGCAGGATCGGTGGCGTGGGCCAGATAGCCGATGTCGCGAAACTGCTCCGGCTCGGAGCACGACACTCCGGCCTCTTGTAGTTGGGCCCAGGCCAATTCGATATTGGGTACCGACAGCGCAATCTTCCAGTAGTTGTCTGCAGGCTGGGGAACGTACGCCCCTTCAGCTATTTCGAACCGGATGGCGGTCTCCCTCGACGAATAGCCGACCCGCCCATCGCCCCGATCGGACATCCCGAACGCATCACAATAGAACTGCCGTTGCGCCTGTGGGTCGGTGACTCGCAGGGTGAGCGTGTCTAGTTTCGCCATTGGGAAACAGTAGCGGTGGAGATGAGCTGCGCTCGTCGTTACGGGACGACGGCGTCCGACTGCGGGATCGGCTCGCCGATAGATACCAGCCGGATGTTTTCAAACATACGGGTAACCGTTGGGGTGAAGTTGTCGGCCGCCATGGCCGCCAGGTGGGGTGTGATCGTGAGGTTGTCGACGCCGATCAGCGGGCTGTCGGCGGGCAGTGGTTCAATCTCATAGACGTCCATCGCCGCCGAGTGGATCTCACCCCGCCCCAGCGCCGCGATGAGATCCGGTTCGACGACGACGCCTCCCCGGGCCACGTTGATGAGCACCGCCGTCGGTTTCATGCTGGCCAAGGCTGCGCTGTCGATCAGTCCGGCGGTCTGTTCGGTCAGCGGACAGTGCAGCGACACCACGTCGCTGGCGCTCAACAGGGTGGCCATGTCGGCGTAACGCACCCCATGGTCCTGCTCCTGGCTCGCCGTCAGCCGGTTTGGCTTGTGGTAGAGAACATCGCAACCGAAACCGGCCAGCAGCTTGGCCACGTTCTTACCGATGGCCCCAAAGCCGACAAGTCCAACGGTCTTCCCGCTAAGCATGAGCGGTTCGCTGCTCGACCAGTTGCGCCACTGCCCATCCTGCAGACGGTGGTGACCGTGGGCCACGTGGCGGAGGGCGCCGATCATCAGGCCAATGGTGAACTCGGCCACCGGCACCGCGTTACTTCCCGTGGTTCGGGCCACCTTGATGCCGAGCTGGCGTGCCGCGTCGACATCCAAGTTGTCGACGCCGACGCCCCATTTGTGTAACAGCTTCAGCTTGCTCGCGGCCTGCAGCACCTTGGCGTTCACCGCAACCTGTCCGGACACCGCATAGTCGGCGTCGGCGATGATGTCGGCTAGGTGCTGATCGTTGCGCTCCGTGGCGTGAGAAAGCGTGAAGCCATCGGGGAGCAAGGCCAGGAGCTTGGCCGCCACCGCTTCGCCGATGGCGTCGAGCACAACAATACGTTCCGGCATCAAACCTCTTCTCTCTCTTCTACAGTCCGGAGAAGCGGACACCTTCACGGGCCAGGCCTCCGGCGATGGCCACCGGAGTACCGTCGGCCCGCCAGCAGGCCGCACCGGTGAGTGAACCGTCATCCTCGAAGGCTATGGCGTTCATGCCACCGGCCACTCGTCCGACCCGTTCAACCTCGTGGCCCCGTTCGGCCAGGCCGGTTTCGACCGTCTCCGGGAAACCGTTTTCAATCTCCACCACCCCGCCCTGGGTCCAGATCCGCGGTGCCTCAACCGCCTCTTGCAGGGTCATGTCGTGATCGATCAGGTTGACCAGGGCCTGGAACGCCGAGGGGAAGATGCGCAGCGCGCCGGGTAGCCCGAGGGCCCAGCGGATCTGGCCGTCACGGCTCACCATCATCGGAGCCATCGACGTGAAGACCCGTTTGCCTGGCTCGACCGAAAGCGCGTGGCCGGGGTGAGGGTCGAAGTTATACATGTAGTTGTTGGCGATCATGCCGGTCTCGGGAACCTGTAGACAGGCGCCGAACAGGCCGTTGATGGTCTGCGTGGTTGTTATGACGTTGCCTTCGGCGTCGGCTGCGGTGACGTGGGTGGTGGAGTGAGAGTCGCCGTGGATGCCCGGACCCCACTCTCTGGTCGTATCCATGGCAATCATGGCCGCCCGCTCCTGGGCATAGGCCTTGCTAGTTAGCCGCTCGACCGGGACGTCGATGAATGCGGGATCAGCGGTGGCCACCGACCGATCGGCGAAGGCAATCTTCAACGCCTCAGCCAGCAGGTGCGTCGACTCCGGCGAACCGAAACCGAGACCGCCAATGTCGAACCCTTCCAGCAGGTTGAGCATCTGGGTGATGTGCACCCCGGCCGACGCCGGTGGTGGAGGGCCGGACACCTCGAAGCCTCGGTAGCTGCCCAGGATCGGTGCGCGGTCCAGCGGCTCGAAGGCCGACAGGTCTTCCTGGGTCATGATTCCGCCGTCGGCCTGCACCGCCTGAAGGAACGCCCGGCCGAGGTCGCCCGAGTACAGCGCCGCCGCTCCCCCGTCACCGATTGTGCGAAGCGTCTCGGCGTAGGCCGGTTGTCGAAGTGTGCTCCCAGACTCGAGCGGGGAACCGCCGGGCAGGAACAGATCAGCCAGCCCCGGATCTCGGGCCAGGTCGGCTGCGGTGTCGCGGACACAGTCCACCAGATACGGGGTGGCTGTGAACCCTCTGTCGGCCAACCGGATAGCTGGTTCCACCGCCTCGGCAACCGAGATCGTGCCGTGATCAGCCAACGCCTTACACCACGCGCTAAGCGATCCAGGCACCGCAACCGCAAGCCCGCCGACCAGGTTGGCCCGGTCCTTAGTCTCCCGGTAGGTGGCCAACTCCTCGGAGACCGTCTCGTACATCGTGCCGGATGCCGTCAGCGGAGCGGTGCTCAAACCGTCGAGAATCACGTGGGCGCCATCGGCCCTGCGGATGTGGGCCACCCCGCCGCCAAGCACGCCAACCATCATCGGCTCGACCACCGTCAGGGCGAAGAGTGCGGTGATTGCAGCGTCGATGGCGTTGCCACCAGCAAGCAGAACTTCGGCACCAGCGGCCGAGGCTCGGGGGTGGTTGGTCACGATCATGGCCTGCGAGCCACGAGCGGGCTTCTTCTCGCATTCAAACTGAGTGAAGCGGTTGGCCGGTTGCGGGGAAGGCATGGCCACCAATATCGCCCACTTCGAGGCCCCGGTGCCACGTCAACCCAACCAGGTTGGGTGCGTTGGCTCAGTCGGCGGCCATCGCTGCTGGTTCCACCGTGCATGCGGTGCTGAGCTGGCGCATCAGGCGACGCTGGGTCGGATCCCATGAATCGCGTCGATGCGTGGTCCCCAGGGTGTCGAACATGACAAGATCGCCGACCTGCCAATCGTGGCCGTAGACGTTGTCGTCGGTAGTGGCGTGGAGGTGCAGGCGTTTGAGTAAGGCGCTGCTCGACGGCTTGTCCATCCCAACGATGCGACGGGTGATACCGCGAGAGACGTAGAGGATCTCCCGCCCGGTGTCGGGGTGCCGAACGACGACCGGGTGCACGGCTTCTGGGATGGCCGGGCGGTCAACCCCATCGGCCCGATCCCGCTCGACCTTTTCACCAAATCCGAGTTCGGGCTCGGCCATGTACTCGGCGATGCTGTGCGTGGCCCGCAGGTCTCGCAGCTCATCCTTGAGGGCCGGGTCGAGGGTCTCGAAGGCTCGGTACATGTCGCAGAAGTACGTCCGGGGCGGCTCGTCCGGCAGCTCGACGGCATTCAGGAAGCTCGTCTTGGCCGGGGTCGACACATACGAATAGTCGGCGTGCCACTCCAGGTTGGTCGCCCCTTCCACGCCGACGCGGGTGCCATCCCGACCGCGGATGTTGGTCACCGGCAGAATCTCGGGCAGAGCACCGGCGTTGCGGAACCACTCCGATCCTCTGATCGGATCCCCGAATTGCTCAACGAACGCAACCAGGTCCTCATCGGTCGGCTGGGGCTGCCCTCGGAACACGAGCAACCGGAGCCGATGTAGAGCGTCGACTACCCGCCCTCGATCCGAGCTTGTCAGCGGCTCAGATGGCCGCCACCCGGTAACTATCGCTCCGAGTGGGGCGTCTGCGATTGGCGTGATCTCCAGTGACATGGCACCTCCTGGTCCGATTCGGCCGTGCCTGGCCTAGCCGACTCATCCCCGAGACCTTCGGCAGACCCGGCCGACACCATCAACCCTAGGCGAGAGGCTCCCGGTCAACCTCTTCAGGGGTCGCTGCGAGCCAGTCCGACCAATCGCTCAGGTGTCTAGCCGGCCATCCGGAGCTGTGCCTTTATTGCGGCAGGTGTGGCGTTAATCATTTGCCCCGAACCGGTAACGGCGGTCGGCACGCTGGCGTCGCCGTCGCGGTAGGTCCTGACAAAATCCGCCGCCTCGGGGTCGCTCAAGATGTTGACCCATGACACCTGTTGGCGAGCCCTACCTAAGCCGCGCTTGAGCAGATCACAGAATATGCAATCAGGCATCCAATACACGATTACGTCACTTTCGCCCGCTGCCGCCAGTGCTTCGGCGTGGCTGTTGTAAGAGGGGCCGTCGCCGGGACGGGTCCACCAGAGCAGGAATCCGAGCACCGTTCCCTGTATCGCCAGAAAGATCGCGGCGGTTTCGACCGCTCCGGAGACGAAGCCGATGATGGCCACGGTCGATCCGATCAGGATGGCGCACACAACGGACCACCCTCGATAGTTCATGTTCAAAGTCATCAGGTACCTCCTGCATCGTGGTCACGGTTGTGACCGGTGTTGGACAATCTGACAGCCGACCATTCTCCGATCATTCCCAGGGAGGCCTTTGCGATTCGAGTCGGAAACTTCAGCGAGAACGATTGGGGAATACCCGGGTGGGAGCTTGGTCCTCACGTCGCCGAACGGTGACGACCAACGAGAGGATCCAACATGAGTACAAGCGCAGTAATCAACCCCGAACGACTGGAATCCGTCGTCGGTGATCTGGGCAGCCACGCCGCAGCTGCGGCTGGCCTTGCGATGTTCGAACTTGGAGACCGTCTGGGTCTCTACCGAGCCCTGGCCGGCGCCGGACCCACCACGGCCAGCGACCTGGCCGGACGAACCGGCTGCGAGCAGCGCCTGGTCGCCGAGTGGCTGTTCAGCCAGGCCGCAGCAGGCTATCTCCAATACGACGAGTCGTCCGACACGTTCGAGCTGGGTCTCGAAGAGTCGGTTGTGTTGGCCGACGACGACTCGCCTGCTTTCTTCGGTGGGGTGGCCCAGATCATCAGGTCGTTCTTTCTCGATGGAGATCGCTTGGCCGCGGCCTTCAAGGGCGACGGCGGATTGGCGTGGGACCAGCACCACGAGTGTCTGTATTCCGGTACCGACCGGTTCTTCGGTCACACCTACCGACACTTTCTGGTCCCGGAGTGGATCCCCAAGATCGACGGCCTGGTGGACGCGTTGACCGATGGCGGGCGGGTGCTGGAGGTGGGCTGTGGGAGTGGCATCGCGCTGGTCGAGATGGCGATCGCCTTCCCGGAGGCTTCGTTCGTCGGCGTCGACTCGCACCCTCGAGCCATTGAGCGGGCCCAGGATCGGGCGGCGACGGCCGGCGTCGGTAACCGGGTGTCCTTCAAAGTCGGCTACGCAGACCAGATTGCGCCCTCTGGCTGCTTCGATGCCGTCTTCTTCATCGAAGCGCTCCACGACATGGGCGACCCGGACGCCGCCATTCGTCAGGCTGGGTCGAACCTCGCCGAGGACGGCGTCGTCGTCGCCATCGAGATAAACGCTGGGGACACCCGCAGCGAGCAGATCGCCGATCCGATGGCCCCGCTACAGTTTGCAGCGTCGACGGCGCTCTGCACCCCCGGAGCGCTAGCGCAGCGAGGTCCGCGGGCGCTCGGCAACCAGGTCGGCGTAGCCCGCTGGCGCGAGATCTTCGCCGAGAATGGATTCTCGACGCTCGAAAACCTCGACCGCACCCCGAACATGATGGTGCTCGCCGCCAGGCGATGATCCTGGATATCTGGGCCGAGGACCGGCCGGTCAGGAAGGTCGAAGCAGTTGCTCCACACCAGACAGGGCCAGCGAGCAGGCGGCCGATGCGTCAAGTCGTTGCCCGGTCTCCCACCAGTCGGCGTAGCTATCGGGGTCGGTCATTTCAGCTTCGGAGAGGAGGGCGTCGATCAGGTCGGCTCGGAAGCTAGTGGTGAATCCGTTGGCCGCGCACGACGCCAACAGGGTCACGGCGAGGTCGACCCGACCGACCTGGGCGAAGATAACCGCCGAGCCACCTAGCTGAACGAAGGCGTACGACCACAACCCCCGTTCCTGCAGCCACCCGACGGTACCTCCGGTCACCTCAAGGACGTCGAGCGGCGTGTCTGCGATGTTCGGCACCACCCAGCCTCTAACCAACCGCACCGCGGTACCGATGTCGACCAGGTCGTATCGGTCGGTCAGGAACTGGCTTTCGTCCAAACGGACGCTTGCAGTAACCGGGTCGGTTCGGGCCAGTGCGACGGCGCGAACGAACCGGTCCTGGGCTTCGAACACCGGGCCCCGCCCGGCGGCCAGGTCTTCTAGCCGACGCGAGACCGGAGCGACATCGCCACCCGTGCCCGACAGCACGATGGCTTTGAACATCAACCCCCCGGCTTCGAGAGAGGGCTCGATGTCGTCACGCCCCAGCATCCGTTCGAGCGTCTGCGCGGCCATGGCGTGGTCGCCCCTGCTCCATGAGATCAACGTCTCGGCAAGAAGAGCCTCCGGGAGGTTGGAATCGGCCGCTGACGCTCGAGCGGCGAGCGCCTCGGCCAGATCGTTCTGGCCTCGATGGATGCTGAGCGATGCCCAGTTAGCCAGGGTCTCAACGTGCTCTGGTCCGTAGATTCTCTGCGGTGCTGCCTCGAGGCCGTGCTCACACCAATCAACGACTTCAAACTGCATGACCACTCGGCAGTAGGGGGTCGAGGCGTTAATAATCCGACACAGCTCGCCGAGCTGGCCGGTGTCCACAGCATGAGCCTGGGCCTGACGGAGATCACTCCAGCGGCTCCGAAACCAGTTCAAGGCAGAGAGCGAATCATGCTGCTGGCGTATGCGGTTCTGTTCTGCAGCGTCGGAGAAGTGGTCGAGATGGCGGGCTAGGGCGGCGTCGAAGTCGCCCCTGTCGCGAGCGAATAGCCGGATGCTCTCAAGTAGGCGATAGGCCGTCTCGCCGCCGACCGGTTCGGGACCAGTAACGAGCGATCGCCTGACGAGAAGATCGAGCCCGTCGACGACCGAAGCGGTCGAGGATCCAGATTCACTAGCAACAGAACGAGCTTCGTCGAGTGTGAACCAACCCGTGAACGCAGACAGCTTGCAGAGAAGGTGCTGCAGTTCGGGGCTCAACGCATCGAACGACCAGGCGATGGCGGTGCCAAGAGTCTGATGGTGGTCGGGCCGGTCAACGGTTGATGATCTGAGATAGGCGAACCGATCATCCAACAACGACTCGATAGTCCCCGGATCCAGCGTGCGAGTGCGGGCCGAAGCCAGCTGTACGGCTAGAGGCAGATCGTCGAGCCGGGCGCAGACTCGGGCCACGGTCGCATCTGTCGAGTCGAGCATCGTGCCCTGACGTCGAGCTCCGGTCACGAATAGTTCGATGGCCGCGTCTCGACTGAGCTGGCCGAGACGGTACTGCTGTTCGGCTCCCAACCCCAGCGGCTCCCGACTCGTGACAAGCAGAGTAGTCCCCGGGCATCGGTCGAGGATCTCATGAGCCAGCGACGCGATCGCTTCGAGCAGGTGCTCGCAGTTGTCGAAGACGATCAGCGTCCGGCGATCACCGAGTGATCGAACGATCGACTCGACGACCGTTGCGTCGGTGTGCTGCATCGCCCCGATGGCCGCCAGCAGCTCGGACGGCACCGAGCGGGCCTCGCCGAGCGTGCCGAACTGACACATCCACACCCCGCCGGGATAGTCCTCGATTACCAGGCCTGCGACGTGCCGAGCCAATGAGGTCTTGCCCGCTCCGCCCGGCCCGACGACCGTGACCAGCCGCTCGGTCGTCAGCAAGTGCCGGACGTCGTCCAACTCGTCATCGCGACCGATAAGCACTTCGCGTGAGGGCCCCAGCGAACGACCCGAAAGGCGAGCTCCGCGCAAGCTGGTCCTTCGCTCGATGCCCTCGGCATCGACCCGGTGGAGGGTGGTCGGGGCGAGACCGGGCAGGCGGAAAAGCCCAAGGTCGACCATGCTGATCGCCGAGCCAAGACCTGGTGCCGCCAGGCTGGCGACCAGTTCGGAACACACGATCTGATCCCCGTTGGCCGTTTCGAGGATGCGGGCGGTCCGGTCGAGCACGACACCAGACCATTCGCCGTTCCGATGCTCTGCCTCACCGACCTCGACCCCGATGCGGACCCGGGGCTGGTCGTGTTCCCAGGACACGGCGCCGAGCGCCTGCTGGATCGCCACTGCGGCGGTCACCGCTGCCGCCGCCGAGCCGAACACGGCGCAAACGCCATCATCGGTGTGCTTAAAGACGATGCCGCCACCGTCCTGTACCGCGTCATTGATCAGGCGGTCGTGGACAGCCAGGGAGGCCGTCATCGCCTCAGGATCGACCTGCCGGACCCGGTCGAAGCCCTCGATGTTGGTCATCAGAAAGATGCGCATGCCGCTCATCACAAGGTCGGTCGGACCGCCGAGATCGAGCGCTCGGTCCCGGAGCACGACAGCGGCCGGGCTCGGCGTCACACCCAACTCGTCGCGGAGGCGTGTCTCGAGCTCGTCGTAGTGTCGAAGTACCGTCTGCCGGTCGCCAACTGCCAGCGCCCGATCCATGACCGCCAGGACGGCCTCTTCGTTGGCCGGATCCAGCGCTAGGAGATCGTCCCAGCGGCGGGTTGCCACGAGGAGGGCGACCATGTGACGGTGCAGGCGATCCCGAGGTCGGACCGCCCACTCCGCATACGGGGCGTCGGGAAGCAGATCGCCGTGGTAAGCCTCGACGGCTGCGGCCACAGATTCCTCGTCTTCGGCCCGGGCTGCATCGATGATCTCCACGTCGACATCGATGTGGCGGTCGGGGAACAATGCGACGACCTGATCCCGGACCACGATCGCATCCGGTGCACTGGTGGCCTTACGGGCGAACGTCGCCGCCTTGCGCAGGCTGTTCGCCGCCGACTCGACCTCGGCCCCAGGCCAGAGAGCTTCCATGACTTGCTCGCGATGGAGGCGCTGACCAGGCGCCAACGCAAGTAGCTGTAGCAGCTCCGCGCCCGACCGCCGTTCGAAGTCATCGGGCCCGACCGTTACCCCATCGACAGTGAGCTCGAACCTTCCCAGCAACAAGAAGCGCACCGAAGTCGCCATGCGAATAACCTACCGCAGGCCACTCCCCCGCTTCTGCACAACGGCCGAGTAACTTTGCGGTCTTGTCAGGCCGGCCCGAGCAACATTCGTCGTCAGACCTTCTACCGTTCGAGTCATGATTCTCGAAGAACTCGAAGGCGTGCTCCAGGCCCGGCGCTCGGCCGACCCCTCGGAGTCCTACACCGCCCAGTTACTGGCCGACCAGGAACTCACGCAGCGCAAGATCATGGAAGAAGCGTTCGAAGTCTGTCTCGAACTCGGCCGTCAGCAGACGGATCGCCACCTTGTGGCGGAGGAGGCGGCCGACGTGATCTACCACTTACTGGTGGGACTGGTCGGCGTCGATGTGCCCCTAAGCGACGTGTTCAACGTGCTTGAAGGACGCCGCTCATGACCCGCATAGCGGTTCCGTCAAAGGGACGCCTTCGCGAGTCGGTGCTCGATGTCCTGCGCCGAGCGGGCTACAACACCTCGGCCTTCCGCGGATCGAACGCGTCGGCGGTCATCGAAGGCATCGAGTTCATCGAGATGCGTCCCCGCGACGCCGCCGCATGGCTGTGCGCCGACCGCCTCGACGCCGCCTTCATCTCAACCGATACTGCATTGGAGAACGAGATCGAGGGGCTGCCAACCGTCGAACTCGGCTTCTCCCGTTCCGACATGGTGGTCGCCTGCCGCAACGACGCTCCGTTCACCTCGGCCCGCGATCTCGCAGGCAAGACGGTCGCCACCCATTTGCCGAAGTGGACCAGGCGGTGGTTCGACGGCTTGGGCATCGATGTGGAGGTGGTCTCCATGGGCGGCTCACTCGAAGGCATCTGCGCTCGAGGCATGGCGGACGCAATCGTCGATCTGCGGGAAACCGGCGGCAGCCTTATCCGCAACTCACTCCACGCCATCGAGGAAATCACCCCGTGTCAGGCCGTGTTCACCATGGCTAACGCCGACGACCCCGAAGTCGGTGCCGCTCTTTCTGCCATGGTGCTGCGCATCGAAGCGGCGGACAACGCCACGAAGCGCCAATACTGCGACGACGTCCACAGATGGCAAGGTTCGTGTCTGGGATATCGCAACGCAGACCGAAATTCTGGCTACGGACGGGCACGAAGGGGCGGTCCATCACGCCGCCTTTTCCCCGGTCGATCACCGAATAGTCTCCGCCTCGAGCGATCGGACAGCCAGGGTCTGGGACACAGCTACCGGCGAACAGCTTCTGATTCTGAGCGGACACGAAGGCTCAGTCGGCCATGCTGATTTCAGCCCCGATGGACGACACATTCTGACCACAACGTTGTATGACGAGATCAGGTCCGTGTTTGATTTGAACGCCCGCGTTTGGGACGCCCACAGCGGCGAACTGCTCTTCACCATAGATGGTCATGACAGAGAGGTTTCTGAATCAGACACCTGGCGCTTGCTAGGCAATGCCGGTAGGGGGATACACGCAGCCTTCAGTCCTGATGGCCGAGGCATCCTTTCAACCTCAGTATTGGACGCTAGTGCTCGACTCCACGATGCCGAGACCGGCGAGCTGTTGTTTTCTCTGGAAGGACACGAGGAAGGGATTCTCGACGCCAATTTCAGCCCCGATGGCCAGCTGATCGTAACGGCGTCTCACGATAAGACTGTTCGACTTTGGGATGCTGTGAACGGCAAGCTGCGTCGCACCCTCGACGGCTGCCAGAGTTCGGTTCGGGTTGCTTTCTTTAACACCAGCGGACGTCGAATAATAGGCGCATCATCCGACGATACCATCCGACTGTGGGACGTAGATTCGGGCGTTGAAGTCGCTTGCCTGCCCGCCGCTGAAGCCACCTATACCTGTGTCGCACCAGACGAGAAGCACATTGTGGCGACCAATGTTCGCGGCGAGATCTTGGTTTGGCCTTCCTTTCCAGACTACGAGTCACTGATGGACCACGCCGATGAATTGATTCCCGATGAGCTTCCTCCGGAGGAGCAACTGACCTGGCCACTCCCGGCGGCCGACAACGAACGGTGGTCCTTTTACGGAGGCTCAACGAGGCGAGAAGTTCGAAGCCCGGATGGAGAGTCGATTGCAATATTGCACGAAACTGTGGGCTCAACCTGGCTCTATGTGCATGGCACGCCAATGGAACCGGCGCCTGGGTCGGTAGCGGTGTTTGTGTACAGCAGCGTGGCACCGGTGGGGCTCGATCAGGCGTTCGCAATGATGGAGCACGGCCATACACCCATGTTGCCCGGAGAGCACGCCAATCAATATAGCGTTCGACAGGGGATAGAAAGTGCAGATATATCCGTCAGGTGGTCGAACTCAGGTGGAGCAGTAACTGTGCTCCTGAAAGGCGAGCCACTCAGCCTGTTTGTTGTGGGAGATTCGAGCGGTTACAGCAAAGGAATTTCGAAGGAGGGATTCCTAGGACAACCTTGGAGCCAGCGGCTCTTTGATAGTCACTTTGGGTAACCGAGCCGCCGTCGCGTCGACTCAGGCGTTCTAGCGATCACAGGCGTAGAACTGACGAGACGCCACCGGTCGCTCGCATCTGGCAGCCGATGCAAGTCGGGTCTCTCGTGTACGCTCTGTCGCCGAAAGCCCGATCCAGGGAGAATCAGATGCGAATCATTGTGTTCGGAGCAACAGGAAAGACCGGTCGACACGTCGTTACGGCGGCGCTGGAACGCGGACATCAGGTCACAGCGTTTGGCCGTTCAGTCGACCGCATCGACATCAACGACGATGCCCTGCATGTGCACACCGGAGACGCTCTCGACCCAGAGTCGGTCAGCAGCGCGGTCGCCGGACACGAGGGGGCCATCGTCTGCCTCGGCAGCACGGGCCTTGGAGACAAGACGACCCTGGCCGCGGGAACCAAGAACGTGGTTGACGCGATGCTCAAACACGGAACCGACCGCCTCGTCGTACTGTCCGCGGCCGGTGTCGATGACAGCTGGAAACAAATCCCTTGGTCGTCGCGCTTGCTGTTCCGAACGATGCTCCGGAACGTGTTCGCCGACCACCAGGCTCAAGAAGCACTGGTCAGACAGAGCCCGCTCGACTGGACAATCGTGCGTGCCGCGGTCCTCAAGGATGAACCGGCCGCTGGGACATACATCGCAAGCAACACCGCCAAGACCGGCAAAATCAATCGGGCCGACGTAGCGGCGTGCCTCGTCGACCAGATCGATGATCCGACGTACAGCCGACAGGCGATCTCGGTAACCGCCGGATAAACGCACCGTCTTGCTGTCACGATGCTCATCTAGCATCGAGAATCGTCTCCATTTGTGTGTCACACGGAGCGGCTAAGGTTTGAAACGTGAGTCGGGATGAACTAACGCCAGAGCAACAGGCGGCGCGATCGAAGGCTTGGAAAGCCAAGCTTCGCTCAACGCCGGAAGGCGAAGCCGAGTACCAAGAGATGTGCGCACGAGCCGTCGCCGCAGCTGAGCAACTTGCGACGCGTCGAAGCGCCTGACGCCTACTGGGCCCAAGTCATCAACTCAGCCCTAACTGACGACCGGATCAGCTTCAACCAATACCGGCTGGTCGAGCACCCGTACGTCGAGCAGTGGTGGGGCCACCATTGGGACCTCGCCGAACGGCTCCTTGACGACCCGGCCTACAACCACATCAGATTCAACTTCTTTGACGCCGAAGATATTGCCTACCGATATGCCGTGACTGCTGTTGAGAACGACACGGGTGCCGTCGCGCTCGTCGAGTTTCGTCTCGTCGATTGATCATTCGGTAACGAAAAATGGGACAAACGGACTTGAACCAATTGCCGAGCGACCCCCTAGGCCCCTGACCAGGAAAAACGCGCCCCCGGCATGAATCGAACATGCGACGCACGGTTTAGGAAGACACACTCTTTTCGCCGCGTTTCCCCAGTTCAGCGGGGCTACAGCTAACACGATGTGGGCCGCTGCACCCGCATAGCACCCGAAAAGAGCGTCCGTTTCAACCGCAAGGTCGGCGACAGCAGGTAGCGCGGAGATCGTCTTGGCCGCCGCAACTGTCATCGCTGCCACAACAGCCGTACGTCAGTGGATGCGCTCACGCTCCCAAGGCCTGTCCTGACCGAGGCCACATTGAGCGGGGCCAACCTGAGCGGGCCGACCTGCCCGAGGCCGGACCTCTTGGGACAGTCTGGGTGGATCTTGATTTGCGTGACGTGATCGGTCTCGACCAGATACGCCACGATGGGCCATCGAGTCCCCCTAAGGCGATTCCAGCATCACCGTGGCATCACTCACTGCCCATCGCTAGTTACTCGGTTCAAGCCTTTCCGGGAAGAGTAGCCTCGGGTCCGTCCAGGCGTTCTCGGGTGGTGTGAAACCCCGAGGCCAGATCGGCGGTAAGTCAGGATGCCACTCTGCTCCGGTGAGGTCCACCCAGTCGAGGCCCGCTCCGGTAAGGTCTGCCCTGGCGAGGCGCGTCCCGGTGAGGTCCGTCGCGAAGAGGTCCGCATCGGTGAGGTCCGCCCCGCCGAGACTCGCCCCGGTGAGCCACGCCCCGGCGACGACCGCCCTGGCGAGAACGGCCTCTATGAGGTCCGCCCCGGTGAGATCCGCATCGGTGAGNNGATCCGCCCCAGCGAGGTCCGCTCCTCTGAGATTCGCCCTTTCAAGGTTCGCCTCTCTGAGGTTCGCCTCGGTGAGGTTTCGGCCAGTCAGCACGATGCCTCGCATATCCTGCCCTGCTAGGACGACGCCAACAAGATCGTCTTTGACAGCAAGCTGCGCCGCTAGCGAATGCCGCATCTCTCTTGCAGACCGTTCCTCCTCTCGTGCTTCTTCTCTGGCGAACCGTTCCTCTTCCTGAGACTCGGTAATCCCAAACGCCAACCCGCCAGCGATGACAGCGATGACGAGAGCGGTGATCGCTTCACGAGCGACCCAGGTCTTTGGGCCATCCCGTAGGAACTTGTGATCGGATGGGGGTGGCGATTCGATGCCAGCTTTCGCCAGCGCCGGATCGGCAACAGGTCTGCCAGTCTTGGCACGGTCGGCGTTGATGCGCCGTAGGGCTTCTAGTTCATTCGCATCGAGCTCGGCACCACTCATGACCTCTCAACGTAATCGACAGTAGGAACGTTCCGCGCGACGACACGGTGCAGCTACTCGGGCCAAGCATTCTGGGGTGGCGTGAAATCTTCAGGCCACGTCGGAGGGAAGTTGGGATCCCACTTCACCCTGGTGAGGTTCGTTTCGGTGAGGTCTGCCCTGATGAGGTCCGTATCGGTAAGGTCCGCATCGGAGAGGTTCGCCCTGGTGAGGCCCGCAGCGGTGAGGTCTGTATCGGGGAGCTTTACCCAAGCGAGGTTTGCGTCGGTGAGGTCCGCCGCGGCGAGGTTCGCCTTGGCGAGTTTCGCACCGTCGAGGTTCGCCCCAGTGAGATCCGCCCCAGTGAGGTACGCCCTAGTGAGATCCGCCCCGGTGAGGTGTGCGCCGGTGAGGTTCGCCCTGTCGAGGTTCACATCGTCGAGGTTCGCCCTGTCGAAGTTCGCCCCAGCGAGGTCCGCCCCGTCGAGGTTCGCTCCGGCGAGGTTCGCTTCGGCGAGGTACGCCCGGTCGAGGTACGCTCCGGCGAGGTTAGCGCCGGCGAGGTTTGCCCCGGCGAGAATGTACCAGCCAAGGTCTCTTGTTGGGAGTAGGGCTTGGATGTCCTTAGGGGTGAGTTTGATATGTCGGCGCCCGGTGCGGTCGAGGCCTACATGGCGGATGTGTCGTTCGGCTTCTCGGAGACGGAGTCGTATCCATTCGGTTGACTTGCCGACCCGCTTAGCGATGTCTTTGTTGTCTAGCTCGTAACCGTTTGAGTCAAGGCCCCACTTAAGTCGAACCACATTCGCTGTGGCTGCCGGGAGCCCATCGAGTATCCGAGCGACATGCTGTTGGCGTTCGATCCGTAAAGCGATCTTGTCGGCCATTTCCCAAGATCCTTGGTCAGCTAGTTNNAGTTCAAGAGCAAGGTCACCACCATCAGGTCGAGTCTCATCGAGCGACTGAGGGGCAGCCGTCTTTAGTTGGAGTTCGACGAGGGCGTCGGGGTGTTGATCGAGAACTCCGGCGACTTCAATGGCTGTTGGTTCCCGGCACAACTGATGAGTGAGCAACCCGGTGACGTTAGCCACATCAGCCCGCAACTTCATCACATCTGGCGGGAGACGGACCACATTCTGCTGAGACCGAAGCGCATCGCTCATAGCGGTCTTGATGACTCGCCGCATCCATGTTTTGTGACCGAGGTGCGATTGATCCCACCGGTCGAACGCAGCGAAGAACGCTAGCGCTGCGCTCTGCTCAAGGTCTTCGGAGGTCAACCCGTTCCCAACGAACGGCGCAAGCTTGCGGGCCTGCCATCTGATGGTTCGCTTCCATTCTTCATAAAGGACGTCTGCGGTTTTGGTGGCGGGTTCGAGGGTGGTCATCGTCGGACCTTGAACGCTGTCACCCCGGCGCCGACGATCGCGACGGTAGCCACAGTGATCGCTGTGAGCTGGTCGTTATTGATGCCGACTGCCACAGCAGCGACGATGACGACCAGTACGGCTAGGACGAACCCGAAGATAAGCCACGGCTGGATCGAGTCGCCTGGCGACGTCTGGTTATGTTGAGGGGTGTCGGGTGTCGGGGTGTTAGGGGTAGCGGTTGTCACTGGGTCTCCTGTTCAGTTCGCCGGGTGACCCCGGGGAGTTGAAGATCGGACCCAGGAAGCTGTTACTCATCCCGAATGCTGGTTCGATCTCCGAGTCCCCAGGGACCCAGTCTTGCTGTTGGGGTGCGACCTCGCCGAACGCGAGGCCTAAAAAAGACGAAGACCCTGGGTAACAGACCAGGGCCTTCAGCGTTCGACTCACCCCAACAACTGGAGACTCGATACCTGTGTATCTATAGAAACAATCGACCCCGAACCCCAAACCCCCAGGTCAGAGCTCGAACAACGCTGTTCACTCCGGAAGACTACAAACCACAGAATACGCAAGAGCAGTCCTACGACCGGACACTGCCAGCAAAGCGGCCAATATTCGCGCAAACCTGTAAATATATCTTGCTGAATGACGAATCATCCACGTCTCCTCTTTCCTCCGTTCAGATACAACCTAACCGGCAGCCGCCGCTACCCGAGACTGCACCCAGTTGACCGGTCTTGACCTCCTCTGCCGCATGCAACACCTTCACCGCCTAGTTCAAGGTTCCGGCCAATCCGATCCGAGGAACTGCATAGGATCCCGAACGCGAGGTGTGATCTCGGCGATGAGCAGCGTTGGGGCTATCCGGGGTCTTGAGGTTCAACCCGTGGCCGTCAAATTCGCTGGCCTCTTCCGCCATGTGGGAGGCGAGCAACTTCAGCGAGACGATCACCAGCGTCGAGTATCTTTGGTCGCAGTGACCAATCGTATGCCACTGGCGGGGAAGAAGCAGGCTCCGCTCGTGCAGGCGCATGCTTTTGACTACCTACCTCCACGGGCAATGCGATGGACGCTTCCCTATCGACAACGCACGCACGAACATGCGGAGCACGCTGTGCTTGCGGTGGCTGCCCCCGGTCTAATTTCAGTCTCGAGCATGCCCCACAACGGTCCGAGCAGTCGGGGCTCGGGCCCTCATGGGTGCGCGTGTCGGCATGCAAACGCTGCAACTCGGAGAAGGCCGGAGCGACGTTCGAGAGCGACCCAGTGCAGATCGTCCAGAAGGACGCAGAGCACGAAGCGGGTACGCCACCGTGCGGGATCCACGGCACCGACCACGCTGACGCCGGCTTCTATCTCGGATGGATCGCCGATCACGTGCCTGTGACCTTGGCAGACATCAAGAGCGCTTACCTGGTCGCGTTCGCTGTGCTCGGCTACTCGTGGGCCTGCAGCCGAGCGCTGGATCCCGATCGTGATGCATTCGACCGTCGGAAACTTCCGCCAGAGGAGGTCGCGTTCGCAACCTCCGGGCTATTGGGCCTCAAGCACCAACGCAACGTCGTCGAGATTATCTCGCCGTTGTCGACAGTTACGGTCATCGGTCCGTCGGCCGACGTTGTCGTCCTGTTCCTCACCGATATAGCACGCGGGCAACCTCAAGTCGTTCGCCCGCAGAGCCAAGGTAAGCGTGTCCATGGTCGCCACTTCGTCCGGCCGCTCATGGTGCGCCAGACTTAGCTAGCGCTCGACCTTCCGGACATTGAGAAGCCTGAGTAGGCCTGGGACAAGGGCAAAGGTTCTGGGCGGGAAGGGTGCCTTCGTGGGCCCCCTCGGTTTTCGGCGAAGTCGCCTGGATCGAAGGGTGTCACGAGGATCCAGCAATGTACCTCGTAGTCTGGCTCAGTTGGCTATACCTCCCGACAGGAACCCCACAAGCGTCCGAGAAGAAGAACGGAAATCGAGAGTCAAGTCTGACGATCCACAGTTTCCTATACCGGTGGTGCAAGACTCAAAGATCGTGAGGCGCAGACCTGAGGAAGATGTTGCTCAGAGAGTTCTCGTCGATGCCATCGGCCTTCGAGTCGATTCTATCGACGACGGGTCGAAGGATCGGATGCCTGACATCCTCGGTCGACGTGATGGGAAGACTGTGGCGGTCGAGGTCACCCAGGTGGGTAGCGAGGAGAGATTCAAGACTGAATCCTTCGTTAAACGAACCGAACGTATCGAGGCTCCAGAACTGGCCGATGCATGGATGGCACAGGTCGGTGACGGGGTCGCATCAAGTGATTATCGGCGTCGCATGATCGAGGTTGCGTTGATCAGCGAAGAGTACGATTTCGAACCCTTCCCCACATGGCCAGGCCAGGAGGTGCTCGAGCGGCACAGCGAGGACATTAGCTGGTATTTCAGCCAGGCCGACCTATGTCTCCGGCGCTGGGACGGTGAGAAGGGGCAGATCTTCCTGTTGAACTCAGGCTACGGAGGAGCTGTAGCTACGAATGCCGATGCTCTTGGGAGTTGGTTCGATGCTGAGGTCAAAGCTGGCACTTTCACCAGAAAAGTATCGAAGTTAAACGAGGCCGCAGCTGACGAACAACACTTGTTCCTGGTTGTTCAGCCTCACGGACTTCCCTTCGAAGTGCTCACAGCTTTAACCGATACCGACGAAGTACCACGCGAAGCTCCACTACTACCTGAAGGCGTCACCGATATCTGGTTCGCACCGGTCGTAGCGTTCGTGGACCGTCCCATTATTCATTGGTCAGGATCTTCCAAGCGATGGTTTCGCCGTGCCTACCCTCCCAAAGAAGCTGACTCAAAGCAATAGGCATAACGAGGATCGGTGCCAGATCCTGAACGCGTAGGAGCGATTTGAGTCGTCGAGCATCGTGGCTTCGCTGAATCAGCTACCCCCTACCCCCGGCAGATTTCGCCCTGTTACGCCCCGAGCACAAATTAGCAAGATCACAGCCCGAATCGCCGAACCGATGCCCCGAACGATCGGACCACTGATTGGTTCTCGTTCTGACTGGCGGCAGAGGACTGAGAATTTCTCCCAAACCGCACTAGCTAGCCGTCCTTCTTCCGCGCCAAGGCGAAGTAGATGTCGATCATGTCGTTGCTTGCCTCCTCATCCCCCACCAACGCCCCGACATAGGTGGTGACAAGGGTCTCGACTGAGTGGCCCATTCGTCGTGCGGCTTCACCCAGGGGTACACCAGCGCTCAGCCAGGTCGTAGCGGCGGTGTGGCGGCAGTCGTACAGGCGGAGGCGCTCATGGCCGATTCTCGCAAGCGCTGCCTGCCACGACCGTCGCCAGTTGGACGCGAGGGGGCGGTTGTCGTTGCGGGTGCGGAACATGTGCGCATTGGGATTGACGTTGCCGGCCAGGTACTCGCTCAGGATCTCGACTAGCACCGGCGGGATCGGGACCGTGCGATTCCCGGTTTTTGGGTCGCCGGATTCGTCGAAGTCGATGTCTGCTTCAACGACCTCGATTTTGCCCCAGCCAGACTCTGGCAGATGGAGAGCCCTTGGTCGGAGCATGACGGCTTCGGATGGTCGTAATCCGCCGTAGATCATGGTGGCGGTGAGCGCTCGATACATCCGGCTTGCTGGCTGGTGGGTGATCATTGCGTCTAGCGCTGCCGCTGCTGTTGCAGGGTCGGGAAGTCGCTTCACGTCGACCGACGTGTCTTTGCGGCGAGCCTTTCGATTCTTCGCTCCCCGTTGTGCCGGCGGCCAGGGGTTCCTATCGATCAGCTCGAGATCGACGGCTCGACCAATGCAGGTTCTTGCCGTACGCCGGTATCGGGTGGCCGTCCCCGGAGCCAGCATCTGGCCTTCGAGGCCGTAACCGAGCTGCTGATCGACATCTGCGAGAATCGAGCGGTTCAGATCGTCCAACGTGTAGGACCACTTGTCCATCCATTGTTCTAGGTCAGGCTCTGGCTCGTAGTCAGGTCGAAGAGCCTTCGTGAGGTAAACGCGAAGCTCGGGTCGCCCTGGTGCTGCAGGCCGAATCAGAAGCGGGATGAGCCGGCTCAGTTCCTCGATAGCTGAGTTGCGGGTTCTGGGTTGCCATTCATCCCATTGCTCGTTGATGAATCGGCGCACCCAATCGTGCACACGGATATCGCCACCACCGGACAACCAAGATTCAGGCCGACCCTTTACCGGGTCGAACTGTTGGCCGTCCTGCTGTGCAACTAATAGCCGTGCCCGGAAATTGTCGGCCTCACTGCGCGTCCGATGGGTCTCTTGATACTCCGATCCGTCGACCTGCCAACGAACCAGCCATGGACGATTGCCGTAGCCCTTTGCGCCCCGCCGGTCCTGGACCCTCCAGACACGTACGCGCTCGTTACGAATGGCCATTACGCAACTCCATCGAGCAGGGCATCGATCGCGTTGCGGGAAACGAGGATACGGCCTCCGATTCGAATGGTCGGAATCTCGCCACTCTTGCAACACTCGTACGCTGTGTTCCGACCGATGCCAAGGATCTTGGCAACCTCGGCCACTGTGTAGGTCTGTCGTTCAGTCTCGGTGGCTTCGATCGGAGCGGGGAGGGTCGGGAGGTTTGGAAGCTTCGTGCCTCGCGTGTGGGGCGTTAAGCTGCGAACCCTCTCAACCCTCCCTGAAACGCTGTTTTCGTTACTCATTGTGGGATGTCCTCGCTTTCGGTGGTGAGGCCGATGCCTTGCCAGGTCATTCGGCCGTTGGATTTGATGGCGTCGAAGCCTCGGTTTTGCAGTCCAGTTGTGAAGCTCTTGTTGGTGCCGGGTTCGATTCCTTCGGTGTTGCACCAGCGAGACCAGGCGGTGAACAGTGCGGACGATTGGGCCTTGCAGCCGACCCTGGTCCAGCAGCATTCAGCCAGGAACCGGCCGACCGCGTCAGATTCGGCTCGGTAAGCGGCGGTGGCTTCGACAACGGCCTCAGGGTCATCGAGGCCTTGTGTTTGCCAGCTGGTGCAGCCCTGGACCAGCCAGGCGAGAACAGCGTCTCGTTGAGTCGCAAGCCGTTTGGGAAGGTGTTCGTCTCGTTCGTCTTTGGGAATGACGGTGTCGAAGGGGACGAGGCGTAGTCGACGCCAGATGCCTTCGTCGTTCCCCGAGACCAGTGGTTTGTGGTTGGTGAGCATGATGAAGGTGTGGGAGGCGTCAAACTCCCAGAAGTTCTCTCGCATTCGCCGCGCCTTTTGTCGGCGGTCGCCAGTCAACCGTTTGACCGTGCCTTCAGCGAGTCTCCGGCCGTCGTCGGTTTCGTCGAGACGTGCGAGGCGGAGCCCGAACAGGTCGGCGATTTCGGTTGGGTGGGCGTCGAAGTTCTTTGCGGTGAGAAGGCCGGGGGCGGCCATGCCTGCGTAGTCACCGAGCGCTTCGAGGATGACGTCAAGCAGAGTGCTTTTTCCGTTAGCCCCTTCGCCATGAAAGATGGGCAGGACGTGTTCGA